>JADHXV010000108.1 GCA_016782785.1 Planctomycetota bacterium | reverse complement strand
ACCTGGGCCGGACACTGGCCGAGAACTGGTACCTCATCGCCCTCCTCGCTGCCGTCGCCGGCGTGGCGCTGCTGCTCATCCTGTACCTGGTCAAGTACCTTCGGCTGGCCGTCAACCTGTTCCTGGATACACCGCTTCCCGTGACGGCCAACCTCCAGGACTACACCCCGCCGGACGGCGAGATCGTGACGTTTCCCAGCCTGGAAGGGCGACGTCTGCGCGGCATGTTCATTGAGCGGCCACCGGGCGCGCCCGACCGAGGCACGATCGTTTTCTGCCACGAGTACGGCAGCGATATGCTGAGCGCCGGCCGGTACGCCAGCGGCCTGACCCGGGCCGGGTACACCGTCTTCACGTTCGATTTCCGCGGCCACGGGGGCAGTTTCGCGCCAAGCCATTTCGAGCCGCGGCACTGGCCGTCCAATTACGAGGTCCACGACATCCTGGCGGCCGTCGCGTACGTCAAGAGCCAGCGGAACCTGGAGGACGCGGGCCTGGGCGTCCTGGGCATCAGCCGGGGCGCCAGCGCCGCCGTCATTGCCGCCGCCCTCAACACCGACATCCGGTGCCTGATCGTCGACGGCGCGTTCTCGACCGACCGCAGCATCGACGGCCTGGTGAAGCGGTGGATCCAGATCTTCGCCCGCATCAACTTGGCCCGCGCCGACCGCACGATGACCGTCAACCGCTTTTTCCGGGCCCTGGTGATGTTCTACGTGGAACTGAAGTGCCGGTGCCGCTTCCCCAGCACCCGCCGGGCCTTGGCGAAACTGGAAAGCGTGCCCGTTCTGTTCATTCACGGCGAGCGCGACGCGTACGTCCCGCTCGAGCAGGCCCAGGCCCTCTTTGACGACAAGCCCGGACCCAAGGACATCTGGGTCTGCCCGGGCGCCAAGCATAACCAGGCCGTCGCCGCCGACCCCGAGACCTATCACCGCAGGGTCCGCGCCTTCTTCGACCGGCACCTCGCACCTGCCGGGGAGACGCAGGACGCCCGGCCGGCGCCCGGCCGGGCCGGTCCGTCCGACCGGCGCCATCACGCCGACAGGGCGGACGTCCCCTCCGCCGACGCCGCCGGGGGAGCCGTGTCGTGAAGACGCCGCTGGCCATCCGGATGCGCCGGCTGCTCTGGATTCCCGTGCGCCTCGAGGCCCTGCGCCAGGCCTGCCGCTGGCGGCGGGCCGTCGAGCGGGCACGGGCCACGCAGGCCCGGCTGCTGGCGCGGCTGCTCGCCGACGCCGCCCGCACCAAGTTCGGCGCCGACTTCCGTCTGGCGTCCGCCCGGACCGCCGACGACCTGCGCCGGGCCATGCCCGTCGCCGGCTACGAGCGCGCCGAGCCGTACATCCAGCGCGTGGCCCGCGGCGACACGGCGGCGCTGTTTCCCGCGGGCACGCGGGTCCGCATGTTTGCGATGACCAGCGGGACCACCGGCCGGCCCAAGTACATCCCCATAACGGACCAAGGCCTGAAGAACTACCGCGAGGGCTGGCACGTGTGGGGGTGCTGCGCGCTCAGGGCCCACTTCGACGCGTTCGGGGCGAGAATCCTCCAGGTCTCCAGCCGCATGGACGAGGAGATCACGCCGTCGGGCCTGCCGGCGGGAGCGATCTCGGGCCTTGCGGCCCAGGGCCAGCGGCCCCTCGTCCGCCGGCTGTACGTCTGTGCCGCCGCCGCTTCCCTCGCCGGCGACACCGCCTCGAAGTATTACCTCCTGTGCCGGCTCGGCCTGGAGTGCGAACGCGTCATGCCGGTCACCGCCAATCCGAGCACGCTGCTCGGCCTGGCCCGCGCCATGGACGAGCGCAAGGACGACCTCCTGCGCGACCTGGCCGACGGCACGCTCGCCGAGGGCGTGAACCTGCCGGGCGAGGTCCGACAGGCCGTCGAGCGCCGGCTCCGGCCCCGACCCGACCGCGCCCGCGAACTCGAACGCACCGCCCACGCCACCGGCCACCTGTATCCGAAGGACGTGTGGGACGTGCCGCTCGTCGGCACGTGGAAGGGCGGCACGCTGAGCCTGTACCTGAAGGAGTTGCCCCGGTACTGGGGCGAGGCGCCCGTGCGGGACATCGGCCTCATCGCCTCGGAGGGCCGGTTCTCGATTCCCCTGGCGACCGACGGCAGCGCAGGCGTCCTGGAGGCCACCGCCACGTTCTTCGAGTTCGCGCCCGACGACCAGATGGACGCCCCTGACCCCGACACGCTGCTCGCCCACGAGGTCGAGGTCGGCCGGCGGTACGTCCTGATCATCACGACGCCCGGCGGCTTGTTCCGCTACAACATGAACGACGTGGTCCGCGTGGTCGACCGCCTCGGCGACGCCCCCGTCATCGAGTTCCTCAACAAGGGCGAGCACGTCGCCAACCTGACCGGCGAGAAACTGACCGAGCACCAGGTCACAACGGCCGTCAACCAGTCGGCCGCTCAACTGGGCCTGTGGTTCGACGGTTACTGTCTGTGCCCCGCGTGGGGCGAGGTGCCGGGCTACTCCCTGCTCGTCGAGGAAGACGACGTCCCGCCCGCCGCCGCCGCCACGCTGGCCGCGGAGGTTGACGCCGCCCTTCGCCGGTCTAACATAGAGTATGAGTCGAAACGGGCATCCGGACGGCTCCGGGCCGTGCGCGTCAAGACCCTGCCCGCCGGCACGTGGGAACGGTACGACCGCGACGTCATCGAAAGCCGCCACGGCCGCGTGGAACAATACAAGCACAAGTTCCTCGTGCCGGAGGTCGACTTCGACAAGCAGTTCCGCATCCTGGCCGAGTATGCGTAACCCGCGAGCGCGCACCCCGAGCCGCGTGCGATGTGTGAGAAACGTTCATGCGACTGAAAGTCATCGCCTGCGAAGTCCTCCGGCGGGAGGTGTACCACGTGGCTGCCCGTGCGCGGCACGCGGTAGACGTCACCCTTTTGCCGCAGGGTCTCCACGATAACAGCGACACCTGCCGCCGAACGCTCCAGGAAGAGGTGGACGCCGCCGCACCCGACCGGTACGACGCGGTCCTGCTGGGCTACGGCCTGTGCAACAACGCGATGGCCGGTGTGCGGGCCGACCGGCTGCCGCTGGTCATCCCGCGGGCCCACGACTGCATCACGCTGCTCGTCGGGTCAAAGGAGCGGTACCAGCGCCTCTTTGCCGAGGCGCCGGGCACGTACTGGTTTTCGAGCGGCTGGATCGAGTGCCGCCAGAAGCGCGGCGAGCCTATCGCCCCTCGCCCGAACAGCGGCCTGGGGCCCGAGTACCACGCCGACTGGAACGACCTGGTCGCCAAGTACGGCGAGGAAAACGCCCGGTACCTGGCCGACTTCATGAGCGGCTGGGAGGCCGAGTACACCCGCGGCGTGCTCATCCGGTTTCCGTTCGACCGGCACCTGGGTCTGGAGGGGCACGTCCGCGGCCTGTGCGCCGAAAAGGGCTGGGCGTACGCCGAGGTCGAGGGCGACCTCGCCCTCCTGGAGGCCGGCCTAGACGCCCCCGACGCCGGCTGGGACGCCGACCGGTTTCTGACGGTCGCGCCCGGCCAGGCCGTCCGCGCGAGTTTCGACGACGGCATCCTCTCCGCCGAGCCGGCCAGCTGCGGCTCCGGCTGTCACGCCAAGGCCGACGGCGCGTCCGACACTGCCGATGCACCGAGCACGGAGGCGACTGCGTGAGCCAGGTTCTGGAAGTCATCCGCCTGCTCGGCCTCACGAAGTCCATCCGCACCAAGCGCGGCATGGACAAGGCCCTGCGGCACGTCCGCGGCTACGCCGTGTGCTCGTGCCTGTGGTCGCTGCTGGAGACGGGCGTGCTGGACCGCCTGCTGGAGGCGGAGGACGCCGCGTTCGACGCCCTGGCCGATGAGGCCGGCCTCGACCGCCACGTGCTCGAGAGCATCCTCATGTACCTCGACGGCGTGGGCCTGGTGCGGTTCGACGACGGGCGGGTCCGCGCCCTGCCGAAACTGAGGCGCCTGATGGCCGAGCCGCGAGGCTTCTTCGAACTCACCTACGCTTACGAGCCGATCTTCCACCGCCTGACCGACCTCCTCCGCGGCCGGGCGCGGTACCCGGACGACGTGGGCCGTCTGGGCAAGTACGTCGGCCGGGGCAGCGGCCAACTGTGCCGGGCCCTGCCCTATCCGATTCTGACGGACATGCTCCGCCGGCACGGGGCCCGCAAGGTGCTGGACCTGGGCTGCGGCGACCTGGCGTTTCTGTTCTACGCGTGCGAGGCGCTGCCGGAGGTCAGGTGCGTGGGCGTCGACATCGACCCGCCCACCGTGGCGTACGCTCGCGAGGTCCTGGCCGAGTCGCCGCTGGCCGAGCGCATCGAGGTGGTCCAGGCCGACATGTTCGACCTGGGGGCCGTGGCCGAGGCGCATCCGGACATCGACGCCGTCACCGCCGTGGACACGTATCACGAGTACCTGGCCGAGGGCGAGGCCAAGGTCGCGGGCCTCATGCGGCAACTGCGGACGCAGTTTCCGGCCGCGCTCCTATACGTGGGCGAGTTCTGCAAACAGCCGCACGAGAAACTCCGCCGCCGGCCGACGGCGTTCCTGGAGCATCACCTGTACCACGACCTGACGAACCAGACGATCAGCGACGCCGCCGGCTGGCGCCGCATGGCCACACAGGCGGGCCTCGCCATCCTGGAAGAGAAGGTGTTCGACATCGTCGGACACGGGTACTTTGTCCTGAGATGACCGTGAGCCGTCCCCGCGTCAGCATCTACCCGACCGATTACGCCCACGCCGCCGAGGCGGTGGAGCGGGCCTTTGCCGACTACGCCCCGCCGCTCGCCGGCAAGACGGTCCTCCTGAAGCCAAACATCCTGGGCGCTGTGCCGCCCGAGAGGGCGGTCAACACGCACCCGTCGGTGGTGGCGGGGGCCATCGAGGCGGCCGAGCGGCGCGGCGCCGCACGCGTCATGGTCGGCGACAACTCGGGCATGCGGGTTTACGGCTCAAACGAGCACGCCGCCACCGTGGCCGGCATCCGCCAGGTCGCCGGCGATCGGTACGTCAACCTGGGCGCCTCGCCCGTCAAGGTGGCCGTCGACTCGGCGTTCGCCGACCGCCTGGCCGTCTCGCGCGAGGTCCTGGAGTGCGACGTCCTCGTGAGCCTGCCGAAAATGAAGACGCACGTCGCCACCGGCATCACCGGGGCCGTCAAGAACACGTACGGGCACCTGGTGGGAGGCGAGAAGACATGGCTGCACCGCCAAGCCCAGGGCCCCGCGAACTTCGCCGCCGCCGTCCTCGACGTGTACCAGGTCCGCCCGCCCGACCTCGTGGTGATGGACGCCGTCGTGGCGATGGAGGGCCAGGGACCGTCGGGCGGCCGGCCGAGGGACGTCGGCCGGCTCCTCGCCTCGACCGACGCCGTCGCCCTCGACACCGTCATGGCCTCGATGATGGGCATCGAGCCCCGGGCCGTGCCGTACCTGCGGCTGGCGGAGGCCAAGGGCCTCGGCACGGCCCGCCTCGACGCCATCGACGTCGACGGGCCGTTCGAGGTCGTGCCGGACTTCAAGGCCCCCGGCATCAGCATGGGCTTCGGCACGTGGGTCAGCCGCGTGGCGACGTACCTCTTTGTCACGCAGCCGCAGGTCCGCCGCGGCAAGTGCGTGAAGTGCGGCTCGTGCGCGAAGGCGTGCCCGGTCGAGGCGATTACGATGACCGACCAGGGGCCCGTCATCGATTACGCGACGTGCATCTCCTGCTTCTGCTGCCACGAGATGTGCCGGTACGAGGCGATGGACCTGTCGCGCCGCATGCGCCTCTTACAGGGACTGTGGCGATAGGGGCGGCCAGGAGCGAACGTTCCTCTGCGATGCGCGCAAAGAACGGGCGGCCCGTTGAAGGGCCGCCCGCGTGGGTCTGCCGAACCGTGCGTGCCGCTACGGCACGAGGAAGGAGTCGTTGGCGACGCCAGCCTTCAGTTGCTCCTGGCCATCGTACGAATCGGTCTTGTCGAACTTCTCGATGGTGCTGAGTTCAGCCGGCCGGATCGGCTCGCTGGCGCTGACCTGGTCGTCCTTCTTGAGCCAGATGTTGTCGTAGGACGGGCCGCAGTACGGATGGGACTGCCACTCAACGTGGCCGTCCAGGTAGAGGACGTTCTGGCCGGCAAACTTGTGGTTCGGGCTGTTGAGTTGCCAGGCATTGCCGTCCGGGATGCCGTCGCTGAGGCTTTCGTTCCAGGGCTCGGTGACATTCGACTGCTCGAAGTCGGGCTGCTCCCCGAGTTTGGAGTCGGTGCGACCGTCGCCTTTGCCCCGGGGCGCATTGCTCCAGTAGTCGGCCCGCTGGGGGTTGCAGTCGGCGGCGACGGCCAGTTTGCTGGGCTGCTCGGCCGAGGTCTGCGTCAGCGCGTAGGGGCCGAGCACGTTCTGGTACGAGTAACTGCAATACAGTTCGTTGCGGAAGTCGCGGACGTCGTCGAAACGGACGACGGTATCGTCCGGAATGTTGCCGGCCGACGGGCACAGAAACAGGTCGACCGTGGCGCCGGCGTGAGCGACCAGCCGCCAGAAGTTCGCCGTGTTCGAGCGGATCGGCTCGCCCTTCTTGTCGTCCGGGTCCTGGTCGGTGACGGTGGAGTCGAGTTCGTAGAAGTCCACCCGGGTGTTGCCGACCTCGTCCCACCGGTCGGAGTCGGTCGCGTACACGTCGGGCCAGCGCTGGCGATGCGCGGTGGCCCACTGGGCACAGGCCTTGCCGATCTGGCTCAGGTTGTTCTGGCATGCGGCGCGGTTGGCCTGCTCCAGCGCATTGTAGATGGCCGGCAGCAGCAACCCCGCCAGGAGGCCGATGATCGTGATGACCACCAGCAACTCCACGAGGGTAAACCCATGACGTTTCATGATCAGTCCTCCAAATCGTCGGCGCCCGAGGGCGCCCTTGCACAATATAGGGATAAGAAATAAGTCCGTTTCCGACAACAGTACTGCCGGTGAGGTTGTGTGGTGGGTTCCCCGCGCCTCCTTTCCACCCCCCGTTTGGCCCCATAAACAGGTTGCGGCGCGTTCGACAGACCCCTTACACCTGTATTATGCACCCGGCGAGATGGTCTGTCAACCAAAAGCGCGCCGCAAAAATGCCTCGCCGGGCCTTTTTTCCGCCGCCCCGACCGTTTCCGCCAAAAGGCTTGCCGCGACCGGCGCGGCGCTGCTACCCTGCCCTGTAGCCCGGCGCGGGTGGTTCGGGACCCTCGCGTGAACCTCTGCTGCGCCCACGGGCCGACAGACCACGAAGACCACGGAAAGGAACCGCCGTGATGCACAACCCTCCGGACGAATCCGCCATCCGCCGCCGCGCGGCCGACGCCGGCCAGGACCACGTCTTCCGCTTCTGGGCCGACCTTTCCGGTTACGGCCGCCGCCGGCTGCTCGAGCAACTGGCCGAGATCGACTTCCGCCAACTCGGCCGGCTCATCGAGCGGCACGTCCGCCATCCCGAACCGGAGAACCTGCCCGCCGACCTCCAGCCCGCCCCGTTTATCCCGCTGCCCACGACCGACGCCCAGCGCCGCGAGCGCTGCCACATGCGCGGCCGGGGCGATCGTCTGATCGCCGCCGGCAAGGTGGCCGCCTTCACCGTCGCCGGGGGCCAGGGCACCCGCCTCGGGTACAATGGCCCGAAGGGGGCGTTCCGAGTGGGGCCGGTCTCCGAGAGGCCGCTCTTTCAGGTCTTCGCCGAGGGCATCCTGGCCGTCCGCCGCGCCTCAGGGGCGGCCATCCCGTGGTACGTGATGACGAGCGAGACGAACGACCAGGCCACGCGCGACTTCTTCGCCGAACACGACTACTTCGGCCTGCCGCGAGGCGACGTCCTCTTCTTCCGCCAAGGCATGATGCCGGCGGTCGATTTCAAGGGCCGGCTCATCCTCTCGGCACCGGACAGCCTGGCCCGCAGCCCGGACGGGCACGGCGGGTCGCTGCTGGCGCTGGCGCGCCGCGGCATGCTGGCCGACATGGCCGACCGCGGCATCGAGCACATCAGTTACTGGCAGGTCGACAACCCGCTCGTGCCGCCGCTGGACCCGGTCTTCCTGGGCTACCACGCCGACGCCGGCAGCGACATGTCGAGCAAGATGGCCCGGAAGCGCGACCCGTTCGAGAAACTCGGCAACTTCTGCCTCTCGGGCGACCGGCTGCACGTCATCGAGTACAGCGACATGCCCGACGATCTGGCCGAACAGACCGATGGCGAGGGCCGCCTTCGGTTCGAGGCGGGCAGCATCGCCATCCACATCCTGGCCCGGCGGTTCGTGGAGCGGCTGACCGCGGGCGGCGAATTCGCCCTGCCCTTCCATCGGGCCGAGAAAAAGATCCCTTACGTGGACGAGGCCGGCGAGACAGTCACGCCCGACGAACCGAACGGCGTGAAGTTCGAGATGTTCGTCTTCGACGCCCTGCCCCTGGCCGAGAACCCGGTGGTCCTGGAAATCGACCGGGCCCGCGAGTTCAGCCCCGTCAAGAACGCCCAGGGCGAGGACAGCCCCGCCACCGCCCGCCGCGACATGGTCCGCCTGGCCGCCGATAGGCTCGAAGCCGCCGGCGTCGCCGTGCCGCGCGACAATACGGGCGAGCCGACGGTCCAGGTCGAAATCAGTCCCCTGGCGGCGCGGACCGGCGAGGAACTGAAACGTGTGTGCGCCGACCGCGGCCTGACCGAGATCGCCGGCGACACGTACATCGGACCGGCGTAGACCTCCAACGCGCCAAGGGCACGTCGCGCGGTGGGTCTCCTGACCCACCGCGCAGCATATCGCCGGGACGTCGTCCCGGCCTACGTGATCAGCATCGCATCGCCATAACTGTAGAACCGATACCCCTGCCGCACCGCCTCCTGATACGCCGCCAGCACGCGCTCGCGCCCCGCGAAGGCCGCAACCATCATCAGCAGCGTCGACCGCGGCAGGTGAAAGTTGGTGACTATCGCCCCGACCGCGCGGAACGCGTGCGGCGGATAGATGAAGAGGCGGGTCCCCTGCCGCCCCGCCCGCACCGTGCCGTCCGGCCCGGCCGCCGACTCAAGCGCCCGCACCGTCGTCGTGCCGACCGCGACGACCCGCCGCCCGGCCCGCCGGGCCCGGTTGATCGCCTCCGCCGCTTCCGCCGAGATCTCCAGAACCTCCTCGTGCATGAGGTGATCCGCGGGACGCTCGGCCCGGACGGGCTGAAACGTCCCCAGGCCCACGTGCAACGTGACGGCGACGCGCTCGATGCCGCGTTCATCCAGGGCCGCCAACACGCGGTCCGTGAAGTGCAGGCCGGCGGTCGGGGCCGCCACCGCCCCGTCGGCCCGGGCGTACACGGTCTGGTAGTCCGCCCGGTCGGCGGCGGTCCGCGGGTCACGGCGGTCGCGGCGGATGTACGGCGGCAGCGGCGGCCGGCCGACTGCCTCCAGAAGCGCCATCGCCTCGACCTCGCCCGGCGGCCGGACGGTCCACACGCCGCCTTCGCCACGGGACTCCAGGGCGATGTCGGCCTGCGGCCCGTCGTCGGCGTCCACGAGGGCCAGCGTCTCGCCCTCGCGCAGTCGCCCGCGGCCCGAGAGCAGCACCTCCCACCGGCCGTCGTCCAGCACGCGAAGGAAACAGCCGCTGATCCGCGCCCCCGTCCGCCGCCGGGCCGTGAACTGCGCCGCAATGACCCGCGTGTCGTTCAGCGCCAGCAGGTCGTCCGGGCGGAGCAGACCGGGCAGGTCGCGAAAGCGGTGATGGGCCACGCGGCCGGTGGCCCGCTCCAGGACCATC
>JADHXV010000107.1 GCA_016782785.1 Planctomycetota bacterium | reverse complement strand
CCCGTTCTTCCTCTATCTGCCGTACACGATTCCCCACGCCAACAACCAGGCCGGCAGCCGCGGCATGGAGGTGCCCGACCAGGGCCCGTTTGCCGGCGAGGACTGGCCTGAGCAGGAGAAGAACTTCGCCGCCATGGTGTGGCGCATGGACCGCGACATCGGCCGCGCCATCGACCGCCTGAAGCAGCACGGCTTGGCGGGCGACACGCTCGTCGTCTTCTCCAGCGACAACGGGCCGCACAAGGAAGGCGGCCACGACCCGGCGTTCTTCGACTCGAATGGCCCGCTGCGGGGCATCAAGCGCGACCTGTACGAGGGCGGCATCCGCGTGCCGACCATCGCCTGGTGGCCCGGCCGCATCGCACCCGGCCGCACCAGCGACCACATCTCGGCCTTCTACGACTTCCTGCCCACGGCGTGCGAGGCGGCCGGCGCTCCCATCCCCGCCGGCATCGACGGCATCTCGTACCTGCCCGAACTGCTCGGCAAGCCGCAGCGCGAGCACGAGTACCTCTACTGGAAGTTCGGCGAGCAGGGCGGCAAGCAGGCCGTCCGCGCCGGCCGATGGAAGGCCGTCTGGCTGGGCACCGGCAAGAAGTCCGACGGCCGGTGCGAACTCTACGATCTCGAGGCCGACCTCGGCGAAACCACCGACGTGGCCGAGAAGCATCCCGACGTGGTCGCCCGCCTGTCGGCGTTCGCCAACCAGGCTCAGGGGCCGCGGAGTATTTAGCCGCCCCGCTTGCGGGGCGCGTATCCGTGGCCCGCGTGGGCCGCTGAACACAAGGAGGACGCCCGAACCATGCGCCGATCCATCCGCGCCGCCGCCATCGTCACCGTCGCCGTCGCCGCCCTCGTCCTGGCCGCCGGCTGCGGCGGGCCGGAAGCACGCATCCGCTACCTGGCGGGCGGGCCCGACGACACCGTCCGCTACGACACCGCCACGTTCCAACTGGCCCGCGCCGACAGGGTCCAGGTGGTCCTGTTCCGCCAGATGGCCGCCCCTATTGGCACGGCGGACCCCGACTTCGAGTACCTCATCCTGGAAGTGCCCGAGCGGCAACGCTACGGCTGGCTGGCCGAGGACCGAGTCCCCGCCTACCGCTGGGTCCGCCAGGAGGGCAAGGACTACGTCTGGCTGGCGACGGCCGGCCAGGTCGGCCTCGGCTTCGGCGACGCCAAGGCCCACCTGCACCTCGACTTCCGGATGACGATGGAGCCGGTGGGCGGCACGGCGGGGTCGGCGTACGTCCTCCAGGGCGACGTCAAGGTCACCGAGGACATCTTCCGCACCCAGAGCCTCATCAACCGTTACGGCCCGTGGCTGGCGTCCATCCTGAAGCCGCCGCCCGAGCCTGCACCCGCGCCCGAGCCTGCGCCCGCGCCCTCGCCCGAACCCTCGCCCGAGGCCGCCGCCGAACCGGGGCCGGGCCAACCGTAGCGCCGGGGCCATGCCCCGGCGCGTCTTTCGCGGCAGCCCGGAAAGGCCGCCGCCCTGAACCAAGGAGGTCCGTGATGCCAACGCATCGCCATCCATCCACCCGCCGCGGATTCCTGAAGGCTGCCGGCGCCGCCGGCGTCGGCGCCTGGCTCGCGGGAGCCGGCGCATCGTGTGGCCCGGCCGGCTTGTCCGGCCGGGATGCCGAGCCCGAGGGCGGCCGGGCCACACCCTCGGCCCAAGCCGGGCGGGCCACACCGGCCGCCGCGGCCCAGGGTATGCCGAACCTCCTCTGGATCACCGCCGAGGACCTGGGCCCCGCGCTCGGCTGTTACGGCGACGCGTACGCCCGGACGCCCCGCCTCGATGCGCTCGCCGCCGAGGGCGTCCGGTACACCCGCGCGTTCGCCAGCGCCCCCGTCTGCTCGCCCGCCCGCTCGTGCCTGATTACGGGCGTCTTCGCCTCCAGCCTGGGCACGATGCATCTGCGGTCGGCGTACCCGATGCCTGATGCCATCCACGGATGGCCATCCTTCCTGCGCCAGGCCGGCTACTACACCACGAACAACGTCAAGACCGATTACAACACGAGCGACGAGCCGCGGCTCATCAAGGAAGCATGGGACGACTGCTCCGCGAAGGCCCACTGGCGCGGCCGCAAGGACGGCCAGCCGTTCTTCGCGGTCTTCAACCACATGGTCAGCCACCAGTCGCGGACCATGGTCTGGCCGTACGAGCAGTTCAAGAAGGAGGTGCAGTCGCAACTTTCGGCCGACGAGATTCACGACCCGGCCCAGGCGCCCGTCCCGCCGTATTACCCGGACACGCCCATCATCCGCCGCACCGTCGCCCGCTTCTACGATTGCATCACGGTGCTCGACAAGGAGGTGGGCCGGCTGCTCGACCAACTCGACGCCGACGGCCTGGCCGACGACACCATCGTCTTCTTCTACGGCGACCACGGCAACGGCATGCCGCGGCACAAGCGGGCGGTGCTCGACACCGGCCTGCACGTGCCGCTGCTGGTCCGGTTCCCCGAGAAGTACCGGCACCTGGCGCCGGCGGGTCCGGGCGGGACGGTCGAGCGGCTCGTGAGTTTCGTGGACTTTCCGGCGACGATGCTCAGCCTGCTGGGGCTGCCGATACCGGCGTATTCGCAGGGCGTGCCGTTCCTGGGCTCGGCCGCTGCCGGGCCGCGGCGGTACGTCTACGGCCATCGCGACCGGGTGGACGAGGCGTACGACTGCTGCCGCTCGGTCCGAGATGAGCGATATCTGTACATCCGTAACTACATGCCGCACCTCTCGTACCATCAGCCGAGCGCCTGGCCGGGGCAAGGCGAGATCCGGCCCGAGATTTCCCGCGTGGCCGAGGCCGGCAACCTCACGCCGCCCCAGCGCCACTACGCCGGTCCCACCAAGCCCGCCGAGGAACTCTACGACTGCCGGGCCGACCCGCTGAACCTCGTCAACCTGGTCGGCGACGCGACGCACGCCGACGCCCTGGAACGCCTGCGGGCCGAGCACACGCGGTGGGTCCTGGAGAGCCGCGATGTCGGCTTCCTGCCCGAATGGGAAATCTGGCAGCGCTCCAAGGGCACGACGCCGTACGAGATGGCCAGGGACGATGCGAGATATCCGCTTTCAAAGATCCTGGCGGCGGCCGACCTGGTGGACCGCGGTCCGGCCAAGCGCAGCGCCCTGGGCCTGTGCATGAACGACGGCGACGCGGGCGTGCGGTTCTGGGGCGTCATCGGCCTCAGGTGCCTGGGCGAGAAGGACGGGCCCGGCGTCGCGGCGCTCGAAAAGGCGCTGGCGGACCCGTCGCCGCCCGTCCGCATCGAGGCCGCCGGCGCGCTGGCTGCGCTCGGCAAGCCGGCCGAGGCCGTGGACGCCCTCCGCAAGGACCTCAAGAGCGAGAGCCAGAGTGCGGTCCTGCGGGCGTGCCGGACGCTGGAACTGATGGGCGAGGCCGCCCGCCCCGCCGCGGCCGACGTCAAGGCCGTGCTCGCAACCGACCACGCCAAAAAGGACCCGCTGGGCATGTTCGTCGAGCTCTCGGCCCGGGCGCTCCTGAAGACGCTCGGCCAGGCGTAGGACGATTTGGCGCGGCCCGTATGGGCCGCGCCACCTACACGGTCCCCCGGCCCGTACGGGCCGGGCCACACGGGCCGCGCGGGAACGCGGCGCGCTCCCGCGCACAATCAACTTGCCATTTCGTTTCCCGTCGTATATAATACACAAGAGGAAAGGACTGCCGGGGCATCGCACGATGCCGCGGGAGAACGAATCAGCACGTACGGAAAGAGGGTTGACGATGCTCTTCCGACACGCAACCCGAACGAGAACAGCGTCTGTCCGGGCGGCCGGCATCGGCCTGCTGGTCCTGGCGCTCGTGGGGGCCTTGGCGGCATCGGCGTACGGCCGCGACGGCGCCGCAGAAGTCGGCCGGGGCCGGGGCCCGAGCCCCAGCGTCCGGAGCGCCGCCGTGACGACGCCTCCCGGCAGTTACCGCGGCCACGTCGGCTCGCTTCATCTTCAGCGCCAGGG
This sequence comes from Planctomycetota bacterium, assembly GCA_016782785.1. Lineage (GTDB taxonomy): Bacteria > Planctomycetota > Phycisphaerae > FEN-1346 > FEN-1346 > BS750m-G62. Next base: position 5,786 of record JADHXV010000107.1, on the reverse strand, counting down.
CATCCAGCCGCAAGTCGGCATCCGCCACAACGTGACGGTGCCGCCGAGCGACCGCCCCGGGTCGTACAGCGGCCACGTGGGCCAACTGTATCTCCAGCGCCGGGCGGCCGACGACCTCCGCGACCGGCTGCGGAGCGGCGAGGTCCCGTCGCGCGTTCCCAGCGGCGGCCTGACCGTCCGTCGCCCCGACGGCGACCGCGATTACGACCGCGGCGACCGCGACCGGCACGACGACGGCTACCGCGACAAGATCCTTCGTCATGGCATCGAGCATCGGCTCCCGACGTACGGCCGATACGTCTACCCGCGGACCGGCGGCACGATCATCGTGGGGCCAGGCATCTACTACCGCAGCTACAACGAACCTGTATATGTCTATCCGCAGCCGCAGACGTACGTCGAGGTCCGGCCGTACGCCGAGCCGTACCCGGCGCCGGTGTGGCCGGACCGGCTGGCCGACCCCGTCGACGTCGTCCCGGCGGACCACGGGGCGGCGGCGAGCGAGGACGCCTGGGCGCTCCTGCGCCAGGGCAACGCCACCGACGCGCTCACGCTGTTCAGCCGCATCGCCCAGGTGTACCGCGGGGCGGGCGTGCCGCAGATCGGCAGCGCGCTCGCGCTGGCGATGCTGAACGAACTCAGCCGCGGCGCCTGGTCCATGCGAAGGGCCGTGCGCATCGACCCCGCGGCCGTCGCCTATGTGCCGCGCGACGAGGCCGTCCGCGCCACGCTCCAGCGGCTCGTGCTGAAGTACCGGCGGGGCGACCAGAACGCCGTCAATGCCAAGGACGCGGCGTTCACGCTGGCCGCCCTGCACGCCATGCTGGACGAGACCGACGCCGCCCACGCGCTCATCAATGTGGCCATCGAGGTCGGCGACTCCAGCGAAGGCGCCGGCGCGCTCAAGGGGTTCCTGGACGCGGCGTATCCGCGCGGCCAGCCCCAGGCCGAGTAAGGTGAGCCGGCCGGCGGAACTTTCTGCTTCCACACGGGCCATCGCGGGCGTAGCATGGCGGCGTCCGGCGGCCAAGTCGGCTCTTCTGGCTGCCGGGCGCAAGGAGAACGCAACACGCGCCGGGGGCGCCGGCTCCAGACAACTCGATACGAGGAGAACGCGATGACCCATTCCATGAAGAGACGCACATTCTTGAAAGCCTCGGCCGCGGCCCCGGTGTTCCTGGCGGCCGCCGCCCGGGCGGGAGCCCCAGCCATGGCAGCGACGGACGGCTACAAGAAGGCCCTCATCATCGGCAAACCGACGGAGAAGAACCTGGAGGCCCTGAAGGCGGCCGGCTTCGACGGGGCCGAAACCCAGGCCGCCGACGTCACGCCCGCCGAGGCCGAGGCCTCGCGCAAGGCCGCCGAGGCGACCGGCACCCGCATCCACTCCGTGCTGCGCGGATGGATGAGTTTCAACGGCAAGCCGGACGAGGTCGCCGGCTCCATCGCCAAGGTCGAGACGGCCCTCGCCGCCGCCCAGGGCTACGGGGCCGACGCCATCCTCCTGGTGCCCTGCCGCATCGGCGGCAAGATGAAGATGCCCGAGCCGTGGGAGTTCGACATCCGCTTCGACGAGCCGAGCGGCCACCTGAAGCAGGTCGTGGCGGGCGACAACGCCCCGTTCGCCGACTACATCCAGGCCCACGACCACGCGGCCGACACGTCGCGCGAGGCGATCAAGCGGCTCATTCCGGCGGCCGAGAAGACGGGCGTCGTCATCGCCGTCGAGAACGTCTGGAACAACCTGTGGGTCAAGCCCGACCTGTTCGCCCACTTCGTGCGCGCGTTCGGTTCGAAATGGGTACAAGCGTACTTCGACATCGGGAACCACGTCAAGTACGCCCCGGCGCAGGAGTTCATCAAGGCCCTGGGCTCGCTCCTCGCCAAGTGCCACGTGAAGGACTTCCAACTCAACGCCGACGGGCACGGCGGGAAGTTCGTCGACATCCGCGACGGCAGCGTCGACTGGCCCGCCGTCATGAAGTGCCTCGACGCCGCCGGATACCACGGCTGGATGACCATCGAGGGCAGCGGCGGCCTGTCGGACGACGAGAAATCGAAGCGTCTCGACCTGATCATCGCGGGGAAGTAGGCCGCGGCGCGCCGCGGCCTACGGCTGCTCCTCGCCGGGCGCCTTCGCCGGCGCGTCGCCCTCGCGCGGCTCCAGGTCCAGCGACGCCGAGTTGATGCAATACCTGAGGCCCGTCGGCTTCGGCCCGTCGCCGAACACGTGGCCCAGGTGGGCCCCGCACCGCGAGCACACCACTTCGGTCCGCTGCATGCCGAGACTCGTGTCGGCGTGCTCCTGGACGTTCGCCTTCTGGGCGGGCTGCGTGAAACTGGGCCACCCGCACCCGGAGTCGAACTTGGCCTCCGAGTCGAACAGCACCTGCCCGCACGCCACGCACCGGTAGACGCCGGGCGTCTTGGTGTCCCAGTACTTGCCGGTGAACGCCCGCTCGGTGCCTTTCTCGCGGACCACGTGGTACTGCTCGGGGGTGAGTTGCGCGCGCCACTGGTCGTCGGACTTGGTCACGGGATACTCCTCCTGAGTGGTCGCTGCGACGGCGTCCGGCGCCGCGCCCGCGGGATTCGGGCCGCAGACCATGCAGGCGGCGGGGTCGGGGGCGTCGGCGTCCGCGGACTTGGCCCCGGTGTCGGCGGGGTCCTGGGCGCCGCCTTCGCCGCAGCCGGAACACGAAAGCATGGCGACGCCGACCAGGGCCGCCCCGAGGGTCGCGATTTCGAAAAGTTCGTACATGGTTTTCGTCGTCCTTTCCGAAGGTCTCTGCTATTCTAGGCCGGGCGGACGGATGCCGCAAGGGCGCCGCCGGCGCGCCGCCCGGGAGAGACGGTCCCCAGTGAGGATGCGACCCATGCGACGGACCCATGCCTCGTTCCTCGCCGTCACCGGCCTGGCTGTGGTCGCCGCGTTCGCGGCGTTCTCCTGCGGGCCTCGCCGCGCGCCCGAGGCCGTCGCGGTCGAGGCGCGCCCCGCGCCCGCCGCAGTCGACCTGGACCCGCGGGCCGTCGCCCGGGCCGAGGCCGCCATTGCCCGCGCCATCGACGCCGGCCTCATCCCCGGCGCCGTCCTCGTCATGGGCGACGCCGCCGGCGTCCGCTACCTCCGCGCCTTCGGCCACCGCACGCTCGAGCCGCGGCCCGAGTTCATGACGCCCGACACGGTTTTCGACCTGGCGTCGCTCACCAAGCCCGTGGCCACCGCCGCCAGCGTGATGAAACTTGTGGAGCGGGGCAAGGTGGACCTGGCCGCCCCCGTGGCCACGTACCTGCCGTCGTTCGGCGCGAACGGCAAGGACGCGATCACGGTCGCCCAACTGCTGCTCCACCGGGGCGGCCTGACGCCGGACAACGCCCTGGCCGATTACGCCGACGGGCCCGCGCGGGCCATCGAGCGCATCGACGCCCTCGCGCCGCGATGGGACGTGGGCGACGCCTTCCACTACTCCGACGTCGGCTACATCGTCCTGGGCCGGCTGGTCGAGCGCGTCGCGGGCGTGCCGCTCAACGTATTTGCTCATCGCGAACTCTTTGAGCCGTTGGACATGGACCACGCCCGCTTCCTGCCGCCGGAGGAGTGGGCCGACCTCATCGCGCCCACGGCGAAGGAGGACGGCCAGTGGCTCGTCGGCCGCGTGCACGATCCGCGGGCCCGGGCGCTCGGAGGCGTGGCCGGGCACGCGGGGCTGTTCGCCTCCGCCCGCGACCTCGCCCGCTTCTGCCGGATGATCCTCGGGCGCGGCGACCTGGACGGCCGGCGGGTCCTCGCGCCCGAAACGGTCGAGGCCTGGACCCGCATCCACCCCTTCGCCGACGGGGCCCGCACCTGCGGCTTCGACGCCGACACCGGCCTTTCGTCGGCCCGCGGTCGCCGGTTCACGCGGCGCAGCACGTTCGGCCACACGGGCTTCACGGGCACGATGCTCTGGATCGACCCGGAGCACGGCGTGTTCGTGGTGCTGCTGACGAACCGCCTGCACGCCGGGTCGCGGTCGGTCGTGCCGCTGTATCGCGAGGTCTCGACCGCCGCCGCCGAGGCGCTGCTGGGGCCCGAGGGCGTGCTGACGGGCATCGACGTGCTCGTCCGCGACGGCTTCGCCGCGCTGGCGGGCCGGCGCGTCGGCCTCATCACGAACCACACGGGCATCGACGCCCGCGGCCGGTCCACGGCCACGCTGCTGCACGAGGCGGAGAACGTGACGCTGGTGGCCCTGTTCAGCCCCGAGCACGGCATCGCCGGCCGCCGCGAGGGCAAGATCGGCGACGCCGTCGACGAGGCCACCGGCCTGCCCGTCCACTCGCTGTACGGCGAAACGCGCCGGCCCACGGCCGAGATGCTCGAGGGGCTGGACACGCTCGTCTTCGACATCCAGGACGTCGGCACACGCTTCTACACATATATTTCCACGATGGGCCACGCGATGGAGGCGGCCGGCGAACACGGCCTGCTGTTCGTCGTGCTCGACCGGCCCAACCCCATCGCCCCGCTGGGCGCCGACGGGCCCCTGGCCGACCGCGACCGCCTCGCGTTCACCGCCTACCGGCCGCTGCCGCTTACGCACGGCATGACCGTCGGCGAACTGGCCACGCTCTTCGTCAGCCGCTTCGGCGTGGCGTGCGACCTGCGCGTCGTCACGATGGAGGGCTACACCCACCGTCTCTGGTTCGACCAGACCGGCCAGAGGTGGGTCGACCCGTCGCCGAACATGCGGAACCCGACGCAGGCGGTCCTGTACCCGGCGGTGGGCCTGCTGGAGGCGTCGAACCTGTCGGTGGGCCGAGGCACCGACGAGCCGTTCGAACGTCTGGGCGCGCCGTGGATCGACGGCCGCGAACTCGCCCGGCGCCTCAACGGCGCCGCGCTGCCGGGCCTTCGGTTCGTGCCGATTGCGTTCACGCCGGACGCCTCGAAGTATAAAGGCGAGCAATGTGAAGGCGTCCATATCATCGTGACCGACCGGTCGGCCGTCGCCCCCGCCCGGACGGGCCTGACCCTGGCGTGGACGCTGCATCGGCTCTACACGGGCGACTTCCGCGCCGAGGCCGTGCTCACGCTGCTCGCCAACCGGGCCGTCCAGGGGGCCTGGCCGGCGGCCGCCGACCCGGCCGCCCTGGCCGAGACGTGGGCCAAGCCGCTCGCCGGATTCCGCGACGACCGCGCCCGGCACCTGCTGTACCCGTAGGGGCTTTAACTGCCTCCGCGCGGGGAGCGACGCAGCGCCACGCGGGCCCGGCTTTGTGGCCTGTTTGTGACCAAGAGTGCGGCACGTGGAATGCCCGCCGCCGGCCCTGTGGCCGTAAGATGGGACAAGTCAACAGGTTACGTGGTGCCGAAGGGGGGAGTCGAACCCCCACGGCCGGTAAAGGCCACGGGATTTTGAATCCCGCGCGTCTGCCAGTTCCGCCACTTCGGCACGCGTGGCAGGCGAACCTCTTCCGCGGGGCAACGCCTTCCGCGTAAGGACCCCTGCCGCGGGCGGACGCATTCTAGCCGGCGCCCCGGCGCCTGTCAATCGCGGGGCGTGCGGCGCCTTGCCTGTTGCCTGCGGTTGGGCCGTTGGCTTGCGGCCTGGGGCGGCGATGCGAATCCCCGGAACTCCCGCCTTCCAGGCGCCAAATCGCGTGTTCCGACGTGGGCCACAGGCCGCGACACGGGCGCTTGACTGCTCCGTCGGTTCGGAGTATGCTGGTATCGTGTGTGATGACGGGCGTTGTTGTTCGGACCGGCTGGGCGGCCCCGCAAGAAGCCTGGTCCCGTGCCGTGG
>JADHXV010000106.1 GCA_016782785.1 Planctomycetota bacterium | reverse complement strand
TCGATTCATTCCCAAGAATCCCATGGATAGGTTCCCGGCTGGGTTCAAGGTGGTACTTGTATCGGCGAAATCACAACCTGCCTTCACAGGTTTTCCTACAATTTCCAGAGTGCCCATATTAACAGGCAGGGCCATAGAGTGACGATGGCCGCCGCGGCCATCGTTTTCTCCCGCCGGCAACGTACTACAACATACAGGGGTACGCCCGAATGTCAAACGCCGAGAGGCCGGCGAGCGGATCTCCCGGCTCTGAAGTGAATATAACTCCTTCGAATAAAAGAACTTACAGCATCACGCGTCCGGTCGGATCCTCTGCGGCTCAGGCCCGCAGCCTTCCGCACCACACCGAGATTCGGTGAGGTTTTTCTGACAGGCTACCCCTCCCCTTGGGCCACGACGTGGGTCGTCATGGGCGGGAAACGCCGCACCGCCCCATCGGCAAGCCGCAGGAGCAGGCCGTATTCGGGATCCAGGGCCACCACCTCGCCGCTCGTGGTCTCCCGGCCGTCGGTCACGGTGATCCGCCGGCCCAGCGTCCGGCACCGCCGGGCGGCCTCGGCGTGGACCTCGCGGACCGCCGACGCATCGGCCAGACGGGCCAGGACGGCGTCCAGGCGGGCCAGAAGCGCCCTGGCCAGGAGCGTCCGGTCAGCCTCGGCACCGGCGGTCTCCAGGCTGGCCACCCCGGGCCGTATCCGTGGCGGAAACGCCTCGGCCCGCTGGGTGCAGTTGATGCCGACGCCCAGGACCACCGCCGTTTCGCCGGCCGCGGCGGACCGGGCCTCGACCAGGACACCGCCGATCTTGCGGTCGTCAACCACCAAGTCGTTGGGCCACCGGATGCCCACCTCAAGGCCGGTCTCACCCTCGATAGCCTCGGCGGCGGCCAGGGAGACCGCCCGTGTCAGCCCCCCACCATTGGCTGCGGCGTCCGGCACCCACAGGACCACCGAACCCAGGATGGACGAGTGGGGCGGGGCGAACCATCGCCGGCCGCGGCGTCCCCGGCCGGCCGTCTGGTACTCGGCGAAGACGGCCAGGCCGTCGGCGGCGTCCCTGCCCTCGTCGGCGGCCAGCCAGGCCAGGTCGTTCGTCGAGGCCGCCTCCTCGACGCAGCGGACGTGCCGGCCGATGCGCCGGGTGCCCAGGTCGCACGCGAGTTCATCCTCCAGGAGACGCCGGGGGACACCGAGCAGGCGGTACCCCTGGATGGGGTGCGACTCGATGCGGAAGCCGGCCTGCTCGAGGGCATCGACGGCCCGGGCCACCGCGTCGGGCGTCATGGCCAGGCGCTCGGCGAGGGCCTCGGCGGCGACGGCGTCACCACGGGCGCGTCGGAGGGCGAGCGAAACGCGTGGGTTCACGGGCACCTCCGTCAATCGCGGCGGATGTCGAGCGAGATATCCAGGACAGGGGCGCTGTGCGTCAGCGCGCCCACGCTGATGCGGTCGACGCCCGTCTCGGCCACGATGTGGACGTTGCGGAGCGAGATGCCGCCCGAGGCCTCCAGCGCCGGCCCGCCGTCGCCGAAGAGGCGGTCGCGGCGGCGGACGGCCTCGCGGAGGCGGGCGGGCTTCATGTTGTCGAGCAGGACGACGTCGGGCTCGGCCTTCAGGACCTCCTCCAGGTAGTCGATGCGTTCGACCTCAACCTGGATGGGCATGCCCGAAACGGCGCGCTGGCGTGCCTCGCGGATCAGGCCGGCGATCGTTTCGCCGACGTGCTCGGGCGCGCGGATCGCCAGGTGGTTGTCCTTGATGAGGACGCCGTCGAAAAGGCCGGTGCGATGGTTCACGCCGCCGCCCATGCGGACGGCGTACTTCTCCAGGTACCGCCAGCCGGGCGTGGTCTTGCGGGTGTCGAGGATGATGGCCGCGGTGCGGGCCACGGCCTCGACGAACTGGGCCGTCAGGGTCGCGATGCCCGAGAGCGCCTGAAGGAAGTTCAGGAGCGTCCGCTCGACGGTCAGGAGCGGCCGGACGGGCCCGGAGATGCGGCCCACGATTCGGCCTCGCGCAACGCGGGCGCCGTCCTCAACCGCAGGCTCGAAGTAGAGGCGGGCGTCGACGCGGTGAAGAATCGGCTCGACAAACAGGAGCCCCGCCACTGTGCCGGGGGCCTTGGCGATCATGACGGCCTCGGCCTGGGCCTCGGTGTCGATGAGGACGTCGCTCGTCAGGTCGCCGGGGCCGATGTCCTCGTCCAGCGCCAGGGTCAGGAGCGGCTGGAGGCTTTCCAGGGCCCGGACCTTGAGGCGGTCCACGGGGATGGTGTTAGGAGGTCGCTTGGGTTCTTTCATGGAGGAGTTCCTGGATCCGGTCGCGGAGTTCGGCGGCGCGTTCGAATTCGAGGCGTTCGGCGGCACGGTGCATCTCGGCCTCGAGTTCGCGCACCAGTTCGCTGCGCGCGTAGTCGGTTCGGCCGAGGCGGACGGCCTCGCGGGCGGTGCGGCGGCCCTGGCCCTGGGCCTCGATGCCCTGGCGAATGGCCTTGCGGATGGTCTGCGGCGTGATGCCGTGCTCGGCGTTGTACGCCAGTTGCCTCTCGCGGCGGCGGTTCGTCTCGTCCATAGCCCGCTGCATGCTGCCGGTGACGGTGTCGGCGTACAGGATGACCTCGGCGGAGGCGTGGCGGGCGCACCGGCCGATGGTCTGGAGCAGGCTCGTCTCGGACCGCAGGAACCCCTCGCGGTCGGCGTCGAAAATGGCCACCAGGCTGACCTCGGGCAGGTCCAGCCCCTCGCGTAGCAGGTTGATGCCGACGACGACGTCGAACGTGCCGGCCCGGAGGTCGCGGAGGATTTCGCTGCGCTCGAACACCTCGACCTCGCTGTGCAGGTACTCGCACCGAACGCCCTCGCGGCGGAAGTACTCGGCCAGGTCCTCGGCCAGGCGTTTCGTGAGCGTGGTCACGAGACTCCGCTCGCCGCGGGCGGCCCGGGCACGGACCTCGGCCAGGCAGCGGGGGACCTGGTCGGTGGCCGGCTCGACGCGGATGACGGGGTCCACCAGGCCCGTGGGCCGGATGACCATCTCGACGACCTCGCCGCCCGACCGCTCGACCTCCCAGTCGCTGGGCGTGGCCGAAACGAAGATGACCTGGCCCGCCAGCGCCTCCCACTCGCCGAACCGCAGCGGCCGGTTGTCCAGGGCCGACGGCAGCCGGAAGCCGTGCTCGACCAGCGTTTCCTTGCGGCTGCGGTCGCCGGCGTACATGGCGCCAATCTGCGGGACGGTGACGTGGCTCTCGTCGACGAACAGGAGGTAGTCGTCGGGGAAGTAATCGAGGAGGCAGTACGGCCGCTGGCCGGGCGCCCGGCCCGAGAGGTGGCGGCTGTAGTTCTCGATGCCGGCGCAGTAGCCGACCTCGCGGAGCATTTCCAGGTCGTACTTGGTGCGGGCCTCGAGGCGCTGGGCCTCGAGCATCTTGCCCTGGTTCCTGAGTTCCGCCAGGCGCTCCGTGAGTTCCTGCTCGATGCTGACGCAGGCTCGTTCGATGCGGTCCCCCGGCATGACGAAATGCTTGGCGGGGTAGATGAATGTCTCCTGCTCGGCGCCGAGGATTTCGCCGGTGGTCGGGTTGATGAGGGCCAGGCGGTCGATCTCGTCGCCGAAGAACTCGATGCGGTAGGCGAACTCCTCGTAAGCGGGCTGGAGGTCCACGCAGTCGCCGCGCACACGGAACTTGCCGCGGCCGAAGTCGATGTCGTTCCGCTCGTACTGGAGGTCCACCAGCCGCCGCAGAAGGTCGTCGCGCTCGATCCGCTGACCTACCGAGAGGTCCACGACCATCCGCTCGTAATCCTCGGGGGCGCCCAGGCCGTAGATGCACGAGACGCTGGCCACGATGATGACGTCGCGGCGGTGCATGAGGGCGCTGGTGGCCTGGAGGCGCAGCCGGTCGATGTCGTCGTTGATCGAGGCGTCCTTCTCGATGTAGATGTCGCGGGCCGGGATGTACGCCTCCGGCTGATAGTAATCGTAATAGGACACAAAGTACGCGACCGCGTTCGCCGGAAAGAACTCGCGGAACTCGCTGTACAACTGGGCCGCGAGGGTCTTGTTGTGGCTGATCACGAGGGCCGGCCGCTGGACCCGCTCGATGACCTTGGCCATGGCGAACGTCTTGCCCGATCCCGTGACGCCCAGGAGCATCTGGCACCGCTTCTCCGCCTCCAGGCCGCGCACCAGCGCCTCGATGGCCTGGGGCTGGTCGCCCCGCGGCTCGAAGTCCGATACCAGGTCGAACGGCTCCATGCGTGCTCCATGCGGCTGTGGGAATACAGGATTGTATCACGCGGGGGAGAGGGCGGCAACGTTGCGGCCGTAAGGGCCCGCGCTGTGCGCGGTGGGTCTCCGTACCCACCGCGCATCGAGCCACAGGCGCGGCGGGTGCAGAGACCCGCCGCGCAAAACTCGCGGCCCGCAGCATGGTCACCCTACGGGTTGACCATGCCACCCGCCGAAGTCTGGGCCGTCACGGTCCCTCGAGCATCTCGACCGGCTCGCCGGGGGCGTCGGGCTCGCCGATGAAGAGGTACGGCCGGAGGCGGGCAAGCGTCTTCTCGCCGATGCCCTTGACGGCGGTCAACTCGTCGAGCGACTCAAACCGGCCGCCGCGGACCTTGCGCTCATCGACGATGCGCTCCGCCAGGGTCTTGCCCAGGCCGGGCACCAGGGCCAGCGTCGTCCAGTCGGCGGCGTTGACGTTCAGGCGGTAGGTGAGCGACGCGGGAGGGATAGGTTCGAGCGGCTCGGCGCCCAGCCGCCAGTACGACGCCGCCCGGTAGGCCACGCCCGCCACGACCGCCAGGGCGAGGACCACGAGGACGGCCTGCTCGGTCCGCTCGACGAGCGGCTTGCGGGCAGCGGGGCGCGCGGGAGGCGGTTCGCTCATGCCGGCATTATGCGGTCGCCATCGCCAAAGGGCAAGCGCACACACGCCACGGCTACCCGGCCGCGCCTGGGCCGGCCAGACTCATTCCGGGAAAACCACGTTGGCGTCGCCGCCGGGGATCGGGCCGCCCCCCGGCCAGATCTCGTGCCTGACCCCCGCCAGCCGCTGGTACGCGATCTTCGGCTTGCCGTCCTTGCGGAGCAGGCCGCCGTGCGGGAAGTGGTGCGGCTGCGCGTCGGCGAAGTCGCGCCACAGGATGGCCCGGACAAACGGCTTCGAGATGGCCAGGTGGTAGAAAGCGTCGACCCAGTCGGACTGGACGACCTCGTCCCAGGCGGTGCGCCACACGCCGCCGGCGTCCGGTCCGTGCACCGCCCCGGCCACCTCGGCCCCGGGGTCGGGATCGGCACCCGAGGGCACGGCGCAGGCCGTCACGTGAACGGGCTTGCCCAGGCCGCCGAAGCGGTCCAACTGGTTCGAGATCTGGAGCATGTCGCGGGCGGCGTAGTCCGCCCCCGAGGCGCCGAAGAAGAACTGCACGCCCACCACGTCGAACGGCACGCCCGCGTTCATGCACATTTCGGCATAGTGATAAGGCCAGATGCTGCGCTGGTTGGTGGCGTAGTACTCGCCCCACGGGTGCACCAGGTCCAGGATGACCGTGGCCGACGGGTCGGTCCGCTTGATGGCGTGGGCGCACACGCGGCTCATCTCGATGATGCGGTCGAGCGCGAACGAGAGGCAGTTCTCCACGTGCAGGCCCGTCACCGCGTCCCAGTGGTCGACGCGGCCGCGGTACCGCTGCACGCACCGCTCGACGTGGTCGAAGACGAGGTCGCGAATCGTCTCGAAGTCGTTCTCCCAGATCCAGACCCAGTCGGGCAGCGCCCGCTCGGTGAACCGCACGGGCGAGGCGCCCTTGACGACGATGCCCGCCCCCTCCAGCCACGCGACGGCGGCATCGTGCCATTGCCATGCGTACTCGTGCTCGCGCGGCTCGATCGACCGCCACGTGAACGGGATGCTGGCGTAGTTGAACGTCTGGCCGAAGCGCCGGCGCGCCTCGTCGGAGGCCTGGGCGGCGTCCCAGTGGCATCCGAAATCGACGTTGGCCAGCACGCCCTGCCGGCGGCGGATGTGGATGCCCTGCCGGGCGTCCTCCAGCGCCATGTTCTCGCCCAGCGTTACCCCACGCGCGAGCGCCTCGTCGGCCAGCGCGCACGCCGCCCGCGACGACGCGCGCACCGTCTGCGCCTTGGCCAGGAGCATCTTGATCGCGCCGAACTCCTGCTCGACCTCCGGCGTCGGACCGCCGAACGCGTACCCCCACTCGTCCTTCTTGCGCCACAGGTCCGACACCCGCCCGCGGGCCAGTTCCAGCGTCAGCAGGTACGGCTCTTCGGCATCCTGGAGGAGAGCCGTCCGCAGCATCAGGCGCGAGCCGTCGCCGACGCGCCACAGCAGGTTCAGGGCGGCCAGGCCCTGGCCCGACCGCTCGCAAAACAGCCGGCCCACCTCGGTGTTGTACCGGAACCGGCCGCGGATGGGCTGGCCTTCCTGGCTCGTCAGGTACATCCGGTCCAGGTCGAGTTCGGCGGGGGGCTTGCCGTCAATCAGGACGTCGAACGCTAACACGGCGAGGTCTCGCTCCGTGGCGGGCCGGGCTAAGGCCCGGCGTGCTCGTGGTCCCAGAGTTCCATGCGAGGGCGATTATAGGGGCCACCGGCGGCCACTCAACGAAATTCCCGCCTCTTCCCGCCGCGCGGATAAGTCTTGACGCCGTGCGACCGGCCCCGCTACAACGGTTCCGGGCGACCGCATACAGGGGACACTTAATGGCTTCCGTAGTCCGCGAAACCAACCTGCCGGGCCTCGTACTCCGCCGGGGCAAGGTCCGCGACATCTACGACCTGGGCGACCGGCTCCTGATCGTGGCCAGCGACCGCATCAGCGCCTACGACGTCATCATGCCCACGCCCATCCCCGACAAGGGGCGGCTGCTGACGGCCCTCAGCCTGTGGTGGTTCGACTTCCTGTCGGACGTGACCGAGAACCACCTCATCACGGCCGACCTCGACCGGATGCCGGACGTGGCCAGGGAGCACGCCGAGACCCTCGCCGGCCGCACCATGCTCTGCCGAAAGGCCGAGGTTTTCCCGGTCGAGTGCGTCGTCCGCGGGTACCTGGCGGGCTCGGGATGGCGCGAGTACCGCGACCACGGGACGGTCTGCGGCATCCGTCTGCCGGACGGCCTCCGGGAGTGCGACGCGCTGCCCGAGCCGCTCTTCACCCCCGCCAGCAAGGCCGAGACCGGCCACGACGAGAACATCTCGTTCGAGCGGGCGGCCGACATCCTCGGCGACGACGTGGCCGAGACCCTCCGCGACCGCAGCATCGCCCTGTACAGGAAGGCGGCGGACTACGCCCGCCAGCGCGGCATCCTCATCGCCGACACCAAGTTCGAGTGGGGCCGCGCCGACGGCCGCATCCTCCTCGTCGACGAGGTCCTGACGCCCGACGCCTCGCGATTCTGGCCGGCCGACATCTACGAGCCCGACCACGACCAGCCCAGTTTCGACAAACAGTTTGTTCGCAATTATCTCGATACGCTGGACTGGGACAAGACGCCGCCCGGCCCCGAACTGCCCGGCGACATCGTCAACCGGACCCGGGCCAAGTATGTGGAGGCGTACGAGCGGCTGACCGGCGAAACGTTCGCGTAAGCCCGCGGCGCGGGCGCCGCGCCGCGCGCCGAACCGAGCCCGCCGCGGAAGCGGCGGGGCACGTTCGAACGTCGGTGCAAGCGCCCCTCGCGAGAGAGACCATGGCCGAACTGACCGTCCGAACCGCCGGCGAATCGCACGGGCCCGCCATCCTGGCCCTGGTTGAGGGCTTTCCGGCCGGCGTCCCCGTCGAGACCGCCCTTATCGACGCCGACCTGGCGCGCCGCCAGGGCGGCTACGGCCGCGGCGACCGCCAGAAGATCGAGGCCGACCGCGTCGAGGTCCTGGCCGGCGTCCGGCACGGGCGCACCCTGCCGGGCCCCGTGGTGCTGATGGTCCGCAACCGCGACGCGCGGCTCGAAGAGGCCCCGGCGGTAACGCGTCCCCGCCCGGGCCACGCCGACCTCGCCGGCGCGCTCAAGTTCCTCGACGCCGACGTGCGAAACGTCCTGGAGCGCGCCAGCGCCCGCGAGACGGCCGGCCGCGTGGCGGCGGGCGGCCTGGCGAAGTGCCTGCTCCGCGAATTCGCCATCGAGGTCGTCGCGTGGGTGTCGCGCCTGGGCGGCGTCGCCGCCGCGGAGCCTCCGGCCGACGTGGCCGAGGTCCGCCGACGCCGCGACACGAGCGACCTCTACTGCCCCGACTCGGGCGCCACCGACGCCATGAAGGCGGCCATCGACCGGGCCCGCGAGGCCGGCGACACCCTGGGCGGCGTCATCACGTGCGTCGCGACGGGCGTCCCGCCCGGCCTCGGCAGCCACGCCCAGTGGACGCGGAAACTGGACGGCCGGCTGGCCCGGGCCGTCATGAGCATCCAGGCCGTGAAGGGCGTCCAGATCGGGCTGGGCTTTGCCGCTGCCGACCGGCCGGGCAGCCAAGTGCACGACCCGATCGCGTTCGACGCCTCGCAGCGCGACGGCCCGGCGGTGGGTTTCGTCCGCGCGACGAACCACGCCGGCGGCCTGGAGGGCGGCATGACGAACGGGGCCCCCGTCGTCCTGTCGGCCGCCATGAAACCGATCTCGACGCTCAGGGCCCCCCTGCCCTCGGTCGACCTCGTGTCGCGCCGCGCCGAGGAGGCGGCCTACGAGCGGAGCGACGTCTGCGCCGTCCCGGCCGCCAGCGTCGTCGTCGAGGCGGTGGTGGCCACGGAACTGGCCGCCGCGATGGTCGAGCGGTTCGGAGGCGACGCCCTCGGGCAGATGAAGGCGGCCTACGAGGCGTGGCGCCGTGCGGCACAGGACCTCTGAGACGAGCGTCAGCCTTCGCAAAAAACACGGGGCGACGTCTTTTCGGTTTTCCCGGCACGAGATCGCATGCCTCTGAGAAAGAAACACGTCCGCACCACGGTGTTCGTGCTGCTGGTGGCCGGCGTCCTCGGGTCCCTCGCGGCGCTGCTTGGCTACGGTCTGCACCTGAGGGGCGGCGCGTACGACCGGGCAATCGGCGCGGCGCTGGCGTCGCGGCTTCGGTGCGAGTCCGCGGTTTGCCGGGCCCGCCCGACGGGCCTTACGACGGCCGCCGCCGAGAGCGTCCACCTGGCCTGGACCGCGGGCAACGGACGCCTGGCGCTCGCCCTGGAGGACCTCCAGGCCAAACGCAACCCCGACGGGACCACCTGGACGGTGACCGCCGCGACGGGCCGCCTCTCGCTCGCAGGCCAGGACCCTGCCGCCACGCTTGCGGCGCTGAACCAGCGGCTCGTGCAGGTCGGCGGGGACGTCCCCGTGACGCATCTCTACATTCAACAGCTGCACGTGGCGCTCGTGCTGGACCCGCTGCGCGTGTCGCGCGACGTGCGGGCGGTCCTGGTGCCGGCCGAGGACGGCTTGGCGGTCCACCTGTTCGACCCCGCAGCCATGGACCGGCCCAGCCGCGAGGTGGATGCGGAGGCGCTCGCTCCGCTGGCGGCGCTTCGGCTCGCGCCGGCGTCCGAGCGCGGCGTGTTCACAGGGTTCCACGCGGACCTGGGCCTGGACGCCGCGGCCGCCAGGCGAGCCCTCGGCATCCAGTCGCGTGGCGCCGGGGCGAAATCCGGCGGAAAGGTCGCGGTCACGGTCAACTGGTTCTGGCCGGAGGGGCCGGAGGCCGACCCCGACGCCGCCACCGTCTCCGTCGAGATGCCGGACATGGACTTGGCGGCATGGACGACCGGGGCGCCCGGCGGGCCAATCGAGGGCACTGGCACGCTTGCCGTCGACTACCGGCGGGACCGCCGCGGCGAGACGGCCGTGACGGTCCGGCTGGCGGCGGCGGGCGGCACAATCACCGGGCCGACGCTCGGCTGGCTGGACGGCCTGCCGGCGCCGCTGGGCGGCTGGGGCCAGGCGCTGCCGGAGCGCCCGGAGCGCGTCCCCTTCGACCGCCTGGCCGTCACGTTCGAGATGGCGGGCACGCGAGCC
>JADHXV010000105.1 GCA_016782785.1 Planctomycetota bacterium | reverse complement strand
CGGCCGAGGCGCTTGACACCGGCGGGTTGGCCCATCTATAGTCTCGCGTGGTGAGACCATGAAACCGACCCAATTGCTTCTCCTGGCGGCGGCCCTGGCGGTGTTCGCGGGGTGCCAGAACGGCGGCCGGGCCTGGCAGCGTCAGGCCATGCCGGTGGGCGACCGTCCGCAGGTCTTTCAGACGGCGCTGGCGGTGCTGGAAGAGCATTTCGAGATTGCGGACTCGAACATCGTGCGCGGGACCATGGAGACGAAGCCGCAGATTTTCGACGGTCCCCGCGGCGGCACGCTGGCCGACCTGCGCGGCGCCGGCGGCGCGTGGCGGCGGACCGTTTTCGTCGAGGTCGACCGCGACGGCCTGACGGTGGTGGCGGCCGTGGCGGTCCGCCTGGAACGCGAGGCCACCGACGCGGCCGTGGCCCAGTCCGAGACCGTCCGGACGGGTCCCTCCGAGGAATTGCCGCCGCTGCCCGACCGCGAGCGGCCGATCGGCGGCCGGGCGCGCGACGTCGTGTGGGTGGAGGTCGGGTACGACGACGCCCTGGCGCGGGAACTGCTCGGGATGATCACCAGCCGCCTCCGCCGCCTCGAGGACACGGAGGGGTTCCCGGAACTGGATTCGGTCCGGAAGATGGCCGACGAGATGCGTCGGATGGGCGGCAGCCCGGAGTTCTGAACGCGCCTGCGGCCGCCGCGGAGCGCGTTATCCCCCTTCGAGATTCCATGCGCGGCCTGTGCGGGCGCGCATGGGTACCGTATGGCGCGCGAGCATGGCGTGGGCAGGCGCCGCCGGCGCGGGTGTCCCGGCCATTCGCTGCGCTCATGGCGGGGCGTTGGCTCGGGTGGTGGCCGCGGCGCGCCGCGGCCTACGTGTTCGGCCTCGCTTCTTTTCTTGACGCTTCGCCTGTTTCTGGCGTACCATGCTGCTCGCCTTCGGGCAGGGGCGACGGCCTCTGTGCCCGAGCAGATAGAGGAGCAGCCGATGCGAGCAAACGTACTACTTGGACTTCTGGCGGGCGTGGTGGCCCTGGCGGCCATCGGGTGCCAGGGCGACGAGGGAACCGGGCCGGGCACGACCAAGGAGACGCTGACCATCGCGGTCGTCCCGAAGGGGACGATGCACGTCTTCTGGAAGTCGGTCCACGCCGGCGCCAAGCAGGCCGAGAAGGAACTGAACGCCGACGTGGCCGAGGGCGCCCCGCCCAAGGTCAAGATCCTCTGGCAAGGTCCGGTCGTCGAGGACGACCGCGCCGCCCAGGTCAACCTGGTCGAAACGTTCATCCAGAAGCGGGTGGACGGTATCGTCCTGGCGCCGCTGGACTCGAAGGCCCTGGTGACGCCGGTGCGATCGGCCAAGACGGCCGGCGTGCCGGTCGTCATCATCGACTCCGACTTGGCCGACCCGGAGGCCTACGTCAGTTTCGTCGCCACCGATAACTACAAGGGCGGCGTCCTGGGGGCCCGGCGGCTGGCCGAACTCCTGCCCGACGGCGGCAAGGTCATCCTCCTGCGGTACCAGGTGGGCAGCGCCTCGACCGAGAACCGCGAGAAGGGCTTCCTGGACGAGATCGCCAAGTTCCCCAAGATCCAGGTCATCTCCTCGGACCAGTATGCCGGCGCCACCGTCGAAAGCGCCATGAACCAGGCCCAGGCCATCCTGACGAAGTACGGCGAGGGCCAGGTGGACGGCATCTTCTGCCCGAATGAGTCGAGCGCCTACGGCATGCTGCGGGCGCTGGTCGAATCGGGCCGGGCCGGCAAGATCCATTACGTCGGGTTCGACGCCTCCGACCGCCTCGTCGAGGCCCTGGAGAAGGGCCACATCGCAGGCCTCGTCGTTCAGAACCCCGTCCGCATGGGGCACGACGGCGTCGTGACCATGGTCAAGCACCTGCGCGGCGAACCGGTCGAGAAGCGGATCGATACCGGCGTGACGCTCGTCACGCCCGAGAACCTCCCGGAGCCCGAGATCCAGATTCTCGTCCATCCCTCGCTCGAATAGCGGCCTTCGACAGAACCCCCGCCGCGAGTCATGCGGACCTCGCGGGGAGCAGGAATGGTTTCGCGCGGTGGGTCTCCTGACCCACCGCGCTTCAGGCGAGACACCGCTCGTGCGGGCCGCGCTTGCTGCGGCGGGACAGGAGTCCCGCCGCGCGGGAAGAAGAAGTGGGGCCGCGCAGGAAGCGGCGTTTTCGTGCCGACCGGCAGAAGCCTATGAGCCAGCGTCCGGAACCATCACCGCCCGCGCCCGTCGGGCCCGCCGATAGCGGGCCGCCCGGAGCGCCCGGAGCGCCCCCAGCGCCCGGAGCGTCCGCCGACGGCCTCGTTCTGCACATGATCGGCATCTCGAAATCGTTCGGGTCCACGCGCGCCCTGGTGGACGTGGACCTGCAAGTCCGTCCCGGCGAGGTGCATGCCCTGGTGGGCGAGAACGGGGCCGGCAAGAGCACGCTGATGAAAGTCCTCTCGGGCGCGCTCGAGCCGGACGCCGGCCGCATGGTCCTGGAAGGGGAGCCGTACACCCCCCGCGGCCCGCTCCAGGCCCGCGCCTGCGGCGTGGCGATGATTTACCAGGAACTGAGCCTGGCGCCCGACATGTCGGTCGAGGAAAACGTCCTGCTGGGCGTGGAGCCGATGCGGCTGGGCTTCGTCCGCCGGGCCGAGATGCGCCGCCAGGTCCAGGAAGCGCTGCGCCTGCTGCACCATCCGGATATCCATCCGGCCGCCCGGGTGGGCGACCTCTCGATCGGCGCCCAGCAACTGGTGGAGGTGGCCCGCGCCTTGGCCGCCGACGCCCGCGTCGTCGTCATGGACGAGCCCACCTCCAGCCTCACGCAGGCCGACACCGAGGTCCTCTTCAAGGTCATCCGGCAACTGCGGGATGCGGGCGTCAGCGTCATCTACATCAGCCACTTCTTGGAGGAGGTCCGGGCCATCGCCGACCGGTTCACGGTGCTCCGCGACGGGCAGGCGGTCGGCACGGGCGTGGTGGCCGAGACGCCCACCTCCCAGATCATCCGCCTCATGGTCGGCCGCGAACTGGAGGACATGTACCATCGCACGCGGCACGAGGTGGGCGAGCCGGTGCTCGACCTTGCCGCCCTCACGGGCGAGGACATACCGCTGGACGCCGACCTGGAACTGCGGCGGGGCGAAATCCTCGGCATCGCCGGCCTCATCGGTTCCGGCCGCACCGAACTGGTGCGGGCCGTCTTCGGCCTCGACCCGGTCGCCAGCGGCGAGGTCCGCGTCCTGGGCGTCACCTGCACCGGCTGGGGGCCGCCGAGGATGATCCGCCACGGCGTCGGGTATCTTTCCGAGGACCGCAAGACCGAGGGCCTGGCCGGCAACCTCACCGTGGCCGACAACCTTACCCTGTCGCGCCTGGAACCGTACACGCGGTTCGGCCTCCTCAGCCGCAGCCGCATGAAGGAGGCGGCCCGGCGCTGGATCGGCCGGCTGGGCATCCGCACCCAGGGGCCCGACCAGCCGGTGGACAGCCTCTCGGGTGGGAACCAGCAGAAGGTGGCCCTCGCGCGCCTGCTGCACCAGGAGGCCGACGTCCTGCTGCTGGACGAGCCCACGCGCGGCATCGACGTCGGCTCCAAGGCCGACATCTACGGCCTCATCGGCGAACTCGCCGCCCAGGGCAAGGCCATCCTCTGGATCTCCAGTTACCTGCCGGAACTCCTGGGCGTGTGCGATTCGCTGGGCGTCATGCACCGGGGTACCTTGAGCGAGAAACGGGCCGTTGCCGACTGGTCGCCCGAGGCCATCATGGAGGTGGCCACCGGTGGCGAGATCGTCGCCGACGAAATCACCGCCGAGAGCGAGGACCCCCTCGGCCGGACGGGGAAGGGCGGGGTGTAACCGGAATGTGTGCCACGGCCGGTCTTGTCCGGCCGTGCGTCCGGGTGCAGGAGCGCATGCCGCGCGGCGGGTCTCCTGACCCACCGCGCTTGCCGAGGCCCGTACGGGCCGCGCATACGTTGACATTTGGCCGCCCGTACGGGCGCGTGTGCCGCGCGGGAAGCAGAGGACCCGCCGGACACATTCACACGCAGCATGAGGAACGCATGAGCCAGACCGAGACGCAGGGCGACCTTCTCCTGACGGACCAGCCGCTGGCCCGCCGCCGCATCATGAACATCCTGGGGCCGATGCTCGGCCTGATTCTCATCGTCTTCGCCGGTGGCATCGCCGAGTACTTCAAGGAAGGCTCCATCAACTACTGGTCGCCGCAGAACCAGTGCATGATTCTGACGCAGACGGTGGTGGTGGCCCTCGGGGCCATCGGCATGACGATGGTTATCATCTCGGCGGGCATCGACCTGTCGGCGGGCAGCGTCATCGCCCTGTCGGCTTGTGCGGCGGCGTACGTGGTCCGCGAGGTCGCTACGCCGGGCGTCTCGACGTTGGCCGGCTCGCAGGCCGTCTGGCTGCCCCTGGTGGCGATCGGGGCCGGCATCCTGGTCGGCGGCCTGGCGGGGGCGACCAACGGGCTGCTCATTACGCGCCTCCGGCTGGCTCCCTTCATCATCACCCTGGGCATGATGACGTTCGCGCGAGGCCTGGCCAAGGGTGTCGCGAACATGCAGCGCATCGACGCGCCCATGAACTGGATCTCGCAGTTCACGAACGCGAACCTCTCGCTCTTCCGCCTGGACGTGACGTGGGGACCGATGTCGTGGTTCGGGCCCGTCGCCATCTCCACCGCCGTCCTGGTGACGATCGTCCTGGCCATCGCGGCGGCGATTGTCCTGGGGCGGACGCGGTTCGGCCGGCACATCTTCGCCATCGGCTCAAACGAAGATTGCGCCCGCCTGTGCGGCGTGCGGGTCGAACGCGTCAAGTGGGGTGTCTACGCGATTGCAGGGGCCCTGTTCGGTCTGGCGGGCGTCGTCGACTTCGGCCGGCTCTCCGTCGGCGACCCCACGACCGCCCTGGGGAAGGAACTCGACATCATCGCTGCCGTCATCATCGGCGGAGGGTCGTTCAACGGCGGCGTCGGGAACGTCTTCGGCAGCCTCATCGGGGCGCTGCTGATGGCCCACCTCCGGAACCTCTGCGTCCACCTCGGCCTGCCCAACTACGTCCAGGAGATGGTCGTCGGCGCCGTCATCGTGGTGGCCGTCACCGTGGATAAGGTGCGGCAGGGAAAGAAGGAATAAGGCTCCGCCCGTCGATGTCCGTCGGCACGGGCTTGCCCAGGAGGTGGAGCAGCGTCGGCATGATGTCGACGTCGCGGACGGGCCCGGCTCGGCGCTCGTGCGGCACGCCGGGGCCGGCCATGAGCAGAACGGTGTACATGTCGATAGGCCGCACGCCGCCGTGACCCGCCTTGAGTTTGTGGCCGAAGTTCCACCCCGGGGCCGCGAAGATGGCGATGTCGCCCGCGCGCGGGGCGTCGAAGTAGGCCATGAGTTGCGGCACGAGGTCGGGGTACTCGGTGTCGGCGGTGGCCTGGAGCCAGGCATCGGGCGCCTGCGGTTGGCCGAAGAGCATCGCGGGCGGCAGCGTCTCGGCGTAGCCGAGCGGGTCCTCGCCCTTCAGGATGCGGTAGCCGACGTCGCGGCTGCCGGCCGAGGGGCGCGACAGTTCCGCCGTGCCGCGCTTCGTGACCACGTGGACGCGATCCGGCCCCGGCCGATAGGCCACCACGTCGACGGCCTCGGCGTCGCGCAGGCGCCCAATCAGGTCGACGCGCCCGCCGTCGCGCGTGGGGTAGTTGCGCAGGTCCTCGGGCGACGGGTGGATGAGCCAGTTCTCGAACTCGGTTTTCTTGCCCTCGGCGGCGGCGCCGGGCCGCGGCTTCCGCAAATAGAGGGCCCAGTACCGGTCGCCCGAGCCCGCCAGGACGCAGGCGAACTGGCGGTAGTAGGCGAAGCGCCATTCGAACCGCACGTCGTCGGCGAACGCGTGGTTGGGCATGTGCAGCCGCACGTCGTTCCGCAGGAAGTCCTCGATGGGGAAGTGGCGGCCCACGTCGTTCATGCCGTGGTCGGAGGTCAGGGCGATAACCGTGTTCTGGAGCCGGCCGGCCGATTCCAGGTCCCTGAGGACCCGCCCGATGTGCGCGTCGGCGTGTTCCAGGGCCTTCTCGTACGCCTGGCTCGAGACGCCCGCGCGGTACGCCTCCATGTCCGGGGCCAGGAGGTACGCGATCGTCAGCGCGGGAAACGCGCCGCGGGCCCGGGCCACGTGCGACACAATGTCGAACCGCCACAGCGACAGGCGGTCCACCAGGTCGTACCAGCCGAAGAAGTACGGCGGGCCGGCGCTGGTCCAGTTCTCGGCGAACTTGGTGGCGCCGCGGTGGGCCTGGAAGAACAGGCTCATCGTGGTCTCGTCGGCCAGGCGCTCGTAAATCGTCGGCGTCGTGTAGTCGCCGTCCAGCGTGTTCTTCTGATTGACCTCCTCGTAGTCGCGCCAGAAGAGCCGGTTGCGGTCGAACCAGTTGATGCCCGTGATGCCGTGGCGTCCGACGAAGACGCCCGTCACGAACGACGTCTCGTTCGCCAGCGTGACGCTGGGGATGTTGGCGACGCACCGCGTCGTGTACAGGCCGCGCTCGACGAAGTACCGCTGGACCATCGGCAGGCGGCCGGCCTGGAGCATCGCGTCGAAGACCTGCGGGTTGACGCCGTCGACGAAGAAGACGATGGCCGACGGGCCTTCGCCGGCGGCCGGCGGCGGAAAGTCGAAGCCGAACGTCTGCTCCCGCTCGTCGTGCCAGGCGCCGCAGCCGGCCAGCGCCGCGCAGGCGGCCAGCAGAATCAGAAGGAAGAAGCGCAGCCCGCACAGGCCGCGCCGCGCGGCGGCATGGGAAGGCCGCCACGCGGGGTGCGCACGGCAACATTTAGCCGCCGGGCTTGTCCTTGTCCTGTGAGGACCCGTATGGGCCCGGCGCGTTACCCCGGGCACCCGGCCCGTACGGGCCGGGCCACACGGGGGCGCAAGGATCACGGCACCGGGCCGGCCAGGCAGGAGGGTCACGGCTTCTCCTTGCGGGCTGGCGGCCAGGGTCGGCCGAGGAGGGCGGGCAGAATCGCTGGCAGGTCGCGGGCCCGCAGCGGCTGCGCGTCCGCCGGCACGGGACCGGCCGTCGACATGATGAACGCCGTGCTGCTCTTGCGGGCCAGGTCGCCGTGCGTGCTCGCCCCGTCGGGGTACCGCGCGGCCCGCGACGGCAGGCCCGCGCTGTAGCCGTCCTTCAGGCTGGCGACCACGTCCGGCACGTGCTCGGTGACGGCGTGGAAGCCGCGCCACAGCCGCACCAGCGGGTCGGGATACTCGTGGTCGGCGGTCAGGCGGAGCCAAGTGCGGTCGTCGGCGAAGCCGTCGGCGTCGAGGTGGCCGTCGGCCTTCGCCTGCGCCACGATGGCCGCCAGGTGGAGCGGGTCGCCGGTCTCCTGGACGTACCGGAACCGGCCGCCGGCGCACTCGACGCGGGCGATGCCCTCGTCGCTCGCCGCCACGACCGCGCCGTCGGCGACGTAGGTGACCACGTCCACGCCTTCCTGTTCGAGCAGCGTCCGGGCCAGGCCCGCGCGGTCGCGCGTGGCGAACGAGGCGTACGTCACCAGGCCGTAGTCGATGACGACCACATCCTGGTCGGCCTTCAGGCGCTCGGCCACGTGCCAGCCCTTTTCGCGGAGAGACTTTCGGAAGTCGATCCACGTCGCCGCCACGAGTTGATGGCCGTGGTCCGAGAAGACCGTCACCTTCACAAGGCCCCGCGACTGCCAGACGAGTTGGTGGGCCAGGCGGTCGACGGCCTGGAGCGCGTCGTGCTGCCCGTCGCGCAGGTGCTTCGTGCCGAGGCCTGCCGTTGTGACGAGGTACGCCACCACCATCGGCCGGTCGCGGCGGTCGATCAGGTCCACCACCGCTTTCAGTTCCTCGCGGAAGTAGTGGTGCGGGAAGAGGTACGCCAGCGGGTCGACGACCGTGTCGGCCCGGTAGTCGGTCGCGCGGGCCCAGTCCTCGTCGCGCATGGCCAGGTAGTCGCCGTCGCCGCCCACGATGGCGTTCTTCTCGTGGTCGAAGTAGCGGGCCTCGTAGCCCACCGGGCGGACGCTCTGGAAGATGTCGGCCAGGGCGATGTCGGTCATCGCCGGGTACGTCGAGATCACCGGCGCCGGCGGATGAAACAGCCGAAGCCGGCCCGCGTCGCGGTACGCCTTGACCGTCTCGTAGCCGATGCCGTCGAGGATGAGGACCACGTGCCGGCACTGCTCGGGCGGAATGGCGTCGAGGCCGACGAACGTGTCGGCCTGGCCGTCGGCCGTGGTGTCGTAGCCGATGCGGACGATGCGGCCGGCATCGTCGGCGACGGTGACGTGGTCGGCCCGGCCGTCGGCGTCGGTGTCGTACTGCTGGAGGCCCGCGGGGCTGGCAGCGGTCGTGTCGATCGGCGCATCGGGAAACCGCAGGGGTCCGGTGCAGCCGGCAGCCAGCAGGATGGCGGCGACGCCGAGCAGCAGCGCCGGCACCGCGTACGACTGCGAGCGTTTGAGGGTTGGTGGTGCGAGATGGATGGGCGGCGGGTCGGAGCCTGCCCCGAGCGCAGCCGAGGGGTACCCACCGCGCTTCGCGCGACCCGGGGTGCTTCGTGCTGCGCGGTGGGTGCGGAGACCCACCGCGCAACACGCGGCCGGCGCGGGCGGCAGCGCGGCGCGGGCAGATCCGTGCAACGTCGTTCGGTCCGGCATGAGGGTCCTCGCTCCCCCGGGGGTTACCACCGTCCCTTGGACGGCGGGACGATGCGATTATTGTATCGGTTGGGGGACGGGCGGGACGACGCTTTTTTCGGGAAGCCCTGCCGGCGCGGGGTTTGGGGGCCGAGGGAAGGTGAAACCTCCGTCACGCGGTGGGTCAGGAGACCCACCGCGCGGGAAGGCCGAACGGGCGGTCCATCATCGTCACTTCGCCTTGCCCTCGCGGCACTGGGCCAGGCGTTTGGCCACCCACGCGGCCTGGTCCGTCATCCCGTGCTTCGTGTAGAACGCGCGCAGGGCCTCGTAGCGTTCGACCACGTCGAAGCCCAGGTTCCACCGCAGTTTCTTCAGGCACACCGGGCACAGGTGGATGGGCCGGGCGTCGGACTCCGTCAGACTGTTCGACCCGTTGATCACGCACTCGTACGTCTGGCAGTGGTGCAGGCCGAACATGTGGCCGGTCTCGTGGACCAGCGTCTTGAGGCTGCGGAGGAAGGCGAGGCGGCGGCCGGCCTCGGCGTCGGCCTCGCCCCAGAACGCCGGCTGAAAGCGGACCAGGCTGTAGATGCCCACCCGCCCGGCGAGCGACGCCTCGCCGAACACGTAGTTCCACGACGGGTCGGGGTACAGGTCTTCCATCGTCACGCCCTGGAGGCAGACGGCGTTGCCGGGCAGGGCGGGCGCGAGCACCTTCCGCAGGATGTCGCCGGTGTGGTACTGCCGCATCTCGCGGCCGAGGATGGTCCGGTCGCGGCCGGTGACGCCCTCCAGCCCCAGCGGCGGACCCTGGCGGCCCGGCAGGACGTAGAAGAGGCCGAGGAACTCGGCCAGCACCGCCAGTTGCTTGCCCTGGGCCTCGTTCATCGGGCCCACCTGGGCCACGACCAGCATGTGCCGGTCCTCGGTCGGGCGGACGGCCGTCGCTCGCGTGTAGGCCGCGAACGACTGCTCCTGCTCGGGATGGGCGGCCCGCCAGTCGCCCGGCTTGGGCGGGGGCATCCGCTTGAAGAGGTCGGCCGAGTAGAAGGCCGGCGGGTCGTCCTCGACCCGGCCCCTCGGCCGATACGCCGCCTCGTTTCTCGCCATGGCCATCAGGGCACACGCTGCCAGCAGGAGGCCCGTTGCTGTCAGGAGGATGCCGGTGCGCATGATAGCGTGCCTCGCCTCTCGGGCTCAACGGGGCGCGGATGCGGCGCCGGCCTCGGCCAGGCCCTCGCGGCACTCGCGGAGGCGCCGTTCCACCCACCGGGCCTCCACGGGCATGCCCGCCTTCTTGTAGAACGTTTGCAGGCCCTCGTAGCGCGCGACAAGATCGAACCCCAGCGTCCACCGCATCTTGCACAGGCAATCGGGGCACAGGTGCGGCGGCTCGAT
>JADHXV010000104.1 GCA_016782785.1 Planctomycetota bacterium | reverse complement strand
CACCTATCGCCACGACGGCACGCGCGGCGGGGCCACGGCCGCCGAGGTGTCGCCGCGCCTGGCGCCCCTGTGGAAGACGCCGTTCAAGACGGTCCCCAGCGCGCCCGTCGTGGCGGACGGCAAGGTGTTCGTGGCGGAGGTCGACGCGCACATCGTGCACGCGCTCGACGCCGGCAGCGGCCGCATCGTTTGGGATTACACGGCCGGCGGCCGGGTTGATTCGCCGCCCACGGTCTACAAGGGACTCGTTCTGTTCGGCTCGCGCGACGGGTGGGTGCACGGCCTGCGGGCGTCCGACGGGGCCCTGGTGTGGCGCTTCAAGGACCTGCCGGACCGGCTGGTCGGCGCTCATGGCCAACTGGAGTCGGCCTGGCCGGTGTGCGGCAGCATCCTGATGCTGAACGACGTGGCCTACTTCGCCGCCGGCAGGAGTTCGTTCCTGGACGGCGGCATCTTCCTGTACGGCCTGAACCCGGCGACCGGCGAGGTGCTTCACGCCCGCCGCATCTACGGGCCGTTCGACGAGAAGACCGGCTTCCCCGCCACGGGCGGCCGGGCGTTCAAGGGAGACATCCTCGTCACCGACGGCCACCTGTTGTACGTCCGCCACAAGGCGTTCAAGCCCGACCTGGCCGATGCCGCCTCCGCCGGCCGGCACCTCATCCCGTCGGCCGGTTTCCTGGACCCGGAGCCCCAGCACCGGACGTACTGGACACTGGCGTCCGGTTTCGGCGGCTTCACGGCCGTGCGGGGCGCATCCGGCGATATCCTCGTGACCGACGGCAAGGACTATTACGAGGTGCTGGGGTTCCCGGTGCATCGGCACTCGTACTTCGATCCGCGCGTGAGCGGGTACCGGCTGGTCGCCGGGGCGGTGGGAGACGCCGGCGAGGCCGCGACGGGGGCGAAGGGGAAGAAGGCGAAGGGCAGTGGAGCGGCGGCCCAGCCCCGTGATGCCGGGGAATGGAGCAGCCCCATCCCGCTGACGGGCAAGGCGATGGTGCTGGCGGGCGACGTGGTGTTCGTCGCCGGCGCGCCGGCCCATTTTTCGCCCGACCACCCGGCTGCGAAGTACGCCGCGGCCTACGAGGGCAAACTGGGCGGCGTCCTGTGGGCCGCCTCCGCCAAGGACGGCAGCAAACTGGCCGAGTACAAACTCGACGCCGCCCCCGTCTGGGACGGCATGGCGGCGGCCGGCGGCCGGCTGTTCCTCGCGACGGCCGACGGCTGCCTCCGCTGCTTCGGCCCGGCCAGGTAGTACGACAACGCTACTTGCTGCGCGGCGGGTCTCCGCACCCGCCGCGCTCCGCCTTCGCAGGACTCCGCCCGGACCGCGCAGCCCGCACCTACTTCGCGAAGGTCACGGCGGCTTGGAGCGACGCCCCGGCCGTGAGCGTCACCGGCTCCGCGAGCGTGATGCGCAGGTCGCGCCCGTCGACCTTGTGGGCCGCCGCCACCTTCGCGCCGCCCACCGTCACGGCCACGTCGGCGGGCCTGACGCCTTCGGGTATCTCGAACACGAGTTCCACCAGCCGCAGCGTGCCGTAGCGAAGGTCCAGGCGCTCGGTCTGCGCCTCGGCGGTGCGCTTCTGCGCGAACACGCCCCAGCCCTCGGCCCCGGTGAAGAACGAGCGGTGGTCCTCCGGTTTCCAGGACGGGCGGAAGCCGATGAGGCCGGCCGGGCCGTCGTAGACAAAGCCCTGGCAGGCCAGGAGCATGGACCACACGCTCATGGCCCGCGCGTAGAACTTGCCGCACTCGTCATCGCCGAACGGGTTCCCGCTGTAACCCCAGCAGACGCGCTCGTGCAGGCCGGTCCGCAGGCGGCCGTCGTAGCGGTCGGCCACCGCCTGGGTGACCACGAACGCCTTCTCCGTCAGGCCGCTGGCGACCATGGCGGCGGCGGCGCTGTACTCGAACCCGGTCATGACCTCGTCGGCGAAGCGGAGCGACTTGCCGACCGGCGGCCGGCCTCCCTTCGGCCACGCGGTCATCAGCAGACCGTGGTCGTCGTCGTGGACGAACTTGCGCGGCTGGCCCCGCGCCGGGGAACCCGTGGTGTACGTCTTGATGTCCGCGAAGTCTGTGCGGAAGTTGTACCGGAAGAGCGACTCCAGGGCCGTCCGCACCCGCTCGGGCGGGTACAGCCAGCCCAGGTCCAGTTGATGGGCCCACCACTGGCCCAGGACCTGGTCGATCTGGCACCCGGTCAGGTAGTTCTCGCCCTTGAGCTGGCCGGGCGGCTCGTCGGCAAGCTGGATGTAGTACTCGCCGTTCCAGAGCGTGGCGTTTTGCTTCTCGGACCCCGAGAGGCGGATGGTGCGGTACCGGTCGGCCAGGTCGGCCTGGCCCTGGAGGCGGGCCATCTTCTCCGACGCCGCCAGTGCCGCCACGTACAGCGACCCCAGCCACGTGCTGCTGCCGCTGAGTTCGGCGTCCAGCGTGTTGTGCTGCTGCCCGTGGAGCACGCCGTCCTCGTCCTGGTCCCAGGTGGCGATGACGAACTCCATGGCCTTGCGGATGTGCGGCCACTGTTCGCGGAGCCAGGCGCCGTCGGCGCTGCAGAGGTGCTCGCGGTAGGCGCCGAGGATTTCGCCGCACTGCCCGTCGAAGGCCGGCGGGCCCGCGGGGTGCCGGAACGGGATGCCGCCCGCCTCGTTCATGTAGCCGAGCGACTCTTCGCGCATCCGCCGACCGATCTCGGGGAACAGGCGCGCGTGCGCCTGGGCGTAGTGCCAGACGTGCCCGCAGTTGCCGGGGCAGCAGCCCTGCGTCAGCGAACAGCCTTCCCAGCCGCCGAAGTACCCGTCGCCCGTCCAGAAACACGTGGGGCTTTTCAGCACCGCCACCTGGGAACTGATCCGGTCGAGCAGCCAGCGCGGCAGGTTCGTCTCGTAGAGCGTATCATGATAGGTGCGCGTGTGGGAGGCGAGGTCGGCCAGGCGCGCATCGAGGTCCCGGGCCACGCCCAGGGCGTCGGGCCACCAGATGGTGTACATGCGGCCTCGATGGACCCACCCCGTCCGGCCGCCGCCCGACGCGCCGTCCGGAAAGTGCCACGACAGGCTGAACGTCACGGTCTTCTTCTCGCCGGGGGCGAGGGCGAAGGTGGTCGCCAGGGCGCCGTCGAGGGTCTCGCCCTGGGGGCTCGGACCGGCCTTGGCGGGGCCGGTCAGGCGGCCGTCGTCGGCGAAGTCGGCATGGAGGTCGTCCGGCGACGTCCAGGACGCCGTGGCTGTGGCGTCGGCCCCGTGCACCGCAAGGGCCACGTCGCCCGCGAGCGGGCCGCTCTCCGGTCCGCCGGCGAGGTGAAGGATCGTGCGCTTCCCCTCCGAAAGGACCTCGTTGCGGTTGCCGCCGAACGCCCCGTAGCCCGCCACATTGCGCTGGGCGGCCAGCAGGGCGACCTCGACGGGCGCGTCGCCCGGGTTCTCGACCGTGAAGGCGAAGACCGCGCACGGCATGGCCGAGGCCTTCGCGTCCGTCGGCACCAGGGGGCTCCACGTTTCGAGCGTCACGCGGACGGGCAGGGCGGCGTCCTCGAAGTCGAACCAGCCGAACGGGAACTCGCCCCGGAACGCCAGGTCCTTCATGGCGGCGAACGGCCCTTCCGCCGACGTCTGGGCGGCACGAACGATGGTCTTGCCATCGCGGCCCTTCGCCCGGACGGCGAAGAAACTGTTGGGCACGTCGATCGGTTCGAAGTTGTTGAAGAGTTGCCATATATGCACGTCGGCACGCCCATTGATCTGGACGCACCCGGCCCCGATGCCGCCCAGCGGCAGGCTGATACCCGTCAGGTGCTCGCCCCGGTACACGCGCGTGGCGCCGGGCGCAAGGAGGGCCGGGTCGCCTAGCAGGCCCTCGACGATCTCCTGGTGCCGGCGGGCTTCTGTCTCGGTGCGGGCACGCGCCTCGAGGAGCAGGGCCTGGCGGCGGTCGGTCCAGCCGAGGGCGGCCACGTGGGCCGCAATCTCCTCCTCCGAGAGCGGCCGGCCGAAGATCGCCACCTCGTCAATCGTGCACCGGCACTGCTCGAGGGCGTCGGTCTGCGAGGCACCGATCTGGAGCGGCAGGCCCTTGGCGGCATCGGTGTAGCCCGCATCCCCCCACACGCCGAACTTCACGCCGTCCAGGTACATGGCGATGCCGGCGTCGCCATCGACGACCGCCAGGTGGTACCATTGGCCGACCTTCAGGGGCGCATCCGGCACGTCGGCCCAGAGGACGGTGCTTCCGTTCCACACGGCCATCTGGGCCAGGTCGCGCCGCACGTGGACGCTGAACCGCGTCTTGCCTCGACCGGCCCGCTTGGCAATCAGGCACGGGTTGTACGGCTCGGTGGGCGGCTCGTCGAGGCGGAAGAGGAGTTCGATGGTGCTCGCCGGGAGGTCCAGGTGCGGGGTCTCGCCGACGGTCACGAACTGCCCCTTCGCCAGGGCCAGCGCCTTGCCGCCCGCGGGGCCGTCGACGAA
The DNA here is from genome assembly GCA_016782785.1 of Planctomycetota bacterium. GTDB lineage: Bacteria > Planctomycetota > Phycisphaerae > FEN-1346 > FEN-1346 > BS750m-G62. The sequence continues at coordinate 5,624 of JADHXV010000104.1, read as the reverse complement.
CGTTGCGTCGCCGCCCTGGAGCGTCCCCGGGGCGCCGCGGACGTGGTCGGTCAGGTCGCCGTCCATGCGCCAGTAGGCGGCCAGGCTGCCGTCCGACGTGACGGCCTTGGCGTAGGCGTCGGCGCGCGGCCCTTCGGATGGCTCGGCGGGCAGCGCGTCGGGCGGCGCCTCGCGCCCGGGCAGACACGCGGTCATCAGGCACAGGATGGCGCCGAGCGCGACGCCGAGACGTACAAGACGTGTTCCGTTCATGGTCCGGCTCTCCTCATGGCGGGTTCAATTGGGGCGGCGGCGGCGGATGTTCCCGTGCGGCATGTGCGCCGACGATTGTACAGCGCGGGGCGACCCGCGTCAGCGAAAATGGCGGCATCCGACGCGCGGCCACGTGGCGGCAGCGGCCCCCGACCCGTGTATTGATGGACAGCCGGCGCTGCCGTCTGTAAAATCGCGGAACGCGGCTGTCTTGCGCCGAGGACCTTCCTTTAAGGTGGAACGACGATGCCCATGCCTCCCGCCGGACGTTCCCGTTCTCGCGTTGGCCTGCCGGTTGGATGTATCATGTCCCTTGCCGTGTGCGTGGCCATGGCGGGGCGTGCGGCCGGGGCCGAGCCGGACGCGGCCGCCCAGGCCCGCCGCATCCTCGACGCCGCGGGCGTTGCGGGCGGCCTGGTCGTGCACCTGGGGTGCGGCGACGGCCGGCTGACGGCCGCGCTGCACGCCGGCGACGCCTACCTCGTTCACGGTCTCGACGCCGACGCTGCCGACGTGGCGAAGGCCCGCGCGCACATCCGGTCGCTGGGCCTGTACGGGGCGGTTTCGGCGGAGACGTTGGCGGGAAAGGAATTGCCGTATGTCGACGATCTGGTGAACCTTGTGGTCGTCGAGGATGCCGGCGGCGTGCCGATGGACGAGGTGATGCGGGTCCTGGCGCCCGGCGGCGCGGCCTACGTCCGCGGCCCCGACGGGTCCTGGTCCAGGACCGTCAAGCCGCGGCCGGACGATATCGACGAATGGACGCATGTCCTTCACGACCCGGGCGGCAACGCCGTGGCCGCCGACGCGCGCATCGGCCCGCCGCGGCATCTGCGTTGGACGGCCGGTCCGCAGCACGACCGGGACCACGACGCTCTGGCCAGCCTGAGCGCGATGACCTCGAGCGCCGGCCGCCTGTTCTACATTTTCGACGAAGGCGCCACGTCGCTGATGCATCGCCCCGCCGCGTGGCGGCTCATCGCCCGCGACGCGTTCAGCGGCGTCCTTCTGTGGAAACGGGAGATTCCCACCTGGATCACGCATCTCCACTACTTCCGGTCCGGGCCGGTGCAGGTCACGCGGCGGCTTGTGTCGGTGGGCGACCGCGTGTACGCCACGCTGGGCCTCGACGCGTCGGTCTCGGCCCTCGACGCCGCCACCGGCCAGACGCTGCGGACCTTCAGCGGCTCGGAGAACGCCGAGGAGATCATCGTCCACGACGGCGTGCTGCTGGCCGCCATTGGCGACCCGAAACTCTTCAATCGCCTGGCCCCGGACGTGTGGAACTACTGGCAGCACGCGGTGGACCGCCAACCCGAGGCCGCCAAGACCATCGCCGCCTACCGGGCCGACACCGGCGAGCCGCTGTGGCGGCGGACCGACGAGAACCTCGGCACTCTGGCCCCGCTCTCGCTGGCCGCGTGCGGCGACCGCGTGTTCTACCTCGATAACCAGCGCCTCTGGTGCCTGGACCTGGCGTCCGGCCGGCCGCGCTGGAGCGCGCCGTTTCCGACCAAGGGTCTGTTCCTGCGGAACTACGCGCCCACGGTGATCGCCGTGAAGGACGCGGTGCTGTGCCTATCGGCCGACCGGCTGGTCGCGTTCGCGGCCGACGACGGCAAGGAGATGTGGAAATATGATAGAGGCGCGCTGGGCTTCGCCTCGCCCGCCGACATGTTCGTCGTCGACGGCCTGGTCTGGGTGCTGCCCGGCACCGCCTCCGTGATGGACCCGTCGGACAAGACGACGCGCGGCAAGGAGTACGAGGCCGCGCATTACCTGGGCAACGGCGGCACCGAGTTCTGGGGCATGGACCTCCGGACCGGCGAGGTGAAGAAGAGGCTGAAGAAGTCGGACGTGTGGCCGGGCGGCCATCACCATCGCTGTTACCGCAACAAGGCCACCGAGAACTACCTCGTCTGCAGCCGGCGCGGGCTGGAGTTCGTCGACCTCGGCGGCGACAACCACGTCCAGAACTGGTGGGTCCGCGGCGAATGCCAGTACGGCGTCCTGCCGTGCAACGGGTTGATTTACGCCCCGCCCGACCCGTGCCGATGCTTCAACTTCGTCAAAGTCAACGGACTTCTGGCCCTCTGCGCGGGGAGCAGCCTGGATACGGCGCCCGCAGAGGAGGAGACGCGCTTCCAGGCCGGCCCGGCGTACGCGCCCGGGGCGGAGCGACCGGCGGCCGCCCCGCCGCCGGCCCAGGCGCCGAAGCCGGCGGGCGCCCTCTGGAGTCCGCCCGTGTCCGTCCCGAATTCGGAGGAGTGGCCCACGTTCCGCCACGACCCCAGCCGAAGCGGCGCGACGCCCACCGCCGTGTCGAAGGATCTTGCGCGGCGGTGGCAGGCCGACCTCGGCGGCCGGCTGACCGCCCCCGTGATGGCGGCGGGCAGACTCTACCTGGCCGGCCCCGACCGGTACACCGTCTACTGCCTGGACGCCGAGACGGGCCGGACGGTGTGGGAGTTCGCGGCCGCCGGCCCGGTCGATTCGCCGCCGACGCTCGTCGATGGCCTGGCCCTTTTCGGCTCGGGCGACGGGTGCGTGTACGCCGTCAACGCGGCCGACGGCAGGCTGGCGTGGCGGTACCGCATCGGGCCCGTGGACCGGCGCGTCGGTGCGGAGGGCCGGCTCGAGTCGGTCTGGCCCGTGCACGGCAGCGTCCTCGTGCTGGACGGCGTGGCATACGCGGCGGCGGGGAGATCGACGTATATGGATGGCGGCATCTACCTGGTCGGCCTGGACGTGCGCTCCGGTACGAAGCGGTACGAGGCGCGACTCGTCGCCGACCCCGCCTCGCCGGGCAAGGACGAGTGGACCGGCGCGCTGGCCGACGTGCTGGTGAGCGACGGCGTGTTCATCACGATGCGGCAGGTGCAGTTCGACCGGTCGCTCCGGCAGCAGGAGCCGGCCGACGTAGGGACCTTGTTTGCCACCGACGGCCTGCTGGAAGGCTCGTGGTTCCACCGGCAGGTGTGGCACCTGGGGTATCCCGGCAAGATCGCCTCGATGGGCCGGAACTCGGTCAATGGCAGCGCCAACGCTCAGGCCGGCGGCGCGACCGGCAAACTCATCGTCTTTGGCGACCGGCGGGCTTACGCAGTCCAGTCGCCGTACACGGTCCTGAAGCACACCAAATCGATGTGGCCGCCCACCCACGAGGGCCACCTGCACCAGAAGTACGCCCGGTTCAAGCCGGAGTGGTTCCCGATCGGCGTCTGGCTCTGCGCGCAGGAGAACGCGGTGCGAGCGGCCAAGGTGGGGAAGGGCACGAAGAACCTTCAGCCCGACACGGCTGAAACGTGGAAGCAGGACCTTCCGCTCCAGGTCCGCGGCCTGGTCCTGGCGGGCGACACGCTCTTTGCGGCCGGGTGGGAGGACGCCGTGGCGGTGGTCCCGCCCGATGGCTCACCTTGCCCCGCGCCGGACCGCTCCGTCCTCTGGGCCCTGTCGTGCGACGACGGGGCGCGCGTGGCCGAGGTCGCCCTGGACGCCCCGCCGGTTTTCGACGGCCTCATTGCCGCCCGAGGCCGGTTGTACCTGGTGACGACCGACGGCAAGGTGCTCTGCCTGGGCGGGAAGTGAGCGGCCGTGGGGTCGCTCCCTGCGTCGGACGCGTCTGAGTGAAAGGAGATCCGGTGAACCGTCGACAATTCTTTCGGACGATAGGATGCGGCGCGCTCGCGGCGCCGATGCTGGGGATGGCGGTGGGGCGCAGCGCCCGCGCGGCTGGCGCTGCCGGCGCGGCCGCGAAGCCCAACATCCTCTTCATCATGGTGGACGACCTCGGCAAGGAGTGGGTCAGTTGTTACGGGGCCGAGGACATCCAGACGCCGCACATCGACGCCCTGGCGGCCGGCGGCATGCGGTTCGAGAACGCCTACTCCATGCCGCAGTGCACGCCCACGCGGGTCACCCTCCTGACGGGCCGGTACCCCTGGCGGACCGGCTGGACCAACCACTGGGACGTTCCGCGGTGGGGCGTCGGCTACTTCGACTGGACGTGCCACACCACGTTCGCGCGGATCCTGAAGACGGCAGGCTACACCACCGCGGCTGCCGGCAAGTGGCAGATCAACGATTTCCGCGTCACGCCCGACGCCATGGCCAAACACGGCTTCGACGACTGGTGCATGTGGACCGGGGCCGAAGGCGGCAACCCGCCCAGCGGCGAGCGGTACTGGGACCCCTACATCCTCACCCGCGAGGGCGGCAGCAAGACCTACAAGGGCAAGTTCGGCCCGGACATCTACGCCGACTTCCTCGTCGACTTCATGGGGAAGAATCGTGATAAACCGATGTGCCTCTACTTCCCGATGTGCCTGACGCACGGCCCCCTCGTGCACACGCCCGACGAGCCCGACGTCAAGGCCGGCCTCGACAAGCACAAGGCCATGGTCCGGTACACCGACAAACTCGTCGGCCGGCTCGTCAAGGCCCTGGACGACCTGGGCATCCGCGACCGCACGATCGTCATCTTCACAACCGACAACGGCACGGGCGGCGGCAGCACGGGCACGATGAACGGCCGGAAGGTTCCCGGTGGCAAGGCCAAGGAGAGCGAGAACGGCGTCTGCGCCCCGTTCATCGTCAACGGGCCCGGCCGGGTGCCCGCGGGCGTGGTGACCGACGCCCTGACGGACTTCACGGATCTGCTGCCCACGTTTGCCGAACTCGCCGGCGCCAAGGTGCCGGACGACTGGCCCGTGGACGGCGTGTCCATCGCGCCGCTCCTTCTGGGCAAGGCCGACGATTCGCCGCGCCAATGGATCATGGCTCTCGGCCACGGCGCCGGGACGCTGGATGCCGACGGCGTTCGCGGCACGGCCGACTACGCCACCCGCGTCATCCGCGACAAGCGGTTCAAGGTCTGGGTCGACAACAAGGCCAAGATCATCCGCCTGCACGACCTGAAGGCCGACCTGGACGAGAAGCAGAACCTCCTCGCCGGCGATGCGCCCGAATCGAAGGCCGCCCTGGCGAAGTTCCAGGCCGTCGTCGACACCATGCCCGACCGCGACGCCCGCCCGAAGTACGAGCCCCGTCCGGCCAACCCGTGGGACCGCAAGCCGTCCGCCGGCAAGAAGGAGGGGAAAAAAGAGAAGAAGGCGGCCACGTGACCCGCCGCCGCTAAGGGCGGCCCGCCGGACGCGAAGAGGATAATCCGTAACTCCCTCTCCCTCGATGGGAGAGGGGAATGGAAACACTCGCTAAGGACCGCCATGCCGTCTACGCCTGCGCGTTCGCGGCCCGCTCGTCTGCTGCCTGCTCGTCCTCCAGGACGCGCTGAATCAGGCGCTTGACGTCTTCAGTGGCGGACTTGTGGCACACGAGCGTGCCGTCCTCGCTCTGGACGATGACGCAGTCCT
>JADHXV010000103.1 GCA_016782785.1 Planctomycetota bacterium | reverse complement strand
GCCAATCGCCACGTCCGCTTCCCGCAACTTCGCCACAATCTGCTGCCCGCTGTGCTTCTTCATCCGAGAGCTCCTTTCGACCCCTTCAGGTCGTCAAAACTCTCATTCTACCTGGTACAGTTTTTGGGGGGAAGGTCACAGCCGCAAAGCTTCGAAAGGAGAGACCCCAATGGCCCAGTTCGATGAAGGCACCCTCCGCAAAAACCTGGAGGCACTCGCCGCGCCTGCCAAGAGTGACCTGGCATGGCTTGCGGCGTACCACATCTTCTTCAAGACGTCGCAGCAACATGCGCCTGCAAGTGCCTCTTCGGTCCTAACGATCCCGGAACAGAGTATTCGAGTTCCGGTGGAACAGTTTCCGTCGCCCGAGAAGGCCAGGTGCGCATGGGAGCAAGCAGTCCAGGCATTTCATGATCTTCGTAGATGCGCGTTAAACGAAGCGCGCGACAACCCGGGCCACTACCTCAACAAGGCGGCACTCGTCTATGCCGTTGCAGTCGTAGAGGGGTTTTTGTCTGACGCATACAAGGCCGGTTGGCAGGCGGCCTATCCAAACCACGATCTCATCAACCGAATCCCCGCAAGCGTACGGCCGCTCGTAGGTATCCTCGGCCACTTGAAAGATCGCAATGGCAAGCCCTACCCGGGTTGCTACAATAAGAAGTATCCTGAAAACACTCTCCTCTGGGCGCGTGATGCCTTGTTCCTCGCCGAGATACGTCACGCAGTCGTGCACAGGCAAGGGAAGGTTGACTGCAAATTCGAGGAAGCGGTCGGCTGGAAAGGCAACGGCGACCCCATCTGGGACGATGCCATCTGGCCCACCCCGCAAGCATTTGAGAGGGACTTCATCAATCCGCCTGACCGAAAAGACCCAAACCAGCCCGTGCAGGTCTGCCTGGACCTGACGAAGGTAGTCATCCCGTACATGCCGAAGTGCGTCGCGTTCATTGACGCTTCCATTGGCCAACTCATAGCGGCCGCGAAAAACTGGCCCGATGGCCCGTGACAAGACTCCGCGGCGAGATTCTTCGCTCCCTTCGGTCGCTCCGAATGACAGCCCTCGGAGGAAACCGCTCTACCGGTGTCGGGTCTTGCGGCGTTTGCCGCGGGTCAGGTCCACCATCCGGCCTTTCTTGATGGCCCAGACCGGCGTGCCGGTTTCCAGGCCCTCTCGCAGCGCCCGCTTGGCTGCCCGCCGAAGGGCCGCCTCGGAAGCAAGGATGTCCGGGTCTTTCGAGCCAATGGCCTTTCGAGTCATGGATTGTCTCCAGCCGCTAACAGGCGCGGCATCGGCCCGGAATTGTCGTAGAGCGCCCAACTGTTGACAAGCCCCTGGTGCACGGGGAATCCGGACCCTGCGCCGCCCGGCCCCGCTACATGCAGTTGCGGGCGGCCTGTTTGAGTTCGTCGACCTTGGTGAGGTTTTCCCAGGTGAACTCGGGCAGTTCGCGGCCGAAGTGGCCGCCCTCGGCGGTCTTGCGGAAGATCGGTCGCCTCAGGTCCAGGTACTCGATCATCTCGCGCGGCTTCAGGGGGAAGACGTTCCGGATGACCTTGGCCAGGGCCGCGTCGCTGATCTTCCCTGTGCCGTTGGTGTCGATCCGGACGCTGACGGGCTCGGCCACGCCGATGGCGTAGGAGAGTTGGACCTCGCACTCCCGGGCCAGCTCGGCCGCGACCACGTTCTTGGCGATGTGCCGGGCCATGTAGGCGGCGCTGCGGTCGACCTTGGAGGGGTCCTTCCCGCTGAACGCCCCGCCCCCGTGGCTCCCCTTCCCGCCGTAGGTGTCGACGATGATTTTGCGGCCGGTCAGGCCGCAGTCGCCCTGCGGACCGCCGACGACGAAGCGTCCGGTCGAGTTCACGTGGTAGATGGTGTCCTCGTCCAGCAACTCGGCCGGAATGACCGGTTGGATGACGTGTTCGATGATGCCCCGGCGGATCTCTTCGTTGGAGACCTTCTTGCCGGCCACCTCGTCGGCGTGCTGCGTCGAGACGACCACCGTGTGGACGCGGACGGGCTTGCTGTTCTCATCGTACTGGACGGTGACCTGGCTCTTGCCGTCGGGCCGCAACCACCGCAGGTCGCCGGCCTCGCGGACCGTCTTCAGGCGGGTGCACAACTGGTGGGCCAACTGGATGGGCATGGGCATGAGTTCGGCGGTTTCGCGGCAGGCGTAGCCGAACATCAGGCCCTGGTCGCCGGCGCCCTGCTCCTTCGTGTCCGACGCGTCGACGCCCATGGCGATGTCCGGGCTCTGCCGGTCCAGCGAGATCAGGACCGCGCAGTGCTCGTAATCGAAGCCCATCGCGGCATCGGTGTACCCGATCTCCTTGATCGTCTGGCGGACAATGTCGCGGATATCGACGACGGCCTTGGTCGTGACCTCGCCCGCCACCATGCACAGACCCGTGGTCACGAGCGTTTCGCAGGCGACGCGGCTGGCGGGGTCCTGGGCGATCATGGCATCGAGGATGGCGTCGGAAATCTGGTCGGCCATCTTGTCCGGGTGGCCGACCGTCACCGCCTCGCTCGTAAACAGCGCATGGCCTTCGGGGATGTCGGCCTTGGGCCGGCAGGTGCCGTCTGTCTTCGCCACGCTCATGCTCCTTCCTTGGGTCCACGGGTCGAACACGGTCCCGCGCGTTCAGATGGGCGGGCGCAAGACCGGGATTTTAGCCCGCGGACGGCCTGATTCAAGGGAAAACCGCAAACCGGGGGCGTCGGCGACCTCGCTGACATCCGAGCGGCTTTGCCGCGGCAGGCCTCCTGCGACGCAGGCGCCCGCCTCAGCGGACGCGGATCCAGGTTTGGGCGTACTCGTGGTGCCCGTCCAGATCCACGACCGTCAGGAACACGTTGTACACGCCGGGTTGGCTGTAGGTGTGCGTGACCTCGGCCTTGGCCGAGACCGTGTTGTCGCCCAGGTTCCAGAGGACCGAGTCGACGCGGCCGTCGGGCGAATCGGGGTCGCGCACCAGCGCCCGGAACCGCACCGTGAGCGGGGCGACACCGTCGGTCTGGCTGGCCTCGACATGGACGGCCGGCCAGTGGCTGACGATGTTCAGGAAGTACCTGGCGGCCTCGACCTGGTTGGGGTTGTGCCCGCCCGGCAACTGGCGGATGACGAAGTTGCGGAACCCGCGGACGGTGTACCAGAAGTTGGCGTCGCGGTTCATCTGGTCGAAGCCCGGCAGGTCGCCCTCGCCGAAGAAGACATAGATGTGCATGTGGCGGGCGCGGCGGGCCACGTCGTCGGAGACCAGGTGCTCCTTGAAGTTCGCCGTGCGCCCCACAATGCACCGGAACACGTCCGGGTGGTTCAGGCCGATATAGTGGGCCGGGTAGCCCCCGCCCGACCAGCCGCTGATCATGATGGCGTCGGGGTTGATGCTGTAGCGCGACTTCAGTTCCCGGATGATGGCCATGGTGGCCTCATCGTCGCGCACCAGTTCCGGCGCCGGCCGATCCTCCGGCACGCCCAGCCAGCCGGTGGCCGAGTCGAAGTCGGCCGAGCACACGATCAGGCCGTAGCGCTCGGCCACCTCGATCCAGCGGTCGCGCTGACCGGCCGCCTGGTCAAACGGAAACGTCCCCTGGGCCGTCACCACCAGCGGATACTGGCGCCTCGGGTTGTACGAGGTCGGGATGTACAGGTGGTAGACCCGGCCTGTGACCGGTTCCTTCTGGAAATCGAGTTTGCCCGTCACGATTCTGCCGTCGTCGGTCCGCCAGGGGGTGGGGCCGCATCCCGACACAACGCCTGTGGCCGCCGCTAGGGCGGCCAACACGGTGAAGACGGCAATCCGTCTGATACCGATTCGCTTCACGCCGGGCAACCTCCGCTTGCAGGACCCGTGTCCGCGCTGGACCGTGGCCGTCCGTATCGAACGAGAAAGTCTATCGGACGGTTCCGCGCCAGGCAAGGGCAAAAGACGGTTTGGCCGGCCCGGTGCCATGTGGTCAGTCGAAACGCCGGCTCGTCGCCACGTGCGGCAGCCTCAGCCATACGGCTGGCGGGTGTCAGCCCCGCAGTAGGCCCTGGGAATCACCGTTCGACGCGGACCGCCGGCACCGCTATAATGGATTTCGTCCCCAGACACCGGCAAGAAGGCGAAGTAGCCGACCGCATGCGCGGCCCGTACGGGCCGCGCAGCATGAACAGAAAAACGGAGACGCCATGAGCACCTTGACCCGTCGCACGTTCCTGAAGACCGGCTTGGCTGCGACAGCCGCCGGGGCAGCCGCCGGGGCCGTCGGCGCGTCGCTGCCCGCCATCCTGCCACGCGCTTCCGCGGCCGAGCCGGGGGCCCGCACGATACACCTGGGCCTCGTGACCTACATGGTCGGGGCGAAGATGGACCTGCCCACGCTCATTGCCACGTGCGAGAAGAGCGGCATGGAGGGCGTGGAACTGCGGTCCACGCATGGCCACGGCGTGGAGCCGAACATCTCGGCCGAGCGGCGCCGCGAGGTCAAGGCCATGTTTGCCGACACGCCGGTCCGCCTGTACGCCCTGGGCTCGGCGTGCGAGTACCACGCGCCCGACCCCGCGGTCGTCCAGAAGAACATCGACGAGACGAAACGGTTCATCGACCTGGCGGCCGACCTGGGGTGCTGGGGCGTCAAGGTCCGGCCGAACGCCCTGCCGAAGGAGGTGCCGGAGGAGAAGACGCTCCGCCAGATCGCCGAGGCCGTCCGCACCTGCGCCGAGTATGCCGCGCCCCGCAAGGTCAACGTGTTCGTCGAGTGTCACGGCAAGGACACGAGCCGGCCCGACCGCATGGCCGAGATCATGAAACTGTGCGACCATCCCATGGCCTGCCTGTGCTGGAACTGCAACGCCGTGGACGTGGAGAACGGCTCCATCCGCCGCTACTTCACCCTGTGCCAGCCGTGGATCAGGCACGTCCACATCCACACGCTGACCGAGAAGGGCTACCCGTGGGAGGAACTGTTCCCGCTGCTGAAGGCGGCGGACTTCCGCCACTTCACGATGATCGAAACCCAGTACAAGGGCGACGACCCGGTCGCGTTCCTGAAGGCCCAGCGGACCGAGTGGGAACGGCTGGTGGGCTGACGCCGCCGGCCACGCGTGATCGCATTCTCCCCCTTTCTGGACGGGAGAGGGACGGGGTGAGGGTGAAGAGCCGCGAACGCAGCCGGCGTCCCCCTCACCCTGACCCTCTCCCACCAGGGGAGAGGGGACTGAAGGGCCCGCCGCGCGGAATCCCCCTTCCCTTCCTCCGAACGTCGCGCCGCGCCGGCAGGCAAAATAACTACCGGCCCGGCGATGACTGTGGTACGGTTGCGGCGTGCACCTCTCGTGGAAAGGGCGACGCGGATGAGACGCGCATCTCTCATGGCCACCGTGTCGGCCATTGTGCTCTTGGCCCTCCTGCCTGCTGACGCCGCCGAGCCCCTCGCCACCATCACCGTCGAGGCCGGGGCACACGAGCGGCTCGACACCCCCGTTTGCGTGGCCGTGCCCAAGGGCGCCGAGGCCTGGCCCCCCGTCAACCTCCGGGAAGCCGGCACCGGCGAGGCCGCAACACTCATCGCCTGCCAGGTCGAGGCCGGCGACCCGCCTCGCCTGGCCTTCATCCTGCCCGGCAAGACGCCCGCCGGAGCCGCGCGGGTCTTCGAGGTCACTCCCCTGGACGCCCGGCTCCTCGCCAGCCGCGCCGAGGTCCGGAAGAGGGACGGCGGGCTCGATGTCATCGTGCACGACAAGCCGGTCCTGCGGTATCACGCGGCCCGCACGGAGTTGCCGGAGGGCGTGGAGGAGAAGTTCGCCCACGAGGCGTACATCCACCCGGCCTGGACGCCCGCCGGCCGGGTGGTCACGGACGACTATCCGCCCGACCACAAGCATCAGCGAGGCATCTGGTTCTCGTGGACGAAGACCGAGTTCGAGGGCCGCCACCCCGACTTCTGGAACCTGGGCGACCAGACGGCCACCATCCGCTTCACCGAGATGGGCCCGACGGCCGACGGCCCGGTCTTCGCCTCGTTCGAACCGCATCACGAGCACCTCGACACAAAGGCCCCCGGTGGGCCGAAGGTCATCCTCAAGGAACAGTGGGCCGTCCGCGTGTGGAACGCGGGGGGACCCGACGCCGGCTACTTCCTCTGGGACCTGACGAGCCGGCAGCAGTGCGTCGCCGACTCGCCGCTCCGCCTGCCCAAGTACCATTACGGCGGCCTTGGGTACCGCGGGAACCGGGCGTGGCTCACGGAGGTCGCCATGAAAACCTCCGAGGGCAAGGGCCGCAAGGACGGCAACGAATCGACGGCCCGGTGGCTGGACCTGGCCGGCCCGCTCGACGGCGGCCAGGCAGGGTGCCTGATCCTCATTCACCCATCTAACTTCCGGTACCCGCAGCCGCTGCGCCTGAACCCGAAGCAGCCGCAGATTTGCGTTGCCCCGTCGCAAGGAGGCGATTGGGAAATCAAGCCGGGCGAGGAGTACGTCTCGCACTACCGCTTCGTCATCCACGATGGCCCGATGGACGACGCAACGGCCGAGCGCCTGTGGCGCGACTTCGCCGAGCCGCCCACCGTCAAGATCGCCGCCAACGCCTCCGTGAACCCCTCCGCCGGCGCCGCCGCAAGCACCTCTTCGGCCGGCCCGTCCGACGCGGCCGGCGCGACCGACGCCGCCAAGGACAAACCGCTGAAGATCTGCATGCTGGCCGGGTCAGACGAGTACAGCGGCTACGAGTCGCTGTCGGCATTCAAGAAGCACTTGGAGTCCGCCGGCCGGGCCGTGTGCACGCTGGTCAGGGGCAAAGACAAGGCCGCCTCGCTGCCAGGCGTCGAGGCGCTGACCGGCTGCGATGTGCTCCTGGTGTTCCTCCGCCGGAACACCCTGCTCCCCGACCAGTTGCGCGTGGTCCAGGACTGGTGCAAGGCGGGCAAACCTGTGGTCGGCGTGCGGACCGCCAGCCACGCGTTCCAGAACTGGCTGGAGTTCGACAAGGAGGTGCTCGGCGGCAACTACCAGGGGCACTACGGTCACGGGCCCGTGGCCAAGGTGAACCTGCTCGAGGTTTCCAAGGATCACCCGGTGCTCAAGGGCGTCCAGCCGTTCGAGTCGGCCTATTCGCTCTACAAGAACACCGGCCTGGCGGATGACGTGACGCTCCTTGCGACCGCAACGGCCGACGGGCACACCGAACCGGTCGCGTGGACGCGCCTGCACAACGGCGGCCGGGTATTCTACACGTCGCTCGGCGGGCCCAAGGATTTCGAGAACCCGAACTTCCGGCGCATGCTTACCAATGCCATCTTCTGGACGGCCAAACGAGAAGCCGAGTGAGCGGATGAGTCTCACGGGAGACCCGAAGTACCCTTTGCACGTTGGCGTATCAAACAACACCGCTTGCCGGTGAAATGAACATGAGGAGGTCATCGATGTCAATGTCCACAACGACCGTTAGTGGTTCGATGCTTTTCATCATCCTGCTGGCGGCGACCGGCGCGCCAAGTCTCCTGGCGGCAGAGTACGCGCCGCCGGCGCAGCGAAGCCGGGCCGAGGTCAACGCCATCCTCGCCAAGGCCCCGCCGCCCGAGGCCGAGGCCGCCAAACCACTCCACGTCATCCTGGTCGCTTCCAAGAAGGATCACGGCCCGAACGAGCACGACTACCCGCTGTGGCAGAAACGGTGGAAAGTCCTCCTGGGCGGCAAAGGTCCGGACGACGAACCGAAGGTCAACTGCTTCCGCCCCGAGCCCGAAGGCGGCGCCGACGCCGCCTGCGCCGGCAGCCCCGGCGTCACGGTGGACACCGCCACGGACTGGCCGACGAAGGAGCAACTCGCCAAGGCCGACCTCGTCGTGGTGTTCTCCAAGGCCCAATGGACGCCCGAGCGGCTGGCCGACGCCAAGGGGCTCCTGGCCCGCGGCGGCGGCCTGGTCATCGTGCACGTCGCCGTCTGGCAGAAGTCCAAGCCGCTCGCCGACCTCGTCGGCATGGCCGCCGGCGACAGCACCAAGTACCGCCACGGCGAGGTCGACCTGGCCGTCACCGACACGAACCACCCGATCACCCGCGGCTTCCCCGAAACCGTCCGCCTGCTCGACGAAACGTACTACCACTTCCAGGGCGACCCCGGCCGGCTCACGGTCCTGGCCACCTGCCAGGAACGTATTGAAAAGGACAAGCCCGAGACCCGGCCCGAGCCGATGTTCTGGTGCCGCGAAGAGGGCAAGGGCCGCGTCTTCACTTGCGTGCCGGGCCATTTCATGTGGACGTTCGACGACCCGCTGCTGCGGCTGCTGCTGCTCCGCGGCATGGCGTGGTCAGCAGGCGGGTCGCCGTATCGTCTCGACGCGCTCGCCACGCGCGGCGCCGTGCTCGGCGAGTAACAACGTGCCCTGTAGCCGCAACCCGAAGGGGAACGCTTCAGCGACCAACCCGGAGACCGCGCGATGAAGCCGATGTCCCCGCTGACCCGGCGGGCGTTCATGCGCCGCGCGGCGGTCGCCTGCGCGGCGCCGGTCGTCGTCCCGGCCCGCGTGCTGGGCGCCGAAGGAGCGCGGCCGCCCAGCGAACGCGTCGGCGTCGCCAGTATCGGGGTCCGGAACATGGGCGGGAACCACCTGCGGGGGCTCGTCCGCAACCAGGACGCCCGGGTGGTCGCTCTGTGCGACGTGGACTACAACGTCCTCGAAGCCGCCGGCCAGACCGCCGAGCAGGCCTACGCCGAGGAGGCGCGCACCGGCCGCTTCACCGGCTGCTTCCAGACGCGCGACTTCCGCGAAATCCTCGACCGCCGCGACGTTGACGCCGTCGTCGTGGCCACGCCTGACCACTGGCACGCCCCCATCGTCATCGCCGCCTGCGAGGCCGGCAAGGACGTCTACAGCGAGAAGCCGCTCAGCCTGACCATCGGCCAGGGCAAGAAGATGGTCGAGGCCGTCCGCCGGCACGGACGCGTCTTCCAGAGCGGCACGCAGCGCCGCTCCGCCGCCGGCGTCCGGCACGTGTGCGAACTCGTGCGCAACGGCCGCATCGGCAAGGTCGAACGCATCACGGCCGGCGTGGGCGGCTGGAACCGCGACTGCGGGCCCACCTGGGAGCCCGAGCCCGTCCCGCCGGAACTCGATTACGACATGTGGCTCGGCCCGGCCCCGTGGGCGCCGTACCATTCGCTCCGGTGCCACTACTCGTTCCGTTTCATCCTGGACTACTCGGGCGGCCAGGTAACGAACAACGGCGCCCATTGGACCGACCTCGCCCAGTGGGCCCTGGGGATGGACGGCTCGGGGCCTGTCGAGGTCGAAGGCACGGCCGTCTGGCCCGACACGGGCCTTTTCACGGTGCCGAAAGAGGTGAACATGACGGCCACGTACGCCAACGGCGCCCGCCTGCACCTGACGAACGACGCCGGCGTGCCGCGCTTCTACGGCACCGACGGTTGGGTGGACATCGACAGCCGGGCCGACCCGCCGGGGATCCTCGACTCGGTCATCCGGCCGGACGAGGTCCGCCTGTACCGGTCCGAAGGCAGCCACATGGACAACTTCCTGGAGTGCGTCCGGACCCGCCGCGAACCCGCCGCGCCGGTGGAGGTCGGGCATCGCGCAGCCACGGTGTGCCACCTGTGCGTAATCGCGATGCGCCTGGGCCGGAAGGTCCGCTGGGACCCGGCCGCCGAGCGGTTCATCGATGACCCGGAGGCCGACCGCCTGATGGACCGCGCCATGCGGAGCCCGTGGGGCATTTGACACGGCGCCTTTCTTCTGCTTGAATCGTCCCAAGCCGTTGCCGCCGGTGTTCCTGGAACCCTGAACGCGAGGTGACGCATGCCCAAGAAGACGGTCCGCAGCGGAATCATCGGGGCCGGGTTCTCGGCTTCATTTCACTACGAGGCCGCACGCAGAGTCTCCACCGTCAACGCCGAGGTCGTGGGCGTCTTCGCCACCGATACGGACCAGGCACGCACGTATGCCAAGCAGCGCGGTGTCCGGTGCTTCGAGACGCGCGAAGAACTCATCGACGCCGTCGACCTCGTCCACGTCTGCGCGCCGGTGGCGGTCCACGAGGAGATCACCGTCGCCGCCCTCGAGGCCGGCAGGGACGTCATCTGCGAGAAGCCGCTCACCGGCTACTGCGGCGACGGGTCGGAGGGGTTCCACGGCGACACGTTCCCGAAGGAGACGGCGCT
>JADHXV010000102.1 GCA_016782785.1 Planctomycetota bacterium | reverse complement strand
GGCCGAGAGCGTCGTCACGCGCTGCGAGATCGCCCAGCACCCGTACACGGGCGTCTCGGTCGGCTGGCGCTGGGACCCCACGCCCACGCCGTGCCAAGCCAACCTGGTGACGGCCAATGATATCCATCACTGCATGATGCTTCTCAGCGACGGCGGGGGCATCTACACCCTGGGCCGGCAGCCGGGCACGCGGCTGGCGGGGAATTATATCCACGACATCCCCCTCAACGCCGGCCGGGCCGAGTCCAACGGCATGTTCCTGGACGAGGGCACGACGGAACTCGTGATTGAAGAGAACCTCATCCACGACACCGTCCGCTCGCCGCTGCGCTTCCACAAGGCCGAGGAGAACCTCGTCCGCAGGAACATCATGACGCTGCGCGAGGGCGTCCCGCTGGTCCGCTACAACGCCACGCCCGAGAAGAACATCACGCTGGAGGCCAACACGGTCGTCCCGCACGAGAATCGCGGCGATGCGTTCAAGGCGGCGGTGGAGCGGATGAAGCGGGAGGCGGGGCCGGCGCCCGAGTGGCGCGAGCGCCTCGGCGTCGAATAAAGAACGCGGTGGGTCCGGAGACCCACCGCGCGGGCGTTTCGGCTCATCGGCCGCCGGCCGGTTACATCGTCACCGGCTTCGAGCCGCTCTTGGAACTCCTGACGGCCGCCTCGACGAACTTCATGTGGGCCACGCCGTCATCGATGTTGGCATATTTCGATCCGTCGCAGGCGAACTTCTTGCCGGCGTTGTACTTGCGGACGTCGGCCTCGAACGCCGCGTGCAGCCGGCGGTAGGCGTCGTGGAACGCCTCCAGGTGCCCCGAGGGGATGGTCGGCTCGGTGCTGATCCACTTGGGCAGTTTGCCCAGGAACGCGTCCTGGGCGCCCATCTCGCCGCGCCAGTACACGCGTTCGGGTTCGCCGGGCAGGCGGATGATGAACTTCTCGGCCTCTTCCTGCCGCCAGATGAGGCTGCCGTTCTCGCAGTTCACCTCCAGGCCCAGGTCGTTCTTGTGGCCGATGCAGATCTGGCTGGCCCGGATGAGGGCCTTGGCGCCGCCCTTGGCGGCCATGTCGCCGGCCAGCGTGCAGTAGGTCGTGAAGTGGTCGTCCAGCTGGCGGCCCTTCAGGAACGTTTCGATGATGCCGCGCACGGTCTTGACGTTCAGGCCCGTGACGAAGCGCATCTGCATAAACGCATGTGTGCCGATGTCGCCGCCGCAGCACGAGGCGCCCGCCATCTTCGGGTTGGTGCGCCACGAGGCCTGCATCTGGCCCTCGGCCTCCAGCCGCGTGGCCAGCCAGCCCTGCAGGTAGTACGCGTCCACCCACCGGACCTTGCCCAGTTTGCCGCTCTGGATAATCCACCGGCACACCCAGCTGGACCAGTGGCCGAGGTACGTGTGGGCGACGCCGAACGGCACCTTGGCCTTCTTGACGGCGGCGGCGAGGCTCTCGGCCTCCCTGGCGGTGATCGTGAGCGGCTTCTCGCAGAAGACCGGGATGCCCGCCTTCACCAGTTTCATCGCCGGGTCGTAGTGCACGAAGTTCGGCGTGACGATGACGGCGTAGTCGATGCGTTCGCCGACAGGCTTGGCCGCCTGGTCCTTGATCATCGCGTTGTAACTGGGGTAGCCCTTGATGGGGTAGGGCCACTTGCGGGCCTCGCTCATGGCCACCTTGGGGTTCTGGTGCAGCGCCCCGCAGACGACGCGGCGGGTGCCGTCCATGTGAATCGCCTTCTGGTGCGGGTTGACGATGAACGCCCCGCCGCCCCCGCCGATCAGGCCCACGCTGAGTACACGCTTACTCATCTTTGTGCCTCCATGCCGTAGTGCGACCCCTTGTGTCCGGACCCTTTCAGGCAGCGCCGGACGGTTGCCGGGACGTGGGGTGTCACGCCCGACCCCCGCCCGACGCCCCGGCGATTCTACCGCCGCCCGCGCGCCCGTGTCAAAGAAAACAGTCGGGAACCGGCAACCGGGAATCGGTCAAAGCAACGACAACAACGACGGCACACAACATTTAGCCGCTGGCCTTGGCCGGCGCGTGTTTTTGCAGACCGATGACCGGTGCCCAACCGCCATCGCCGCGTTTTGCCGTGACACGACGCCCCGCGCGCGGTTCAATACTCGCACAGCGCCCGGTGATGAGCGAAGCGAATCGCCGGGACAGCAAGCCCCGGCAATCGAGGAGACTTATCATGCGCCTGAGCCCACAGCGAATCCTTCTGCTGGCCCTCGCCGGTCTGTTTCTGGCGGCCGCGACGGCCCCGTCGGCGGCCGCCGCCCCGACGTCCGAGACCGACGCGCGGCTGAAGCAGATCCTGGAGCGGTTCCCGAAGGCCGACCTCGACGGCGACGGCGTCCTGACGGCCGACGAGGCCCGCCAGGCCCGCCAGCGCCTCGTGGAACGCCGCGGCGGCGAGTCCGCCGAGCCTCAGGCCCCCGGCCAGAGCGACCCGCGCGGCCCCAAGCCCACGGCCGAGAACGTCAAGTACGGACCGCACGAGCGGAACGTCCTCGACTTCTGGAAGGCCGAGACCGACGCCCCCGCGCCGCTCGTCGTATTCATTCACGGCGGTGGATTCGTCGGCGGCGACAAGTCGAAGGTGCGCGGCAACAAGGTGTTGACGGGGTGCCTGGAGGCGGGCATCTCGTTCGCCTCCATCAACTACCGGTTCCGCGAGCACGCCCCGATTCAGGACATCGTCCGCGACTGCGCCCGGGCCATCCAGTTCCTCCGCACCAAGGCGAAGGAGTGGAACATCGACCCCACGCGCGTCGCCTCGTATGGCGGGTCGGCGGGGGCCGGCACGTCGCTCTGGCTGGCGTTCCACGACGACCTGGCCGACCCGGACGCCGCCGACCCCGTGCTGCGGCAGTCGAGCCGGCTGACGTGCGCCGGGTGCCTGAACGGTCAGGCGTCGTACGACCTGCGCGAGTGGGAGACGATTGTCGGCCCGCCGCCCGACGGCGCCAGGAAGGAAGCCGAGATCCTGGACTTCTACCATTTCAAGGACAAGGCGGCGAGCGAGACGCCCGAGGCCGAACGCATCATGAAAGATATGAGCATGCTCAGTCTTATCTCGGCGGGCGATTCCCCCGTGTTCCTGTTCTGCGCGGGCCCGAACACCGACCCCAAGGACCGCGGCCACTACGTGCACCATCCGCGGCACGCCATCGCCATTCGCGACCGATGCCTGGCGATGAAGGTCGGGGTCGAATGCGTCCTGCGCGACGACCTGGCCAAGGGCGACGGCGACCAGGACGCCCGGCTCCTGGCGTTCTTCATCAAGCACTTGAAACCCAAGCCCGCCGAGGTGAAAGCCGACGCCGCGCAAGTGACAACGCCCGGCGATGAGTAGAATAACGCCCCGCGATGAGCCCAACGCCCGGCGATGAGCGCAGCGAATCGCGCCGCGCGCCGCGCCTCAAGTAACGCCCGGCGATGAGCGCATAACGCCCGGCGATGAGCGCAGCGAATCGCCGGGACACCGTCAAAGGAGGCAAAGAAACGATGCACGCCACATCACGCAGGCAGTTCCTGAAGACCATCGGCCTCGGCGCCGCGGCCCTCGCGATCGGCCCGGGCGGGCGGACGTTTGGAGCAGCGGCAGGGGCGGACGCCGGGGCGGGCAAACGCCTCAACGTCCTCCTCTTCACCGCCGACGACATGAACTGCGACTCCGTCGGCGTCTTCGGGTGCGACGTGCCCGGCACCACGCCGAACATCGACCGCCTGGCCGGCCAGGGCATGCGGTTCGAGCGGGCCCACATCACGATTGCCGTCTGCCAGCCGTGCCGCAACGTCCTCCACACCGGCCTGTACCCGCATCACAACCTGGGCGAGGGGTTCCACAACGTCCGCAAGGACGACGCGCCGACGCTCCTGGAGACGCTCAAGGCGGCCGGGTACCGTTGCGGCATCCTCGGGAAGGTGGGGCACTCCACGCCCAAGCCGGGCCTGGAGTGGCACATGAGTCATGACATGAACGAACTTGGCCGCGGCCGCGACCCGAAGACGTACGGCCGGTACACGCGCGAGTTCATCGATGCCGCCGACGCCGCCGGGGAACCGTTCTTCCTGATGTCGAACTCGCACGACCCGCATCGCCCGTTCGCCGGCAGCGACCAGGAGAAGCAGGGTTTCAAGGACTTCACGCCCACCCCGCCGTCGCGGTGGTTCAAGCCGGGCGATGTCAGGGTGCCCCTTTTCCTGCCCGACCTGCCGGACGTCCGGCTGGAGATCGCGGAGTACTACTCCTCCGTCCGCCGGTGCGACGACACGGTGGGCGAGGTGCTGGGCGCCCTGGAGGCCGCCGGCCACGCGGGCGACACGCTCGTCATCTATCTCTCGGACCACGGCATGCCGCTGCCGTTCGCCAAGACGAATTGCTATCTGCATAGCACGCGGACGCCCTGGATCGTCCGCTGGCCGGGCACCGTCAAAGCAGGCAGCGTCGAGCGCGAGCATTTCATCGGGGGCATCGACCTGTTTCCGACGGTGCTGGACGCCGTCGGCCTGCCCGTGCCGGAGGGCCTCGACGGCTTCTCGTTCGTGCCGGTGCTCCGCGGCCAGTCTCAGGAGGGGCGCGAGATGGTGTTCACGCAGTTCCACGAGACGTCCGGCCGGGGCCGCTTCCCCATGCGGGCGGTCCGCGACGCCCGGTTCGGGTACATCTTCAGCCCGTGGTCGGACGGCAAGCGGGTCTTCAGGAACGAGTCGCAGTCGGGCCGGACGATGAAGGCGATGCAGGAGGCCGCCAAGTCCAGCGAAGACATCCGGGCCCGCGTTGGCCTGTTCCTCTGCCGCGTGGTCGAGGAACTGTACGACTTCGAGAAGGACCCGGACGCCCTGCACAATCTCATCGACGATCCGAAATACAAGAAAGAGGCCGACCGCCTGCGGGCCGCCATGGAGGCGTGGATGGTCCGGACCGAGGACCCGGCCCTGGAGGCGTTCCGCCGCCGCGGCAACCTGCAGGCCCGGGAGGCGTTCATGGAAGAGCAAGCCGCCCGCTCGGCCCAACTGCGGGGGGCCGGCGGACGGAAACGCAAGGCAACCCCGTAGCGCGGGGGTTTATCCCGGGCGCAGAGGTGCTGTCGCCAACGGGCGCCCGTACGGGCGCTCCGTGCGAAAAAAAGGCGCGGCGGCCTGGGAAGGCCGCCCCGCGGCGTATTTTGGGAGCGTTGCAGCGCTACGCGGCCTCCTTCTTGGCGGCCTTGGGTTTCTTCGGGGCCGGCTGGCCGGCCGGGGCGGCCTTCTTCTCGGGGGCCTTTTCGACGGGCTTGGTGGCCGGCTTCGTCAGGTCCTCGCCGTCGGTGGGCGGCTGCGCCTTGGTCGGGTCCAGGCCGAACCGCGCCAGGACCGTCGGCGCGACGTCCTGCCGCATGCCGGCGCGGCAGACCTTCGGATCGTTCGTGCCCAGGAAGACGTACGGGGCGTACTTGTGGCTCTTGCCGTCCTCGTCGAAGCCGTGGTCGGCCGTCACGTACACCTGGGTCTTCTCGTAGAGACCGAGTTCTTTGAGTTTGTCGATGATTTTGCCGGTCCAGGTGTCGTTGGAGATGAGGGCGTCGTTGTACTCCTTGGAGTTCTCGCCCTTCTGGTGGCCGCTGTGGTCCACCTCGGCAAAGTGGACGAAGAAGAAGAACGGTTTGTCCTTATACTTGTCGAGAAGTTCAATCGCCCGGGTGCCGACCTTCTCATCCTTCGCGAGGCCGAACTCCCACACGTCGCAACTCTTGTGCATGGTGTAATACGGGGACCCTTCGAAGGCGAGGTACTTGACGCCGTTCTCTTCGACGACCTTGCCGAGTTTCTGTTTGCCGGCGCCGGGCTGCGCGGCCGCCTTCTTGTCGGGCGCGGGCGCGGCGTCTTCGGGCGATTGTCCCTCTTTGAGGGGCTTCTTGAAGGGCGCGTTGATTTCGCCGCAGTGCCCGGACTTGCCGATCGTCGCTACGCACACGAAGTCCTGGCCGAACTTGGCTTTCAGCCGCTCGAAGATGCTCAGGCCTGCCGGGATGTCGCGGTACCGGCCGTTGCTGTAGACGCCGGTCACCTCGGGGTTGTAGCCGGTCAGGATCTGGCTCCAGCCGGCCTTGGTGTCGGTGGCGCCGTTGACGACGTCGACAGCGACGAGGGCCCCCTCTTCGCTGAGGCGCTTCAGCGTCGGCAGTTCGCCGCGCTCCAGGCACTGGTGGACGTGCTCGCGCTGGGCGCCGTCCCAGCCGAAGAGGATGATGTTCTTGGGGGCCTCGTCCCGCGCCGCGGCCTGCGCCCATCCTGCGGCGGCCAGGATGGCCGCCACAGCCAGAAAGACCAGAACTTTTCGCATGGTTGCTTCCTCCTTTGTACGCCCGTACGGGCCAGTTCCCCTCGCGTGGTTGCCGCGGACCCGCCCGCCGGACGCCGGCGCGACCGCGTGTCCGCATGTTCCAATGGAACACCGCGCCGGCCTTCCTGGAACCGCTAAATCCGCCGCGGGCTTGGCGCGGCGGGAGCGGCCGGGTAGGCTGGTGCCGTTTCCGGCAGCGGGGAGGGCCGGCAAGATGACCCTGTGGCGGCTGAAACTTCTCGCGGCGGGCGCGGGCGCGGCTTTGGCGGTCGCGGCGGGCGCGCTGCACGCCGAGGAGGCGGGTGGCACGGTCACCCGCTCTCGGGTGGCCGTGGACGAAGAGGTGTCAGGCACCGTCTCGAACAGCCGAGACGATGCCGGACACCAGCCGGCCGAGGCGCCCACGGTCCGCGCCGCCGGCCCCGGTCTTCTCCGTGCCGCCGACGGCGGCCTGGTGCGGCCCGTCGTCGAAGGCCGGTGGCTCCGGCCGGCCGTCACCGACGACGGCACGCCGGTCCCCGCGTGGGGTCACGCCGAGGGGCTGCGGGTGGCGCTCTGGCCGGCGCCGGGTCCGCGGGGACTCGTGCGGGTGTACGCGCCGTACCTCGGGAACCCGCAGGACCACGTCATCAACTTCATCGCCGTCGAGCCGGTCGTCGCCGGCCGCCGCGGCTTCTCCGAACTGGAGGTCAGCGGCCTGGACCGGACGCGCGGCAAGCGGCTGTGGAGCGCCGACGAGGCGTCGGACCCGGCCCCGCGCGAGGCGCAGGCGCCTGCCCGCGGCCGCATCGAACGCGCGGGCGACGTCGAGACGCTGACCGTCTTCGTCTTCGTCGAGCCGTTCGAGAACGGCGCCCGGCCGTACCTGCGGCTGACGTTCCGGTCGGACCGGCCCGAGGAGGTCGGCCTGGCGGCCTACGCCCAGCCCGAGTCGGCCCGCATGGACGCCTGCATCCTGACGGCGACGATGGGCAACTACGCGCGGCTGCGGCGGCTGCATCTGAAGGACCGGGTGGCCACGGCGGGCGCGTTGTGGCCGGATTTTCGCGGCAACGGCTTCGCGCCGCACGCCCGGTTTCCGCTGGAGCAACTTTTCCGGATGCCGGACGGCTCGGCCATCGTGGCGGCCGCGCCCGACGAGCCGAACCCCGCCGACGCCGACTACGCCCTCTTCACGCCGGCGTGGTGGAAATACCGCGGTGCCGTGGCCACGCAGTACTGGCGGGCGCCGGACCCGCACTCGAACCTGGCGGCCCAGGTCAACGGGCGAACGACGTACTGGGGGTGGCACACGGCTATTCCGGGGGGCGTGGCGTTCGAGAACTTCGAACTCGTCGCGCCCTTCGTGGCCGGCCAGACGTTCCACTTCGGCGTGACGCGCCGGACGCCGGAATCGCTGGTTTCCGGTCCCGCCGGCGCTCGATAACAACATTTAGCCGCCCCGCTTGCGGGGCGCGTACGAGGGCGCGGCGCGATGCGCGCTCCGCTTCGCGTCGCGGCCAGAAGGGCAAGCCGGGCCGGGCCACACGCCCGCCGCCGTCCGAACGTGTTTTTTGTTGACGTTTCGGCCGTCGGGTGGCTACCGTATCGTCGACGCGGCCACGGCCGGCCGCGCGGGGAACACCTGATGCGACACGCCGTCGCTGCCATCGCCGTGACCGGTTTCCTGGCCCTCCTGGCCGGACCGGTCCCTGCGCAGGTCCGTCCTCAGGAGGTCTTCCAGCGGCAGGAGTTCCTGGAGCGGGCCATCCGCGAGCGGATGGAGCGGGACATGCCGGCCGACCAGGACGCCCTGGTCGAGTGGGGCGGCTTCTACATCCCTTCGTACACGTTCTACGACGATGACGATATCGACGGCGGCCACGCCCACCTGACGGAGCAGGACCTGCGCCTCTGGACGCAGATTCAACTGGACCAGGTCCACCGCATCTTCGCCCGTATGCGGCTGGACTACCAGGACTACGCGGCCGGTGACGCCCAAGGGTTCCGCCAGCACGACCTGGAGGGGCCGAACCTCGAGATCGGCTACTACGAACTCGACCTGACGGCGGCGGCCCAGAAATACTGGGGCCAGCAGTGGCCCGTCCGGATCCTCGGCCGCGGCGGCCGGCAGTACATCGAGGTCGGCCGAGGCATCGCCCTGGGCGAAATCCTCGACGCCGGCTGGTTCCAGGTCGAAACCGCCGACTGGACCTTCATGGGGTTCGCCGGCCGCAACATCGAGTCCACCGACAACCTCGACCTGAGCGCCCCGGGGTACTCGCGGTCGCGGCGGACGTTCTACGGCGGCGAGTTCCGCTGGACCGCCATCGACCGCCACGAGCCGTACGCCTTCTTCGTCATCCAGCGCGACTGGTCCGAGGAAAAGCCCGATGTCCCCAACCAGGACTGGCGGTACGATTCGCAGTACGTCGGCGTGGGCAGCCGGGGCAGCCTGGCGTCCCGCGTCCGGTACGAACTGGAGAGCCTGTGGGAGTGCGGCGAGAGTTTCAGCCACCTCCAGATTGGCGACGGCGACCCGGTCCGCGGCTACGCGTTCAACGCCCAGGTCGACTGGTACGTGGACCATCCCGTCAACCCGGTCCTGACGGGCGAATACGGGTACGCCTCGGGCGACGGCGACCGCCAGCGGGCCACCACGGCCTTCCTGGGGAACACGCCCGGCACCGACGACCACGCCTTCCAGGGGTTCGGGTTCGTCAATTCGGGCCTGGCGCTCGGGGCCCGGTTCACGAACCTCCAGTTCGTGCGCGTGGGCGGGCAGGTGACGGCGTACGAGGACAAGAAGAAGGCCGGCCGCGTCGACGTCGGCATGGACTACTACTGGCTTTTCAAGACCGACAAGGACGGCCCCATCAGCGATTTCCGGGCCACCGACACCTCCGGCGACGTGGGCCAGGAGGTCGACGTGTTCCTGGAATGGCGGATTTTCAGCGACCTGTCGTGGTCGATCCGATACGGCCGGTTCTTCCCCGGCCAGGCGTACGCCGACCGCCAACCGCGCGACTACCTCTTCACCGGCCTGAACATCAGTTTCTGACGGGCCGGGGCCAAACGCGCCGTTCGAGCCCGCCGCGGAAGCGGCGGGTCACGTTTGATCCACATGGCACGTACCACGCGCATCGGACGTGACCCGTACGGGCTCGAACAGCGCCATCTCGCTCGACCCGCCGCGCGTGAAGCCCCGCGAAAGATTTTTTTCGGCGGGCGTGATTTAGAGTTGTTTTTCCGTCGGCGTGGTATAATACCCATCGATTCGCCTGCCGTCGGGGGCGCCTGGACGTTCGGCCCCCCGGCCCGCCGGAGGCGCGGGTGTGCGGGCGATCCATAAGGCAGCCTCCTGGGAGGTGTCGCTGCACGATATGCACGACGACGACCCGTTCGATCCGTACGGGCTTGTGCGGATGCGACTGGACGACAAGCCTGCGTTCGACGAACACTTCCGCGCCTGCGAGCCCCGCCTGTCGGATTACACGTTTGCCAATACGTTCATTTGGCGCGAGTCGATCCATCTGCGCTGGGCCCGGGTCCATGGGTGCCTGTGCGTGTTCGCGAACGGCGACGAGGGCCTGACGCTGCTGTTCCCGCCCCTGGGCGAGGGCGACCCGGCCGCCGCCGCCCGCGAGGCCCTGGCCATCTGCCGGCAGTACCATGCCGACCACCACCTGACCCTCGAGCCGCGCATCGAGTACGTCAGCGACGCGCTGCGCGACCGCCTCGGCCCCGGCTTCCAGGCGGCGCCGATGAGCGGCGACTACGTCTACGCCACGCATCGGATGATCGACTTGGCGGGCGGCGACCTGGCCTCCAAACGCCACGCCCGCAACAAGTTCGCCCGCCTCTACCAGCCGCGGACCGAACCGCTCGGCCCGCACCACGTCGAGGCGTGCGCCGCGCTGATGCACGTGTGGCGCCGCCAGT
>JADHXV010000101.1 GCA_016782785.1 Planctomycetota bacterium | reverse complement strand
GACCTTGCCCTTTTTCGTGGTCGCTACACTATTGAATGTCTTCGGAATCTTTCGCCTTGATGAGGTCCCTCTAGATCACACATGGTGGCTGCAGTTTGTCGCGGAAGTACTCACCCTGGTGGCATCCCTCGTACTGCTTTTCCATCTGAGATCCCGCCTCGGCCCACCCCGCCCTCCGCGTGAAACCAGCATGGAAGAACAGAGGCCGGCTTCTGAAACAGGACAAGTGGAGACGCGCAAGGGTCTGGGGAACCGACCTGACCACGGAATCCGGGGACGCAATACCATTTTCCCTTGACCGCCCCTCTCCCGCACGCTAGGCTCCGGCCATGGCACGGCTCGCACGCGTGGTCGTACCCGGCTACCCGCATCACGTCATCCAGCGGGGCAACCGCCGGCTGCCCACGTTCTTTTCGGACGACGATTACCGGACCTACCTCGCCCTGATGGCCGAACAGTGCGCCGAGCACGGCGTGACCATCCGGGCGTGGTGCCTGATGCCCAACCACATCCACCTGGTGGCCGTGCCGCGGACCGCCGACGCCCTGGCCCGGGCCGTCGGCGAGGCCCACCGTCGATACACGCGGCACGTCAACTTCCGCAAGGGCTGGCGGGGATACCTGTGGCAAGGCCGGTTCGGCTCGTTCGTGATGCAGCGGCGGCACGCGCTGGCGGCCGTGCGGTACGTGGAGCGGAACCCCGTGCGTGCGGGGCTGGTGCGCCGGCCGTGGCGATGGCCGTGGTCGAGCGCCGCGGCCCACGTCGAAGGCCGGGGCGACGCCCTGATCGCCCCCGGCGGTCCGCTCGTGGCCGAGGTGACCGACTGGCGGGCCTTCCTGCGGGCGGCGGACGACGAGGCCACGCTGGAGGCGCTGCGGCGTCACGGGCGAACGGGCCGGCCGTGGGGCGGCGAGGCGTTCATCCGTCGTCTGGAGCGCCGCCTGGGCCGCGTCCTGGCGCCCGGCACCCCGGGGCGACCGAGGAAGGGCGCGGACAAATAGTCCGACACCGCTGCTTCCCGCGCGGCGGGTCGGAAAGCCCGCCGCGCGGAACGCGCTTGTGGCGTTGCAGGAACAGGATCACCTGTCCAGATGGCCGAGGCTGCGCCGTGAAGATCCGCCGGCTCCATCCGTGGAACCTGGACTACGCCGCGGCGGTGGCGGTGCAGGAGCGGCTGGCGGGCCGGGTCGAGGAAGGGCCGCCCCTGGCAGAGGCGCGGACGCTGGCGGCGGCGGACGTGTCGGGCGGGCGCGGCGGCGAGTGGATCGCCGCCGCCGTCGTCCTGGTCGACGCCGAAACCATGGACGTGCTGGAGGTCCGCCGGGCCGGCATGAACGCCCTCTGGCCGTACGTCCCCGGGTGCCTGAGTTTCCGCGAAATACCGGTCGTGCTGAAGGCGTTTAGCCGGCTGAGGCGCCGGCCGGACGTGGTCCTGTGCGACGGCCAGGGCCGGGCCCATCCGCGCCGGCTGGGCCTGGCGTCACACCTGGGCCTGGCGCTGGACGTGCCGACCATCGGCTGCGCGAAGAGCCGGCTGGTCGGCGAGGTCCGGGGCACGCTGGGGCGCGAGCGCGGCAGCCGGGCGGCCCTCGTCGACCAGGGCGAACGTATCGGCACGGTGCTGCGGACGCGGACGGGCGTCAAGCCGCTCTATGTGTCGGTGGGACACCGCATCGACCTGGCGAGCGCCGAGCGGTGGGTCCTGGCCGCCGCCACGCGGTACCGGCTGCCCGAGCCGTCGCGGCTGGCCCACCAGGCCGTGACCGCGCACAAGAAGGAGCACCAAGGGGGTGGCCATTTTTCGCGAGCCCCGTCGCGGTAGTTCAGCCCGATTCAGGCGGGTACCGTCGGCCGGAGGGATTCTGCGCGACGCGCTCCCCCTCGGGTCGCGGTTAAAAGGGGGCGGGCGAAACGCACCGGCCAAGTTCTCGGCGATGCCATGCTGAAGAATCCTTTTGCAAACATCCATAGCCGACGCAAACGCGACCGCCTGGCGGACATCCGGGCCGTCTTCTTCGACGTGGGCGGCACGCTCGTCACCAGCGACCTCGGGCACCTGGACCTGCTGCACCAGGCGCTGCTGGCCATCGGGTACAAGGTCACGCGCGACAAGGTCGTCAGCGCCAACGACATGGCTCGCCGCGCGGTGGCCCGCCGGCGCCGTCGGCACGCCGACCGCATGGACACCGGCGCCGCCAGCCACATGTGGCTCGAGCATCTGACGGCGGCCCTGGACCTCGACCTGGCGCCGGATGACCTGGAGCGGGAACTGGCCTCGGCCATCCGCATGGTCGAGACAACCAGCCCCGAAAGCCTGGACCCCGACGCCCACGATCTGCTGGCCGGCCTGAAGCGGCGAGGGTTCCGCCTGGGCGTCATCAGCAACTGGGGCGAGGACCTGCCCGAGTACCTGGCCAGTTTCGGCCTGAGCCGGTACTTCGAGGTCATCATTGCCAGCGAGGCCGTCGGCACCGCCAAGCCGCACCGCGAGATTTTTCTGCGCGGCCTGTCGGCCCTGGACGTCGGCCCGCAGCACGCCGTCCACATCGGCGACGACTACTGGGCCGACGTCGGCGGCGCCCGCAACATCGGCATCCAGCCGGTTCTGGTGGACCGCGGCCGCGAAGACCCGCACGCCGACTGCCTGACCATCGTGCGGCTGGGCGATTTGGTCAAACTGCTCTGACGCCTCGCGCCGGGGCGCCGGGTGGCACGGCAGCGGCGCAGCCGCGGCCGTGGGCGCGCGTTCTGCGCGGCGGGGTCTCCGTATCCACCGCGTCCCGAGCCACTGGCGCGGCCCGTACGGGCCGCGCAACGCACGTCCCGCCATCCTCCCGGCCGGGCCCATATGGGTCCCTACCGAACAAGGACAAGCCGGCCGGGCCACACGCCGCGCCCGCGGGGCCGTGTGGCGAGCACGCCGTCGCGTTTCCCTTCGCATTCCGCAGAAAACCTTGACACCGGCCCCGTTTTCGCCTTTACTAAGAGGTTCCAAAGGACGTGAAACCGGCCACAGAGGAGGGCGTGCATCGTGTCCGCCATGATTGAAGTCACCGACCTGACGAAATGGTACGGCCCCACGCTGGCCCTGGACCGGGCCTCGTTTACCGTGGAGGAGGGCCAGATCGTCGGCTTCCTCGGCCCCAACGGCGCCGGCAAGAGCACCACGCTGCGGATCCTGACGGGATTCCTGCCGGCGACGAGCGGCCAGGCGTGCGTCGCCGGCCACGACGTCCTCACCGACAGCCTGGCCGTCCGACGCTCCATCGGCTACATGCCCGAGAACGTGCCGCTGTACACCGAGATGCGGGTGGACGAGTACCTGCGGTTCCGGGCGGGCCTGAAGGACGTGCCCGCCTCGAAACGGCGCGAGGCCGTCGACCGCACCGTCCAGCGGTGCTGGCTGACCGACGTCCGCCGACGCCTCATCGGCCAACTCTCGAAAGGGTACCGGCAGCGCGTCGGCCTGGCCGAGGCCCTCGTGGCCGACCCGCCGGTCCTGATTCTGGATGAGCCGACCATCGGCCTGGACCCGGCCCAGATTCAGGCCGTCCGCGAACTCATCCGCTCTCTGGCCGGCAAGCACACGGTCCTCCTCTCCAGCCACATGCTGCACGAGGTGGAACGGACGTGCTCGCGGGTGGTGATCATCGCCGAGGGGCGCATCGCCGCCTCCGGCACGTTCGACGAACTCCGCGAGAACCTGGCCGACCGCCAGCGCGTTGTCCTGGAGGTCCACCCCGGCGACGGCGGCGGGGGACCCGCCGAAATCGCCCGGGCCTTCGCCCAGGTGGCCGGCGCCGGCGACGTCACCCACAAGAACCTCGGCGAGGGCTGGCTGTGCGTGCACGTGAATCCCGCCGGCAACGCCGACCCGCGCGAAGGCCTCTACAGCATGGTGGCCAAGCGGGGCTGGCGGCTGCGCGAGATGCGCAGCGAGGTCCCCTCGCTCGAGGAACTCTACGTCCGCATCACGGCGGGCGAGGCCGCCGACGCCGACCGACCGGCGGCCTGAGCCCCGGCCGACCCGCCAGCCCGGCCGCACCGGCGGGCCTCACAAGGAGACGCACGATGGACAAGGTTCTGCTGCTGACGCGCCGCGAGATCAGCGCCTACTTCGTCTCGCCGATTGCGTATGTGGCCATGGCGCTGTTTCTGGTCATCGCGGGGTTCTTCTTTGCGCTGTCGGACTTCCGGCCGGGGGCCCCGGCCGCCATGCGGTCCATCTTCGACGTCATGATGGTCATTCTCGTCTTCGTCCTGCCCATCATCACGATGCGGGCGCTCTCGGAGGAGCAGAAGAGCGGCACGATCGAAACGCTCCTGACCGCCCCGGTCACCGACGTGCAGGTGGTGGCGGCCAAGTTCCTCGGCTCCTGGCTTTTCTTCCTGGCGGTGCTGGCCCCCACGCTGGTGTTCGTGGTGCTGCTGGCGGCGTTCAGCGACCCTGACTACGGCCCGATCGCGAGCGGATACCTGGGGTTGGCGCTGTTGGGCGCGCTGTACGTGGCGGTGGGCCTGTTGGCCTCGAGCCTGACGTGCAACCAGGTCATCGCCGCCGTGACCGCGTTCGTCGTCCTGCTGATGCTGGCGATGGTGGGCCCGTGGCTGGCGGCCGTGGCGCCGCCGCCCTGGCGGGGCATCATCCAGAACGCCACCATCCGCAAACACTACCTCGATTTCTCGCAGGGCGTGGTGGACCTCGTGCACATCGTGTACTTCGTCGCCCTGACCGCGTACGCCCTGTTCCTGACGGTTAAAGTCCTGGAGAGCCGCCGATGGCGATAACCAAGAAGCCCCAACCGAAGAGCGCGGCCGGCGAGGCAGGCGGCATGGCCCAACGGCGCCGCTGGCTCGTGTTCGGCTCGAACGTGGCCGTCACGATCCTCCTCGCCACCGCCCTCCTGGCCGTCGTCATCTGGCTGTCAACGGCCATCCTGGGAGGACGGACCCGGGCCGACTGGACGGCCACCGGGCGCTTCAGCATCAGCCCCCGCACCAAGGCCCTGCTCGGGGAACTCGACGCCCTGGACATCGACGTCCGCCTCACCAACCTCTACTCGCACACGCCGGAGATCCCGGCCTCCGAAGACCAGTGGCGCCGCGTCCGGGACCTCCTGACCGAGTACGACGTGGCCTCCGGCCGCGTCGAGGTCGAGGACATCAACCCCGCCCTCGACGTGGGCGGCGTGGAGGAACTCATCCGCCGGCTCACCGAGCGATACGCCGGCGAGTTGCGCAAGCCCAAGCGGCTCATTGACGAGTTCAATGCCCTTGACGAGGACGTCCGCAAGCACCTCGCCGCCGAGGCCAAGAACCTCGATGACGCCGCCGACGCCTGGAAAGGCGGCCCCCCCGACGCCGGCGAAACCCTCCGCATGGTCGCCGAGGTGTGGCGGCAACTCATGATGATCGGCGACGTCGCCGCCGACAATATCCGGGGCCTCTCCGAGCAGGCCCTGCCCGCCTACTCCGACGCGCTCAACCAGGCCCGCGCCTACCTCAAGCAGGTCCGCGAACGCTTCACCGTGGTCCCGGAGGCCCTGAAACGCGTCGAGCAGCAGGCCGGCGACGCCGCAATGCCCGACGCCGTCAGGCAACTCATCGCCCAGGCCGAGGAAGCCTACGCCCCGCTTCGGGGACGCATCGAAGCCTTCGAGAAGGACGCCACGGTCGACGAGACCGAACTCGACCGCGTCCGCCGCGACATCAACCGCGGCGAAACGGTCCTCATCGAAACCTACGCCCCCAGGGGCGTCATTCTGACGCCCGAGGCCGACGCCGGCCGCGTCGAGCAGGCCGCCAGCCCGGCCGGCGCCCTGACCGTTCTGCCTCCCGCCAAGGGCGAGGGGCAGGAGGTCCTGACCCCGCCCGACGCCCTCGAGGCCGTCAAGAAGGCCCTCCAGGACTCTGGGCTCGAGGTCGCCTCGGCCGAGGTCCAGCGCCGGCCCGGCAAAATCCACGTCGTCTCGTTCGACGACGTCTGGGTCCGCAACCCCAGCGCCTACGAGGACCCGGAGGCGCCGGAACGCCTGTTCGCGGGCGAGCAGGCCCTCTCCAGCGCCCTCCTGGGCATGGTCCACGCGAAAAAGCCCACCCTCCTGTTCGTGACCTCAGGCGGCCCGGCCGTGACGCCGATGCCCACCAACCCGATGATGGGCGGCGGCATGCCCGCCCCCTACGGCGAAATGGCCGAACGCCTTCGCCGCGCCAACTTCATCGTCGAGGACTGGGACGTCCAGCGGAGCCCCGAGCTGCCCGCCATCGAGGACGCCTCCGACAAGATCGTCCTCGTCCTCGTGCCGCCCCAGCAGCCCGATACCCGCATGCCCATGCCGCCGCCCGACCCGGCGGCGTACGGGCCCGCCATCGACCTGGTCCGCCAGGGTGCCCCCGCCATCATCATGGGCGAGCCCACCACCATGTTCCAGCAACCGGTGCCCTACACCGACCTGTTCACCCTGTTCGGCGTGGAGGCCAAACTGAACGCCGTCGCCGTCCACAGCGTGGTCGTCGACGCGGCCGGCACCGAGCAAGCCTTGCCGCAGATCCTCATCACCGCGTACGCCAACCACGAGATCACGCGGCCGGTCGGCGCGCTGCCGTCCATGGTCTTCGGCGGCGCCCCGCTGGTCACCCAGGACAAGGCGCCGGAAGGCGTTGTGGTGCGCCCGCTCGTCGAGATGCCGGGCGGGGCCGATTACTGGGCCGACACCGTCGCCTTCGAGGCGATGCAGCGCCGGGCCACCTTTGACGGCGCCGAGGACCTCCGCGGGCCGCTGCCCCTGGCCGTCGCCGCCACCCGCAAGGTCGGCGACCAGGACCAGAAGGTCGTCCTGTTCGGCGACTCGGACTTCGCCAAGGACTTCGTGGCCTTCAACCGCGAGGCCGTCATGTACCGCGACCACATCGAGATGCAGGACCGGTTCCCGGGCAACGCCGAGGTCTTCGTCAACGCGTGCCTGTGGGTCTCGGGCGGCGAGCAACTCATTGCCGTCAGCCCCGAGGCCCTCGAGGCCCGCCGCATCGGCGACCTGGGCGCCTGGCAACTGCCCATCCAGATCTTCCTCGTTGTCGGGCTGCCGGTCCTCGTCCTGGCCGCTGGCATCCTGGTCTACGTGGTGCGCCGAAAGTAGCGCGCCCGCAAGAAGGGGACGTCTCAGAACGTACAGAACGTACAAGGCCATCAGAACACACGCACCGCACCCAGGCCTTTGGGCCGGGATTATTGCCGCCACCCGAAGGGGAGCGCGTCACCCGGCCGACCGCAGGTCCGCCCTGCCCGGCGCCGGTGCGGTGCGTGATTCAGACGGAGTCAAGAAACGATGCGTTACACCACCACCCTCATCCTGGCCCTCGTCGTCCTCGCGGCCGTCGTCGTCATCTACTTCTATCATGACGACCTGACCGGCAAACCGCCCGCGCCGCCCAAGCCCGCGGCCGCCAAGCCGCTCATTGAGGACCTCTCGCCCGATGACATCACCGAGGCCGCCCTCCAGGAGACCGGCCCCGACGGCGCCTTGGCCACCAAACTCGCCATCACCGGCCCCGCCAAGGACCAGTGGCGGCTGACCGAACCCGTCACCGGCGCCGCCGACGAGTACGAGGTCCGCCGCCTCCTCCGCGGCGCCCTGGAGAGCCAGTACCGGAACGTCATCGAACCCGGCGCCAAGGGCCAGCCCTCCCTCAAGGACCTGAAACTGGACCCGCCCGCCTACCGCCTGACCCTGAAGGGCAAGGGCGAGAAGGATGCCGAACCCCGGACCGTGACGGTCGACATCGGCCGCACCCCGGTCGTCGGCAGCGGCCTGTACGTCCGCCTGGACGGCAAGGGGAACGTCTTCGTCCTCGAATCGGCCGACCTCTACGACCGCGTCCGCGAACGCCTCGACACGTACCGCGACCGCAACCTCGTGGACCTGGTGCGCGACGACGTGGTCCGCATGGAACTGGCCGGCGAAAAGGGCGCCGTCCGACTCGACCGCGCCGAAGGCGATGCCGAACGCTGGATCCTGGCCGAGCCCCGCGCCCGCGCCGACACCGACGCCGTCGCCACCCTGCTCCGCACCGCCCTCGGCCTCATGGCCGCCGACTTCGTCAGCGACAGCGTCGACGACTTCGCACGCTACGGCCTGGCCGAACCGCGCCTCACCGTCACCCTCGTCGCCAAGGCCGCGGACGGCGAGGACGCCGAGAAAAAGACCGAGGACCAACCGAAGAAAGGCGAGAAAGAAGGCGAAGCGAGCGAAGAGAAGAAACCGGACGCCGAACCCGAAAAGACCGTCGTCCTGGCCTTCGGCGGCTGGGCCGACCTGAAACGGGAGTCGGTCTACGTCCGCATCGGCGACTCGAAGTCCGTCGTGGCGGTCGAGAAGGGCGATTTCCTCAAACTCGACAAGGGCCCCGCCGACCTCCGCGACAAGCACGTCCTGGGCGTCGATGCGGACCGCGCCGTCGAGGTCCAGGTCCGCCTGCCCGCCACCCTGGCCGAGGGCGGCCAGCCCATCGCCTACGACCTCACGAAGACCGACGGCCACTGGTACGTCAAGACCGAAGGCCGCGAGAAGATGAAGGCCGATACGGCCGCCGTCGACGCCCTCCTGAAGGAACTGGGCGACCTCAAGGTCATCTAC
The DNA here is from genome assembly GCA_016782785.1 of Planctomycetota bacterium. GTDB lineage: Bacteria > Planctomycetota > Phycisphaerae > FEN-1346 > FEN-1346 > BS750m-G62. The sequence goes on along the minus strand of JADHXV010000101.1, from coordinate 1,800 downwards.
TTCGCCGAGGGCGACGACGCCGACGCCAAGGCCTTCAAGGCCGCCGGCTCGGTCCGCATCCAGGTGGAGAAGGAGACGGCCGCCGCCGGCCTTGAGTTCGGCGCCCGCGGCGACGATGTGCCCGCCCTCGTCCGCAACCTCCGCGAGGACTGGGCCGGTCGCATCAACGAGAAGGACCTCGTCCACCTGAAGAAAGACTGGCTCCAGATGCTCGACAAGCAGGTCCTGGAGTTCGACCCGGACCGCGTCACGCGCCTGGCCATCCGCGGGCCCGACCGCACCAACGTCTTCGAGAAGAAGGACGGAAAGTGGGTCATGACCGGGCCCGTCGAGGCCGACCCGCGGGCCGCCTTCGTGCCCGACCGCCTCGACGATCTCATGGCCCTGAAATGCGAGAAGGTCCTCGCGGCCACCAAGGATTTCGAGACCTGGAACCTGGAGCACGGCGAACTGGCCGTCACCGTCACGCTCGAGGCCGAGAACGAGACACCCGCCCCGGCCCCCGCCGGCGAGACGGAGACACCCGAGAAGCCGCAGCCCGCCGATGAGAAACCCGAGGCCGAGGCCGAAACGCCCGCCGCCGAGAACGCCCCGGCCGAGGGCGAGAAGCCGGCCGCCGAGAAGACCGAAGCCGAAAAACCCGCAGGCGAAACGCCCGAGGCCCCCGCCGAAAAACCCGAAGCCCCGGCCGCCCCCGCGGGGCCCGTCGAGGTCACCCTCATCCTCGCCCATCACACGGAGGCCAAGGTGGTCGGCCGCGTCGTCGGCCGCGACCTCGTCGTCCAGTTCCCCTTGACCCTGCTGAAGGACCTGGCGTCCGAGCCGCTGCCCACCGATATGACCGACCTCTTCTCCGGCGACATCGACCGCCTCACCGTCACCGCCGGCGACACGCGCGTGACCGTCACGAAGGTGGACGACGCCTGGTTCCGTACCGACAAGGCCGGCCGGCCCGAGACCCAGGTCGCCAAGGCCGACGTCGACACCATCGTGAACGCGGCCGTCGACCTCAAGGCCGCCCGCTGGGCGGCGTACGACACCACGCAGCAGGCCGCCTTCGGCTTGGACCAGCCGGCCGTCTGCATCGCGCTCACCGATACGGACAAGGACAAGACGGCCACGATTCTCCTGAGCGGCAAGCCGGTCGACGCCCGCGTCGACGCCCTCTTTGACGAGCAGCCGCTGCGCTACGCCTTCGCCGAAGGCGGCGAGCGGATCGCCCTCGTGGCCGGCAAGAATGTACAGACGGTGCTCGACGCCGCCGCCACGCTGGCCCCGCCCAAACCCGAGACGCCGAAGCCCGACGCGCCGGCCAAGACAGAGCCTGCCGCCGGCGACGCCGAAAAACCCGATACGCCGAAGCCCGAGCCGACTCCGAAACCGGACGCAGGCGCAGCCAAAAAACCTGCCAAGAAGCCGAAGGCGGCCCCGGCGCCGCCCAAGGAACCCGCGACGGAGGGAAACAGCCCGGAATAGGGGGGGGCCCGGATGGTCGGCGGTGGTTTTCGGCCGGGAAGCGGGGTCGCTGCGAATTATCCCGCAGCATGAGGCGCAGAAGTGCGCCATTTTACCCAGTCGTGCGTAATTTTACGCACCCGGTGGGCGGGTCAGAGCCTTGCGCTAAGAAGAAACCGCGTTTCTGGCGGAAAAATCGGGGCTTGCATTTCCTCCAGTTTTGGTATATGCTTTGCACAGTAGTAAGACGTGGAGGGGTAGGAACGTCGGAGAGGCTGTACTGATTCAGGCTATGCCATGCGGGGCGGTCCCGCATGAACGATGCAGTGGCCGAATGTCCCCCCG
>JADHXV010000100.1 GCA_016782785.1 Planctomycetota bacterium | reverse complement strand
CCGTTCGACAAGGACCTGGCGTACTGGGCCGCCCGGCTCATCCTGGAGCGTCACCCGAAGGCGGCCGACCATGTCCCGCTCCAACTAGGCAACGAGATCAACGGCCTGCACTTCGACCCGGCGGGCATCCGGCCGCGAGTCGAGCAGACGGGCGAGAGCCCGTGGAAGTACTTCAACCGGCCGGAGAAGGTCCCCGTGTACGTCGAGGAATACCTCGCGCCGGCGGTCGAGGCCATCCGCCGGGCGTCGAAGGACGCCTGCGGCGACGAGCGGCGGGTCACGATCCTGTCGGGCAGCGTCGCCAACATCTACAGCCCGGCGTCGCAGCGGTGGATGCGCAGCCTGATGGACCACCGCATCGTGGGCAAGCAGGCCCCGTCGCTCGCGGGCACCGAGGTCTGGAAGCATGTGGATATCCTGACGGTGCACTACCCGTTCGGCAGCCCCAGGGGCGAAGCCATCATGCAGGACATCCACGACGCGTACCTGAAGACCGGCAAGGTCGAGGGCGTCTGGGTTACCGAGGAGCACGGGGCCAGCGGCAAGGGCGCAGCCACGGTGGTGACGCGGGCGATGCGGTTCATGGCGTACGCGGCGGCGAACGGCCTGAATGCCCGGCAGGCCCGGCTCATCTGGTGGGGCGTCGAGCAGCGAAAGCCCGGCGGCCCGGGCATCGAGGCCGTCAACCTCCTCGGGCGGTTCCTCTCGGGCGGCCCGCTGCGGTGGGCGCGCCAGAGGCTGGGCGACGCCGACGCCACGGTCCTCGTGCGGATGGGACCGGACGGCGCCGCGGACCGCATCCTGGTGGCTGTCGTGCCGGACGAGGGGAAGACCGTCTCGCCGGAGGTGATCCACGTGGAGCCGGGCGAGGGGGGCGCGTCGCGGCGGTGGTCGGCCCGGGCGGTGCGGTTCAGCGTCGAGCGGCCGCCGGCGTCGCGCGACGTGACGGTGGCCGTGCAGAACGGCCGGTTGACGGTGCCGGTGGACGGGCCGATGGGCGGCCCGTGGGTGCTCTTCGTCGAGGCGGAAGGGTCTCGAGACAGAAAGGATGGATGACCATGGATGCAAACCTGAAGCGTCGTGCGTTCCTCAAGGCGGGTGCGGCCGGGCTGGCGGTTTCGGCGATGGCGGGGTCCGGCATCACGGCGGCGCGGGCCGCGCCGCGGGCCGTGTGCAGCACGCCGGCGGCCGCCAAACTCGGCTGGACGGTCGGCGGACAGTTGTACACCTTTCGGCGGTTCCCGTTCTACGAGGCGCTGGACATGATCGCGGGACTGGGCCTCGTGTGCGTGGAGCCGTGCTTCTTCCTGAAACTGGATAAGGCCCGGCCGGAACTGAAGACCAACGAGGACCTGCCGGCGGAGGTCCGCAAGGAGTTGAAAGAGCGCCTGGCGGACCGGGGCGTCGCCATGTCGGCGTTCTATTCCGACGTGGGCAAGGACAAGGAGAAGGCCCGGAAGATCTTCGAGTTCGCCAAGGAGATGGGCGCGGGCGTCCTCGTGGCCGAGCCGCCCGCCGAGGCGATCGACGTCATCGAGCCGCTCTGCGACGAGTATGCCATTAATCTGGCTATCCACAACCATCCGGAGAAGCCGGGCTACACGAACTGGAAGCCCGAAAACGTGATGGCCCTCTGCCAGGGCCGGAGCAAACGCATCGGCGCGTGCCCCGACAGCGGTCACTGGGTGCGGTCGGGCCTCGACCCGGTCGCGTGCCTGAAGGCGTACGAAGGCCGCATCCACAACGTGCACCTCAAGGACGCGCTGGAGAAGGGGAACCGAAAGTCGCGCGACGTGCCGCTCGGGCAGGGGGCCGCCGGGTACGCCGCCGTGCTCGCGGAACTGAAGCGGCAGGGGTACCGGGGCGTGATGACGATCGAGTACGAGCACGATTCGCCGCAACTGGTTGACGACGTCCGGGCGTGTGCGGCGTTTGTCGAGAAGACGGCCCAGGGGTTGGCGGGGTGATGGTCGGCAGGCGCGCGCGGCCCGTACGGGCCGCGCCGTCGGCTTCTCGTCATGCCTGGCGGGCAAGCCGCCAGTGGCTCCCCGGCTACTTGGTCTCCCAGCCGGAATACTGCACATCGATGTAGAGCGGCTCGTCGAGGACGAGGATCTTTTCCAGGCGGATGAGCGTGCCGTCCAGCGGCAGATCCACGCGGATGGGCGTGGCGCCGGCGGCGGCGGCGCGGGCGTCGGCCTGGGCCTGGAACGCCTGCTGGAGGACCTGGGCGGCCCCCTCGGCCTCCATGGGCGGCTGGTCCACGGCCCCGATGAGGCGGCGGAACTCCTTGACCACGGTCAGCGGCCCGGCCACGGCCGGCTCGTTCCCCCAGCCCTTGGTGTACTTGCCCTCCTTGGGCAGGTAGAGGCTGACCATGAGGTGGGTGATGGGTTCGCCGGCCAGGGGCAGGGCGATGTGCAGGCTGCCGCTGGACGCCGGCGGCTTCTCGTCCTTCTCGACGTAGACGACCTCGACCGGGAACGCCGACAGGCCGCTGGCGGCGCCCTCGCTCCGGACGAGCGGCAGCAGGATGCGGCCGGCCTCGTCGCGGGCCGGGCGGACGGCCTTCCCGCTGACGCTGGCCGACCAGATCTCCACGCCCTCCGGCATGGCCAGGCGCAGGAACTGCTTGCGGTTGTTGCGGACGTTGTAGAGGATCTTGGTGATCCGCCGGCCGTCCATCGTCTGCATCGTGGTGACGACGGCCGAGTCGATGATGGTCACAAGCACGTCTACATCTTCATGCTTTTTGATGGCCAGGGGGATGTCGAACGCCTCGGCCACGTAGCGGTAGGCCAGCAGGATGGGCTGGCTGGTCATGGCGAGCAGTTCCGGCGGCAGTTCGCGGACGTCGATGGCGGTGGCCCCCGTCAGGCGCGGGGCCGACAGTTCCACGTTCGCCAGGGCCACCACGCCGATGTGCCCCTTCTCGCGGACCACGTCGGCCGCCCGGAGGACGGGCAGCGACACGGCCGAGGCGTCCGGCATGCCGGCCTGCTCGTACGTGACGTTCAGGGCGTAGTCGCCGATAACCTCGGACGCCAGCGCCACGGTCAACTCCCCGTCCGTCACGCGCCAGTCGCGGACGCGGTCGCCGCGGACCTCCAGGATGCTGACGCCCTTGGGCATGGCGAGTTTCAGCACGCGGACGCCCGTGTGCAGGATGTTGAAGTTGATGCGTTCGCGCCCGATGAGGATGCCGTCGCCGACGGCCACCAGGGTCTGCGTTTCGGCGTAGAGTTTGGGCGGGACCTTCTCGGCCTCGGGGATGGCCCGTTCCCACGACAACTGGACCGGCCCCTGGGCGGGCAGGGCGGCCGCCACGCGCGTGGCGGCGGCCTCCTCCTTCTTGACGACCGATTGGGCCCCCGCCACCTGGATATCGACGCCCGTCTGCGCCACCGTCAGGTCCAGCAGGCACGTGCTGGACGGCACGCGGTCGAACACGAGCGAGAGCGTGCCGGCCTCTTCGCGGACGGCCACGGCGAAGGTGACGTCGACCTGGATGTCGCCGGGCGCGGCCGCGGTCATCAACTGGTAATGGTTGTCGGCCAGGCGGATATGGGCGCCCTGGGGGACCGTGACCTCCTGGATGGCCACCGTGGCCGGCAAGAGCGGGATGACCTTCCACTGCTCCTCCCGGAGGATGGAGATCTTGAAGGTGGCCTTGAAGACGGCCCCGTCCTTGGTGAGCGTGCCGGCGTACTCGGCGCTGGTGACGGTATAGTCGGCCGGCGGGGGCGGGGCCTTCGGCTTCTTCTGCTCGATGCTCCAGAGCAGCAGGGCCTTGAACTCTTGCCACGGGATCCGGACCTTCGCCTGGCCCACCTTCTCGATCTTGATGCCGAGGAGGTCCTCGACCTCGTCCCAGGCCAGGGTGAACGACCCGGCCTCGCGGGCCTTGAGGTCGTCCTCCGAGAGGCCGGTCACCGCCTTGAACTTCTCCCACGACAGGGTGACCTTGTTCTCGCCATCGGCAGCGGGTTCGGCCGGGGCCTGCGGTTCGGCCGCCGGCGCCGCGGGGCCGGCAAGCAGCATCGCCGCCAACGCGGCCACCATCAGGGTCCATGTGACGTGTCTCATCGCGTCTCTCCTTCCCACGTGTACTCGGCTTCCAGGTTCGGGGCGTCGCTCGGGTCGAGCAACGTCTTTTCGAACTTGAGGGTCTGCCCGACGGCGGGCACGACGACGGCGGCCGGCACGCCGGGGAACCGCACCGGCTCGGTCTCGACCGACCAGTGCTGCATGCGGCCGCTCTTGACGGCCGTCAGGAATCCATCGTTATCGACCAGTAGATAATCCTCGTGGGCCACCTCCAGGGTGTTGCCGGCGTACGTCAGGGTGTTGGCCTCGTCGGCGGCCCGGCTGACGGTGACGGGCAGGCTGTTGGCGAGGAGGGCGTCGGTGCCGACGATCGCCTCCTGCCGCGCATCGCGCACGAGTCCCGCCCCGCCGGCGGCCGAGGGCGCCCGCTGCTCGATGTCCATCATCGCCAGCAGTTGCCCCTCGTTGATGACGGCGTAGCGGACGTTGTTCGCGCCGGTCTCCCATCGGATGCCGGCGGCCCGGGCCGCGCCGGCGTCGACGAAGACGTTCCGCGACGCCACGCCCACGCGCTGGCCCAGGTTCTGGCGCAGGCGGTCGAGCACCTCGCGCAGGCGGTCGACCGCGACCGGGTCGTTGGCCACGACCAGGGCGTTCGTGCCGGCCTCGAAGGCGACCAGGACGGACGGCTGGCCGGCGAAGCCAACAAAGTTCGCGATGTCCGAGTCGTTTCCGGGACCAATCCAACCGCGGAGCCGGTCTGCGCCGGGCGAAATGAGACTGTAATCGTCTCGGCTCATCGCGTCCTGCGTCGCATGGGCGGGAGCGTTCAGGGCCCAGGAGTAGTTGGACGCGACGAACTCGGCCAGCCGCCGGCCGTCCTCGTCGCCGGCGATGTTGTTCAGGTTGAACTTGACCTCGTCGAGTTCACGGGCCTGGGTCTGGAGTTCGCGGCGGACCTTGGCGACCTCGTCCAGGGCCGTCTGGACGTCGTCCGCTTCCGCCTTGGGCAAGGGCGGCTCGGCCCGTGCCGCCTGCTGTGTCACGTCGCCCACCGCGAACCGGGGCGCCTCGTTGCCGAAGTCCGGCTCGGGCGCGACGGCCCTCGGGAAGTCCTGCCTGGACTCGGGGAGGTCCTTCCCGTCCTGCACCCGCACCGAGGGATACCGCAGGGTGCCGGCTTCGGCGGGCATGCGTTCGCCGGGCTGGATGTCTTCTCGGGTGGTGTAATAGGACTCACTCTTCACGATCTTGCCGCGATCGGGGGGTTGGCGGACGTCGGCCTGCCGTGCCTGGGCTTCCAGGTACGACAGGTCTTCGCGCCAACGGGCGGCCCGTTCGTCGGTCGGGTCGACCGCCAGCACCTGGTTGAGGACGACGATGGCGTCGGCGAACAGCATCTGTCGGCGGAGGTCCGTGGCCCGCTGCCAGAGTTGGGCGAGTTTGTCTTCCCGTTCGCCACGGTCCGCGAGTGTCAGTGTGCCAGCCCCGGCACGGGGGGAGGCTCCAAAGCCGGCGACAATCGGTTGCCGCTCCAAAGTCCGGGCGTTGCGGACGGCCTCGCCGAGCGTCAGCGTGCCGCCGGCACTGAAGGTTATGTGACCGGCCGGCGGCTGCTCGGGCGTCTCCAGGACGTACTCCTTGCCCGTGAGGACGCTGGCCGCACCGGCCGTGACCTGGGCCTCCTTCTCGAGGCGTTCGGCCAGTTGCTCGGCCTCGGCCAGGCGGCCTTCGCGAGCCAGCGTGGTGACCCGCTTGGCCTCGTCCTGGAGGGCCTTGGCGCGGTCGGCGACGCGTTCCTTCAATTCCGGGGTCAGCGTGAGGTCGAAGACGCCGTCGGCATCGACGTCGCGGGGCTTCTCGCCCCCCGGGCGTTCGCCTTCGTGCCACGCCACCTTGCCCTCGACGTGCGAGAGGGCGTCGCGCAGTTCCCGGACCTGTTTCTGGAGCGTTGCGAGGGTTTGCACGTCGTCACCGGTGTCGAACGCAGGCGCCTGGCCGCCGAATTCCGGCGCGCGCCCGCGGCCGCCCAGGGTCACCTGCTGCTCGGCCAGGGCCTTGCCGAGTTGGACCTGCGGTGCGGGCTGCGAGGCATCTTCCGTGACGGGGCCGGGCCGGGCGCCGCTTTCGCGTGTGAACAGGCTGCCGGTGGCCGGCACGTCGCCCAGGATGACGGCGCTGACGGCGTCGGCGGTCTCCTTGCCGGCGACGTTGGCATACTTGTCCTTGAGTTCCTCGACCGCCCCCTTCAAGGACTCGATCTCCCTCGAGACCGATTCGCGGTGCTCCTGGCGCTCGGCGAGGAACTTCTCGGCATCGCGCACCAGGGCGCCCTGCTCGCGAGCCTCTTCGCCGCGCTGCTGGAGTTCGCCGGAGAGGTTGACGGCCACGCGGTAGGCGGCCTCGGCCTGCTGCTCGTCGCCGCGGCGCTGGGCCTCGCGGGCCTGGGCCAGGAGGTCCTGCTGCCGCTGGCGCAGGTCGACGTTGGCCTCCTGCTGGGTCAACTGGATGGCCTTGGCGGCGGCCTTCTGGCCGCGCTCGCCCGAGGACCGCGACTCGCCCTTGCCCTGGGCCACGTCGATGTTGCCGAGGAATTTCAGGGCGTTGCCGGCCTCGACCGAGTTCGGGGCGACCGCAGCCGCCTGCTCGAACATTTCGCGGGCCTTGTCGTAGTCGTTCCGCTGATAGAACGAGACGCCGGCCCGGTAGAGGTTTTTGGCCAGAAGGGCCTCGTGCTGCTGGTCCAGCGGCTCGGGCATGTCCGGGGCGGGCGGAGTGGCGGTCGTGGCCTCGGGCGCCTGGGGCTGGAGGGCGGGCGGCGGCTGGCCGGTGGGCGGTTCCGCGGGCGCCATGATTGCCAGGGACTCTCTGTCCGACTCCGCTTCCGTCGGCCGGGTTTCCTGTTCGGTCCGGCTTTGCGGCCGTTCGGATTCCGCGCTTCCGCGACGTAGTATCACCGCATTATACTTCGGGGCGTCCTTGCGGAAGAGGCCGGCCAGCGCCTCCAGGATACCCGGGCCCTTCGGCGGTTTGACGACGAGCGGCTTCTCGGTCGGCGGCTCCGGAGCGGTCGTCGGTTCGGGCGGCGGCACGCGGGGCGCCTTGGCCAGGTGCCCGCGGCCGTACTCGAACTCCAGTTCCGCCGTCTCGCTCGACCACGCCTCGGCCGGCCGAAGCGGGCCGCTCCAGGACCGCGCGTGCATCCCCTCGGGCAGCATCAGCGCGCACCGCGCGTAGGCGACCGGCAGGTCGGTGCGCGGCAGGGGCAGGCGGAACCGGCCCTTCCGCGCCAGCGGTTCCGACCGCATCACGTACACGAGTTCCACCGGGAAACTCACGAGCCCCGCCGTCGTCAGGACGCTCTTCTCCAGCGGCACGAGAATCGCCGACCCGGCCCCGCGGACCGGGTTCGTCTGTTCCTCCGACACGCGGACCACCACCAGGTGCGCCCCCGCCGGCAGGTCCACCGTCATGAACTGCTGGGCCCGGTTCCGGACCTGGTACACCGCCTTCGTCATGATCTGCCCGTCCGGGCGGTAGAGGACCGTCACCAGGGCCGAGTCGATAAGCGTTTCACGGACCGGGAACTCGGCCATGCCGACGAGGTCCACCCGCGCCTCCCACGGCCCGGAGAGCGTGTAAGCGTAGACGGGAGGGGCCGAGAGCAGGGCCCGGGTGGCGCCGGGCAGGTCATAAAGGGCCGTCGGCTGAAGGCCCGGCGAGTCCATCTCCAGGAGGACGCCCCCGCTGCCGCCCGCGATGGCCAGCGTCCCGCCGCGCTGCCGGGCGCCGACGACGCCCAGCGCCGGCAGCGTCATCCGTCCGCTCGCCGGCCTCGGCGCCTCGAACGCCACCGCCAGCCGCGTCCGCTGCCGGACCGGGCCGCGTAGGAACACGCGGGCCACCGTGCCTTCGAGGCGGACCTCGCGGACGTCCGGCCCTGTGACCTGTACGCGGTCGGCCCCGGCGGGCAGGGCCAGGTCCAACTGCTCGACCGTCCCGCCCCAGAGCCACAGGTCGAGGATTGCCTGGACCTCGTGGACGCCGTCGGCCAGGGTCCAGCCGACGTGGGTCTCGGTTTCGACCTGGGCCGCGCGGTCGACCTCCGGCCGCGGCGGCTGCCAGGTGACCTCCAGGCGGTCGCCCGGCGCCAGGCCGACCGTGCCCTGCGTGCCCTTTGCCGTGCCGATCACGGGCAGAGGCGAGCGCGAGAAACGGACGTCCCAGGCGGCATCGGACTCGACCTCGCCCGTGCTCCATGCCGCGGGGGCGGTGGCGAACTCCAGGCGGCGCACGTCGCCTGCCGTCTGCGGCTTGACCGTGGCCGTCGCGACGACGCGGTACGGCGCCGCCGTGCCCATGTCGAAATGGAACCAGCCGTCATCGCCGCGGCGGACCGTGTGGGGCTGGGCGTTGCGGCACGTGATCTCCCACGGGTACGTGGCCGGCACGAGCCGGACCGACCGCGTGCCCTCGCCGGGCAGGCCGACCGCGTCGAAGACGACGGTGATCGTGGTCTCCTCCTCGCCCAGCGCGAACCGGTACGACACCCGCTCGATCCAGGCGACCTCGGGCGGCTGCGGCGGGGTCGGACCTTTCTGCTGGAACCGGACGAACTCCTCGTAAACGCCGAGGGGGATTTCGACCTGGGCGCCCGGCCACTCCGGGACGCGGCGAAGGATTTCGCGGGCGAGGTCGTCGGTCGGGACGGCGGACGCCGCCGCGGCCACCGCGGCCGACACAACCACCACCGCGGCCGCCAGCCACGCTCGCGCCACACCGGGCTGCCTGTTTGCTCTGCGCACACCTGCACCGTCTGCGTGTTTGGACACACCATCAGACCGCGAAATGGGTGGGAAGTTCCAGAAAAATCGGCCTGCGGGAACGGGGCTGGCCGCGCGCGGCGAGTCAGGAGACCCACCGCGCGGAAAGTTGTGTTATAGGGCTACTCGGGCGCCGCGGGGCCGTCGGTCGCCGGCCGGTTGGCGGCACGTTCCAACAGAATGAGGATGACGCCCAGAACGACGGCCGGCGGCCCTTCGCCCGCCAGCCACCACCACGGCAGGCCGAGCAGGGCGTCGACGGCGGTCATCAGGATGCCGAACGCCACGCTCGCCGCCCCCAGGAAGATAATCGTCGGCCCGTAGCGCCGCAGGTCGGTCGTCACGAGCCAGCAGAACAGGCCGCTCAGCACGTACATCGCCGACACCGACCGGACCAGGTAGTCGATGACCGGCCCGTCGGGGTACGGCCCGAACCCGAGCCGCTCGTGGATGGCGGCGTGCCAGGTCCGAGGCACGAAGACGAACGGGGCGGCCAGCAGAAGGGCGGCGCCCGTGACGCGGAGCACGAGCCGCAATAGACGCTGTGCTATGGTCATCGTTCGCTTCCAGCAAGAGTCTCTTTGGCCGCCGTGCGGCGGCAGACGGTCGCTCCGATCCGTCCGGCGGTGCGTCGCCGGCGCCGCGTCAGGAGGCGTCGAGGCCGCGGAGCATCTGCACGGCCCGGCCGGCGTCTTCTTCCGAGTCGAACGCCAGGTACCACACGGCCTGGTCGCCGATGGCGGCGGCCGAGATGCCGCGCATGTTGATGCCCGCCTCGGCCAGCGCGCCGGTCATGCGGGCGCCCACGCCGACCTCGTCGCGGCCGTCGACGCGGACCGAGTGGAGTCCCTCGGCCACGGCGAAGCCGGCCGACTCGGCCGCCTTGCGCACATCCTTGCCGAGGACAGGCGTGACGTACAGCACGCCGCCGCCTTTCTTGGGTGTTCGCCGAGCGACGATGAATTCGAGGTTGGCGCCCGCCTCGGCCAAGGCGTCCAGTTTTTCGGCGGCCGCGCCCGGCCTGTCCTCGAGTGCTGCCGCCCACACCTCCACCTGCGAGATCCGAAGGGCCATGACTCGTCCTCCTTGTGCCGGAACGCTGGAGCGCGGGGCCGGGACGGCGCCCCGTCGCGGCGGCGCCCGCCCGCACCTATCCTTCAGCATAGCCGCCCGCCCGCGCCAATGCGAGGGGAACCTTGGATGAAGGCCGATGGATGTTCGTTCGGAAATCCATCGGCACCGGACCGTCGGCACGCGGTGCGGCGGCGGGGACCGGCCCGGCGGCCCTGCGGTTTCCTTTGCACCGGTCGCCCGGCGTCGGGTAGACTGGCTGTTGCGACGGAGTGTAAGGAGGGAACCCCCATGCGCGAACGCCGGATCGAATGGCTGGCGCGCCTGGTGTTGGTGGTGCCGATTGCGCTGCTGGCCTGGGCGCTGGTGACCGAATTGCTGGCGGGTGAGCCGGCGGGCGCCCGGGCGCCGGTCGAATCGGCTGCTGCGTCTGCGCCCGACGAATCCGCCGATGCATCCGCATCCGCCGCTACGGCTGCCGAGCCCGGTGCCGGCGAGTCCGGCTCGCCGCAGACGTTGGCCATCCCCAACCCCGCGCTCCTGGAGCGGTACGTGCCCGAGTGGGCGCGGTACCAGGTGCTGGACATCGCGATCTGGCAGTTCGCGGCCGCGTTTCTGTTCGTCCTCGTGGGCCTGGTGGCCCGCAAGGT
>JADHXV010000099.1 GCA_016782785.1 Planctomycetota bacterium | reverse complement strand
TACCCGCTGTTGTAGAAGACGGCCAGCATGGCCTTGTTGGCCGGCAGGACGCGGGCGACGAACCGCTTGACGCCCCGCTGGCGGCCGATCTGGACCATGTAATCCAGCAGCAGGCTCCCCATGCCCTTGGCTTGCCACTCGTCGTGGACGATGAAGGCGATCTCGGCCTCCTGCGTCCGGGGCTCCACGAAGTACTGGGCGATGGCGACGATCGTCTCCTCGCCGGGCCCCGGCACCACGCCCACGATCGCCAGTTCATCCTGGTAATCGATATTCGTAAGTTTCTGCACATCCTTGTGCGGGAACCGGGCCGTGGCCACGAAGAACCGCGTCCGGACCGATTCGGTGCTCAGCGAGTAGAGCATGTCCGAGAGGGCGGGCTCGTCCGCGGGCTTGACGGGCCGGAAGAACACCTGCGTGCCGTCGCGCAGCGTCTCGTACCGCTCCAGTTCCTCCGGGTAGCGGATGTGCTCCCACGCCAGTTCCACCTGGTCCTCGGGCAGGTACCGCTGCTGCTTGGCGAACTGGATGAGCCGCTGGCGGAACTTCGGGTGCGCAATGTTAATCAGCGCCAGCACCCGCTCGCGGATGCTTTTGCCGTGCAGGTACGCCACGCCGTACTCGGTGACCACGTAGTGCACGTCGCCGCGAGTCGTGACGACGCCGGCGCCTTCGGTGAGGTGCGGGACGATGCGCGAGACCTCGCCGCCGCGGGCCGTCGACGGCAGGGCGATGATGGGCTTGCCCTCGCGGCTGCGGGCGGCGCCGCGGATGAAATCCACCTGCCCGCCGATGCCGCTGTAGAACCGGTACCCCAGCGAGTCGCTGCACACCTGGCCCGTCAGGTCCACCTCCAGCCCCACGTTGATGGCGATCATCTTGTCGTGCTGGCTGATGACGAACGGGTCGTTCACGTACTCGGTGGGGCGAAATTCGAAGAACGGATTATTGTCGATATACTCATACAAGCGCTGCGAGCCCATGCAGAAACTGGCGATGACCTTGCCGTGGTTGATGTTCTTCTTGGCGCAGGTGATGGCGCCGCAGTCCACCAGGTCGATAATCCAGTCGCTGAACATCTCGGTGTGGACGCCCAGTTCCTTCTTGTCGCGGAGGAACTCGGCCAGGGCCTGCGGGATGCGCCCGATGCCGCACTCGATCGTGCTCCCGTCGTCCACCAGCCGGGCGATGTTCTGCCCGATCTTGCGCAGCGTCTCGTCGGGCTCGTGGATCGGCACGGTGATGACCGGCTCGTCGCAGGGCACCATCATGTCGATCTGCCCCACGTGCAGGAACGAATCGCCCAGCGTCCGCGGCATGCAGGCGTTGACCTGGGCGATGACGTACCGCGCGTTGGCGACGGCCGACTTCACGATGTCCACCGACACGCCCAGGCTGCACAGGCCGCTCGCGTCGGGCGGCGACACGCTCACCAGCGCCGCGTCGATGGGGATGCGCCCCGAGTCGAACTCGCGCGGAATGTCCGACAGAAAGATCGGCGTGTAGTCGCCGATGCCCTGGTCCAGCGCGTGGCGGACGTTGTCGGCCACGAAAAGCGAGTTCAACTTGAACTTGCCGTGGAACTCCTTGTCGGCGTACGGGGCCGACCCCATCGTCAGCAGGTGGACGATGTGGGCGTCCGTGATGTGCTTGCCGTGCTCCACCAGGGCGTTGACGAGGTGCTGCGGCTGCGCGCAGGCCGTGCCGATGAAGATGCTGTTGCCGGCCTTGATGAGTTTCATGGCCTCGGCGGCCGTGCCGATACGGTCCTTGTACTTCTCCTGCCAGTTGAATTCCGCCATGATGCGTCCCTTCATTGACGGCACGCGCCGGGCAAGCCCGGCGGCTAAGTGTGGCGCCGCACGGGATAGCGCCCCGCGCCGTCCCTACGCCTCGGCCACGCGGATGCGGGCGTCGACGGCGATCGGCTGGGTCCCCTCCGGACCTACAACGTATGGCGTAATCTGCATCTCTTGAATCTGCGGAAACTCGGTCACCAACTGGCTGAGCCGCTGGAGCCCCTCGGCCAGGGCGTCCAGGTCCACCGCCGGACGCCCCTCGTCCTCCGTGTCGCGCAGCAACTGGTACGTGCGCGTCGAGGCCAGCATCTCGCGGGCCTCCTCGGCCGTCAGCGGCGCCAGGTGAAACGCCACGTCGCGCAGCGTCTCGACCATGATCCCGCCCATGCCGAACATCATGAGCGGCCCGAACCGCGGGTCCCGCTGCATCCCCAGGTACACCTCCGAGCCGCCCGCAACCGTTTCCTGGACCAGCACGCCCAGGATGTCGGCGTCCGGCCGCTTCTTCGGAATGCGGTACATCATCAGGTCGAAGGCGTCCATGACGTCCTGCCGGCCCGCCAGGCCCTGCTTGACGCCGTCCACGTCGGTCTTGTGCAGAATGTCGGGCGACCAGATCTTCAGGACCACCGGGTACCCGATCTGGTCGGCGAAGTTGGCGGCCTGATCGGCGCTGGCGGCCACCTGGCCGCGAGGCGTCACGAAGCCGTACGCCTCCAGGATGTCGCTGGCGTCCATCTCGCTGATTTCGCTCTGCCCGCGGCGCAGCGTCCGGTTGATGACCTGCTCCACCTTCCGCCGGTTGACCGGGAACAAGCGGACGATGCGTTTGGGGCGGTTCCGCCAGCGGTTGACCTTGGCCATGATCCGCAGGGCCGCCACCGCGCTTTCCGGCGACTCGTACTGCGGGATGCGGCCTCGGTGCAGGATCTCGACGGCCCGGGCCACGCGGCCGGCCCCCAGGAAACACGCCACGATCGGCTTGCCGCGCGCCTCTCGGGCCACGCGGACCACGGCCTCGGCGGTGGCGTCGCACTCGGTCATGGCGTGCGGCGAAAGGATGGCCAGCACCGCGTCGACGTTTGCGTCCGCCAGCGCCTGCCCGAGCGCGAACTCATAGACATCGGCCAATGCGTCGCCGAGAACGTCGATGGGGTTGGCCAGGTTGGCGGCGTTGGGCAGCCGCTCGCGAAGCCGCGCCTGCGTCTCGTCGGCCAGGCGGGCCAGGGTCAGGCCCTCGCCTTCGAGGGCGTCGGCGGCCATGATGCCGGGTCCGCCGGCGTTGGCGATGACGGCCACGCGCTGGCCGGCGGGCAGGGGTTGGTCGGCCAGCGCCCGGGCGTAGTCGAACTGCCGGCGGATCGACTCGCACCGGATGATCCCCGCCCGCTCGAAGACCACCTCGAACGCCTGCTGCGTCCCGGCCAGCCGGCCGGTGTGGCTGGAGGCGGCCTCGCGCCCCGCGCCGGTTTCGCCGGCCTTCATCAGGAGGATCGGCTTGGTGCGCGAGATGCGTTCCGCCTCGCGCACGAACGCGTCGCCGTCGGTGATCGTCTCCAGGTATCCGGCGATGACGCGGGTGTCGTCGTCGCGGCCGAAGTAGCGCAGCAGTTCCAGTTCGCCGATGTCGGCCTTGTTGCCCATGCTGACGCATTTGGAAAAGCCGATGCCTTCGGCCCGGGCCATGTCGACGATGCTGGCCAGCAGCGAGCCCGACTGCGAGAAGTAGCCGATGACGCCCGGCTCCGGCAGGTCGCCGCCGAACGAGGCGTTGAGTTTGTTCTTCGGCACCATGATGCCGAGGCAATTGGGCCCGATGAGCCGCAGCCCCGCCCGCTGGGCCGTACGCAGGATCTCGCGCTCCAGCCGCTCGCCTTCCTCGCTCGTCTCCTTGAAGCCGGCCGTGACGATGATTGCCGACTTCGTCCCCACCCGCGCGCATTCCTCCACCACGCCCTTCACGAGCGGCTTCGGGACGACGATGACGGCCAGGTCGGGCGCCTGGCCGATGCTCGTGAGGTCCGGGTAGCACGCCAGCCCCTCGATTTCGTCGGCCTTGGGGTTGACGGGCCAGATTTTGCCCTCGAAGCCGCCGCGGATGAGGCTCGCGAGAATCTCGTGGCCGGTCTTGTGCGGCTCGCGCGAGGCCCCGATGACCGCGACCGACGCGGGGTTAAAGAGGCGGTCGAGGCTGGCGATGTCGCGCGGGTCGTCCATGGTTTGTCCGTTCTCTGTGCGGCCTTAGAGTCCGTGGAAGGGAAACACCCGGCGGCGGACCTCGTCGATCGTCCGCTCGACGGCGCCGTCCACGGCCGCCCGCTGGGCGTCGGTGGTCACCAGGGCCCGGTCCCTGAGGCCGCCCTGCCAGTCGGTGGATTCGAGCAGGACGCCGCCCAGGCCCACCCGGAGGGTGTCCTGGGCGTGCTCGCCCGCCAGGACGCTCCAGACCAGGGCCCACGCCCGGGCGGTGTTCTCCGGATGATACCCGCCGCCGCCGGTGGCCAGGACCGGCTTGCCGAACGCCATCACCTGTCGCGTGACCTCGGCGTAGGTGTTGTTCGTGAGGGCGAGGTCGGCCAGCGGATCGCCCGCGAGGCCGTCGGCCCCCACCTCGTACACGATCACGTCCGGGTCGAACGCCCCGACGAGCGGCGGGGCCACGGCCTCGAACGCACGCAGGTACGCATCGTCATAGGTGCCCGGCGGCAGGGGCACGTTGACGCTGTAGCCTTCGCCGTCGCCCGTCCCGATTTCCCGCGGGTACCCCGTGCCGGGGAAGAGGGCGTCGCCCGTCTCGTGGAACGAGAGCGTCATCACGTCCCGCCGGTCGTAGAACGCGTCCTGGACGCCGTCGCTGTGATGCACGTCGACGTCGAGAAAGAGCACGCGGTCGACCCGCTCGGCCAGGGCCAGGCACGCCAGGGCCACGTCGTTCATGTAGCAGAAGCCGGCGGCCGCCTCCGGCCGAGCGTGATGGTACCCGCCCGACGGGTTGAAGGCGACATCGGCCTCGCCGTCGAGGAGGAGGTCGGCCCCGCGGAGCGTGGCCCCGCACGCCAGGGCCGCGTACTCGACCATCTCCCGGAAGACCGGGACCTCCGGCTGGCCGAAGCCCATGCCCAGGCCCGCCACGTCCAGGTCGCCGGCGGCCGTCCGCTGCATCGTGTCCAGGTACCGGGCGGTGTGGAAGCGTTCGAGGACGGCCCGCGGGGCGGCCTGGAAGCCGACCTCGGCCCGGTCCGGCCCGTCCAACAGGCCCATGCCGTCCAGGATGCGGCGGGTCATGCCGGCCCGCTCGGTCTTGAACGGGCAGTCGGGAGGGTAGTGATACCCCTCGATCTCGGCCGAATGGAGAAACGCCGCTCGTCTCTTTGCCATCGCTGTGATTGTCCCGGATTGGCCGGCGATTTCAAGCGTGATTCCCGGCGCCACTGGCGCGAACATCGCGGCGGGTCGGGAGGGCGTCGCGCGGCGGGTCGGGAGGGCGTCGCGCGGCGGCGAATACAACTTCCCGCGCGGCGGCCTTCCCAGGCCGCCGCGGATCTTGCGGCCATGGAGGGCGTGGTGGCCTGGGAAGGCCACCACGCGGGAGCGCGGCATGGTTTCGAAAAAGACTCCTGGAACCTTTTTCCGACCCGTATAATGCCTCGCCCATGGCATCGCCCGACCGCGAACAACCCGCCGCCGCCGCCGACCGGCCCCAGGCCGTGCTCCTGGTGGGGCCGACGGCCGCCGGCAAGACGCCGCTGGGCGACGCCCTCCAGGCCGGCGGCCTGTGGGGCAGGGCGTGCCGGCACTTCGATTTCGGCCGCGTCGTCCGCGCCTGCGTCGTCGGCGAGGGCGCGTGGGGCCTGGCGCCCGGGCAGTGCGCGCTGCTGGCGTTGCTGCTGCGAAAGGGCGCCCTGCTGGAGGACGAGCACTGGCCGATGGCCGAGCGGCTCTTCGGCGCGTTCCTCGCGCGGTTGCAGCCGCCCCCGCGTGGTGGCCTTCCCAGGCCGCCACGCGCCCAAGAACCGCGGCGGCCTGGGAAGGCCGCCGCGCGGCCACCGGTCGGGGACCCACTTATTGTCCTGAACGGTCTGCCGCGGCACACGGGGCAGGCCGAGCGGATGGACCGGCTCGTCCGCATGCGGGCCGTCGTCCACCTCGCGTGCCCGGACGAGGCGGTCCGGGCGCGCATCCGCCGCGACCCGGGCGGCGACCGGGCCGAACGCGACGACGACGACCCCGCCCGCCTCCGCCGCAAACTGGCCGTCTATCGCGAGCGGACCGAACCGCTCCTGGCGCACTATGCGGCGTGCGGCGTTCCGGTTATCCTGGTGGACGTGGACGCCGCTGCCACGCCCGACGCGATGCGCGCGGAACTGGAGCGACGCGGGCCGCCGTAGGCGCGCGTGAGCGCTGCGCCCGAGCCCGCCGCGGAAGCGGCGGGTTACGTTGTGCTGCCGAGGCACGTACCATGCCCATCCTGCGTGACCGGGTGCTTCCGCACCCGGCTCGAGGGCGCGGCGAACAAGGAGATGGCTGTGTTGACATGCGATAACGCCGTCCTCGTGGTCGTCGACGTGCAGGGGAAACTGGCGCGCCTGATGCACGAGGCCGAGGACCTGTTCGACCGCGTCGCGCGCCTCGTCCGCGGGGCCGCGGTGCTGGAGGTGCCCGTGATTGCGACCGAGCAGAATCCGGCCGGTCTCGGCCCCACGGTCGACGAGATCCGTCCGCTGCTGCCGGCCGAAGCGATTCCGAAGACGGCATTCAGTTGCTGCGGCGAGGCGGCGTTCGTCGCGGCCCTGGAGGCCGCCGGCCGCCGGCAGGTCCTGCTCGCGGGCATCGAGACGCACGTCTGCGTGTACCAGACGGCCCGCGACCTGCTGGCCCGCGGGTACGAGGTGCACGTGGTGGCCGACGCGGTCTCGTCGCGGTCGGTGCGGAACCGCGACATCGGCCTGACGAAGATACAGGCGGCCGGCGCCGAGGTGACGAGTGTCGAGACGGCGCTCTTCGAGATGCTGGCGGTGGCCGAGGGTCCGCGGTTCAAGGAGATTCTGAAGATCGTGAAGTAGGCGTTGTGCGTGTACGAGCGGCGTCTCGATCGGTGTGCCACGGCGGGTCTTGTCCCGCCGTGTGTTCTTCTGCGGCGATCGCACGGCCGGACAAGACCGGCCGTGGCACGGGGGGCAACGGGGTTTTTTGTTGACACCCCACGCGCCCGTTTGCAGAATACCGGACCCCACCCCGGATGGAGCGCTCGGTCTGCGCCTCCGATACGGGGCGGGGGATGTTGCAGATGGCGACGATGCATTCACCCGAACCGGTGTTGACCACAGAAAGGAGCGGGCAGCCGATGGCTGAAAGCAAAGCGATGGAATCGTTCATGACGGAGAAGCGGACCTTCCCGCCTCCGGCCGACGTGGCCGAGAAGGCATTCATCGGGTCCTTCGACGAGTACCAGGAGATGTACGACCGCAGCATCAACGACCCGGACGGCTTCTGGCTGGAGCAGGCCGAAACGCTCCACTGGTTCAAGAAGCCGACCAAGGCCTGCGAGTACACCTGGGACACCGAACGCCGGATCATCGAGCACACCTGGTTCGCCGACGGGCAGTTGAACGTCTCCACGAACTGCCTGGACCGGCACATGGGCACCGAGCGCGAGAATAAGGTGGCGCTCATCTGGCAGGGCGACGAACCCGACGAGGACAGCCAGGTCACCTACAAGGAACTGTACGAGCAGGTATGCCGATTTGCCAACGTGCTGAAGTCGCTCGGCGTGGAGAAGGGCGACCGGGTGTGCATCTACCTGGGCATGACCCCGGAACTGCCGGTCGTCATGCTGGCGTGCGCCCGCATCGGGGCCATCCACTCGGTGGTGTTCGGGGGCTTCAGCGCCGACGCGCTGCGCGGCCGGATCAACGATTCGGCCTGCAAGATCCTGATTACGGCGAACGTGTCGCGGCGGGCGGGCAAGAGCATCCACCTGAAGGCCATCGCCGACGAGGCCCTGGCCAGCACGCCGTCCATCGAGAAGGTCATTGTCATCGCCCGCAACGACGAGGCCGCGCCCATGCAGGACGGCCGCGACCTCGCCTACGAGACCCTCATGGCCAAGGCGAGCCCCACGTGCGAAGCCGAGGTCATGGACGCCGATGACCCGCTCTTCATCCTCTACACCTCGGGCTCGACGGGCAAGCCCAAGGGCGTCGTCCACACCACCGGCGGGTACCTGATGCACGTGACGCTGACGCACAAGGTCATCTTCGACGTGCATGATGAAGATATCTACTGCTGTGCGGCCGACATCGGCTGGGTCACGGGGCACAGTTACATCGTGTACGGCCCGCTCGCGAACGGCTCGACCGGCGTCATGTTCGAGTCGACGCCGCTCTACCCCGACGCCGGCCGGTACTGGCACATGATCGACAAGTTCAAGATCACGCAGTTCTACACGGCGCCCACGGCCATCCGTGCCCTGATCCGCCAGGGCGACGAGTGGCCGGCCAAGTACGACATGTCGAGCCTGCGGATCCTCGGTTCGGTGGGCGAGCCGATCAACCCCGAGGCCTGGATATGGTACCACCAGAAGGTCGGCAAGGGCAAGCGGCCCATCGTCGACACGTGGTGGCAGACCGAGACGGGCGGCATCCTGATTACGCCCCTGCCGGGCGCCCACACCCTGAAGCCGGGCAGCGCCAGCCGGGCGTTCTTCGGCGTCGAGCCCGTCGTTCTGCGCGACGACGGCACCGAGTGCGCCGTCAACGAGGGCGGAAAACTCTGCATCAAGAAGCCCTGGCCCGGCATGATGCGCACCATGTGGGGCGACCACGACCGCTTCGTTGAGACGTATTTCACCATGTACAAGGACCTCTACTTCACCGGCGACGGCTGCCGCGTCGACGAGGACGGCGACTACTGGCTCATGGGCCGCATCGACGACGTCGTCAACGTCTCCGGGCACCGCATCGGGACGGCCGAGGTCGAAAGCGCCCTGGTGTCCCACGACAAGGTGGCCGAGGCCGCCGTCGCCCCCATGCCGCACGACATCAAGGGCCAGGGCCTCTACGCTTTCGTGACGCTGGTCGAGGGCGTCGAGCCCAGCGACGACCTCCGCAAGGAACTCGTCAGGCACGTGCGCAAAGAGATCGGCCCCATCGCCACGCCCGACCGCATCCAGTTCACCCCGGCGCTGCCGAAGACGCGTTCCGGCAAGATCATGCGGCGCATCCTCCGCAAGATCGCCGAGGGCATCACCGACAAGGCCACCCTGGGCGACACCAGCACCCTGGCCGACCCGCACATCGTGGACGCCCTCATCGAGGGCCGCGAGGGATAACACCACGGAGAACGCCGACGTGAAACTCGCGCCCCGGAAGCCGCGTGCCGGCCCACCCGCCGCAGCGCCTTCCGGGGCGCCCTTTTGCTCCTTCGAACGCCGAACCCGAGGAGGTCAATCATGCGTGATGGGAAGGTCATGAACCGCAACCTGGTGGTGGTCGGGGCGATCCTGATTCAACTCTGCCTGGGCGCCATCTACGCGTGGAGCGTGTTCACGCCGGCCCTGACGGACGCCGGCTGGTCGAAGACGCAGACGCAGGCCGTCTTCGCCGCCGGCCTGGCCGCCTTCGCCGTCGTCATGGTTCTTGCGGGCCGCATGATGCCCAAGGTCGGACCGCGCCGCCTCGCCGTGGCGGGCGGTGTCCTCCTCGGCGCCGGCTACGCCCTGGCCGGGGTCTTCGGCGCCACGAGTTTCCCCGTCGTCTTCGTTTTCGTCGGTCTCGTGGGCGGTGCGGGCATCGGCCTGGCGTACGTCGTGCCCATCGCGGTCGGCATGCGGTGGTTCCCCGACAAGAAGGGCCTGATCACGGGTCTGGCGGTGGCGGGGTTCGGCTTCGGCGCGACGCTCTGGATCACGCTGGCCCATTCGCTGGGGCCGGTGGGCGGGGGGCGGCTCATCGCGACCCTCGGCCTGGCCACAACGTTCATCATCTACGGGGCCGCGTATTTCGTCATGGTCCTCATCGGGAGCGTCTGGATGGTCTTCCCGCCCGACGGCTGGAAGCCCGCGGGCTACCGCCCGCCCGAGGCGGCCCAGGCGGGCGCGAAGCCCGTCGCCGGGACCGTCGATTTCACGAGCGGCGAGATGCTCACCACGCCGCAGTTCTACATGATTCTGCTGACGTTCGCCTTCGGCGCCAGCGCGGGCCTGATGTCGATCGGCCTCATGAAACTCTTCCCGATGAGCGCCCTCCAGGGCGCCGGGTTCGAGAAGGCCGACGCTTCCGCCGCCGCCAGCCTGGCGATGGGCGTCTTCTTCGCCCTCGCCAACGGCCTCGGGCGCATCATCTGGGGCACGGTCAGCGACAAACTCGGACGCCGGGCCTCCATCGCCATCATGATGGGCACCCAGGGCATCTTCGTCATCACCTTCCAGTGGATGGCCGGCATGCTCATGGGCGGCCAGCCCGTGCCGCTCTATCTCTGGGCGGCGCTCATCGGTTTCAACTTCGGCGGCAACTTCGCCCTCTTCCCGACCATCACGGCCGACACGTTCGGCACGAAGTACGTGGGCCAGAACTACGGGTGGGTGTTCCTGGCGTACGGCATCGGCGGCATCTTCGGGCCGATCCTGGGCGGACGCCTCGGCGACCTCGGCAACTTCCCGCTGGCCTTCACGATCTGCGGTGTGCTGTGCCTCGTCGCCGCCGGCATCATCGCCATGGTCAAGCACCCCACGAAGCCGGCCCGGGCGGCGCCTCAGACGGCCGAGGCGTAGGGCGGGAGGCTCTTTCCACTCCCTCTCCCCTGGTGGGAGAGGGACAGGGTGAGGGGGAATGACGGG
>JADHXV010000098.1 GCA_016782785.1 Planctomycetota bacterium | reverse complement strand
GTCGCGCTTGTAGGTGCGGACCTTGCCCTTGGGCAGGGGCATGCCGAGTTTGGACGCCTTGTCGTTCTTGAACTCGATGTAGACGTTGACCTTGTAGGTGTTGGGGTCGCCGTAGCGCTTGTGGCCGTAGCGTCCCTGGGGTTCGAAGACGTAGCGTTTGGTGACGGGGACGGCGCCGGCCGCGAGGAGTTCCACCTGCTTGATCTGGTTTTCGTTGAGGGTGGTGGGTCGGTCGAGGGTGTAGAGGTGGTACTCGAAGAAGGCCTTTTCCTCGAAGCCGCCACCGGCGCCGCCCTTGGCGCGGGCGGCCTGCTCCATGACCATCATGTCCATTTGGCGCGGGTCCTGCTGGACGCGGCGGACGTCGCCGGCGAGGAGTTTCAGGCGGGCGTCGGCGAACTTGGCCCCGCACTGGTTGGTGACGGTGACCCAGCCGGACAGGTCCATGGCGGTGTCGTCGGCGTTGACGATGACGGAGTAGTCGGCCTGCCACGTCATGCCGGTGGTCTGGTAGGTGACCTCGGCCAGATGCCCGCCCGGTTTGCCGGTGGCCACCTGCCACACCAGGGTGGGCCGGGTCAGCAGGCCCTCGGGCAGGGCGCCGAACTCGATGTTCTGGACGTTGTCGGCCCGCTGGATCATGAAGAGGTTGGCCGCGCCCTGGAGGATGAGTTGGGCCTTGTCGAAGGAGAGCAGGGTGCCCTCGAAGCGTTTGCCGTCCTTCGTCAGGACCGCCAGGGGCTTATCGACGTACTTGTCGAGGACCTTGTCGGCGCTGACAAGGTCGAACTCGTAGTTCTGCTCCAGGACGGTGGTGCCGTCGGGGTCGGTCAGGCTCTTGAAGCAGACGCTGGTGGGGTCGATGAGTTTGGCGACGTCGCGGAAACGGATTTCGGAGGTCGCTTTGGGCAGGTCGAGTTTCCGGACGTCCTTGACGACGGCGAAGTTCTGGTTGTAGACGGTCAGCGACACGCCCTCCTTGGCGGCCGGGGCCGCGCGGGCGTCGGCCGAGGCGCCGAGGGCGACCGCAGCCACGGCCGCGGCCAACAGCAGGTTCCGCAAGATTCGCATACCCTTCTCCTTTCCGGTGAGTGATAGGCGAGAGGCAGCCCCCCGCCCCCTGTTCGCAGGCAGACTCCCCCCATGATACCGTTTGGACGCCCGTTGGCGAGGCGGGTTCCCGGAAATTGCACGATTCTTGCGCGGCGGCGAGAGGCGATTTCCGCGCGGCGCGGAGGGGGTTTTCGCGCGGCGTGGACGTCCGACCTGTCATTTCGACCGAGGGCCCGCAGGGCCCGAGCGGAGAAATCTCGCTTTTCCCGAACGGCGAGATTTCTCGACTCGGTAGCCTTTGGCGACCTCGCTCGAAATGACAACCTTTCGCTGCGATCGCTCGGGATGACAGCGTGGTGATGCCGCACACCGCTACCCCGCGTGGTTATACGTTTCCCAGCCGAAGTACGTCTCGAAGGCGTCCTCGATGGCGCCGGCCACCTCGCCCAGGGCGATGGCCACGTGGTGCTCGAAGCCCATCCGGCAAATGAACGCCAGCAGGTCCTGGAGGTCCGGGATGTGGGCCACGCCCCGCCCGCCGAACGTGTCGAGCGGGTCGTCCGTGAGCGCCCCTTCGCCCACGTAGGCCCGGATTTCGCCCTCGATATCATCCGTATCGACGCGGCAATACGTGAACGCTCCGGCGGCCAGGCGGCCCACGATCGACCCGGAGGCGTTGTCCGGACCCACCGACTGGGCGATGATCTCCTGCACCTCCATCCGGTGCTCGGCAAACAGGCTCTTCGGCAGGTTCGAGCAGTGGAACAGCACGCACCGGTCCGGGTCGTCGCCGTAGTTGTTGTTCCAGTCGACGATGGCCGCCGGCGACTCGGTGGCGTACCGGAGGGCCAGCATGCCCACCAGGCCCGTCACGTCCACCTCGCAGGCGCTGGGCTTCAGGGCCTCGCTCATCATGCTCATCACGGCGCACGGGACGATGCCGTAATGCTCTTCCAGCGCGGTCCAGCACTGGATGGCCGTGCCCGAAAGGCCCATCTCGGCAATCCAGCGGTCCAGGACCAGGGCGAAGCGGGCCATGCGGTCGAGCGACGCGTCGGTGACGGCCGAGGTGTCGGTGTACCCGCGGATGGCCCGGAGTTTGGCCGCCAGCGCCCGGTCGTTGGGCGTAAGCGCCGCCGCCCGGCCCAGGACCTCCGAGAGGTCCAGCGTCTCGACCGAGATGCCCGCCACCTCCAGCAGTTTCTCGCTGTAGCGGACCGTGTTGAACGGCCCGGTCCGGGCCCCCACCGCGCCCACGCGGGCGCCCTTCAGGCCCCGGACCACCCGGCACGTGGCGCCGAAGCGGCGGACGTCGGCCCGGAACGACTCGCTCGCCGGGTCCACCGTGTGCAGGTCCGTCAGGCTGAACGGGATGCCGTACTGGTCCAGGTTGCAGCAGACGCTGAGTTTGCCGCAGAAGGCGTCGCGGCGGTTCTCCAGGTCCATCCGCTTCGCGTCGTCGGGCCAGGCGTGGACGAGGACCGGCACGTCGAGCCCCGCGAACCGCAGCGTGTTGGCCACGGCCTTCTCGTCGCCGAAGTTCGGGAGCGTAACCACGATGCCGTCGATGGCCTCGCGGTTCGCCCTGAAGAGGTCGGCGCAGGCCCGGGCGTCGGCCAGGCTCTCGACGGCCCCGCCGGTCGCCTCTTTCGCCGACAGGCACACCGTGGCGAAGCCTTCCTCCTTCAGGACGTCCAGGAGGACCTTCCGGCCGGTGTGGGCCAGGTGCGTCGGGAAGAATCCGCGCGTGCCGACCAGCACGCCGAGGGTGGTCTTGGGCTGCTTGGCCATGGGAGGCTCCTTGCAAGGCGATGGTGCGTTCGCGGTCGACCGTGCCCGCCGCTGCCGCATTCGCTTCGGGCTTCGCCGCGACAGGTCCGCAGCGGGTTCGACCGCCCTGTCGAGCGTACCGCACGCGCGGGCCCGCCGCAACGCTTTTCGCGTTTCGCCCGGCCGGGCTGCGCGCAACCAGGCGAGACGCGCGGCGTCAACCGAGCCGCGCGGTATCACCGAGCCGCGACCGTGAGGTCGCGGGTACGTTGATCCGCCGACGAGCGAGGCGCGCCGATTCGGCTCGGCGCCGTTCGGGCGTACCCCCGACCTTACGGTCGGGGCTCGGCGCGGTCGGGGCTCGGCGCGGTCGGGGCTCGGCGCGGGCATCCCCGGCATCGCGCGCCCGGTCCGCGCCTTGACACCTTCCTTCGCACGGGCGAGAATGGGCACTTCCGACCCGCACCCGGGAAGCACGCATGGCCGAGCGACGCAAACACGATCGCGCCCCGGTCCGCGGCAAAGCCCGTCTTCTGGCTCGCGCCGCGGATGGGCCGCACGCAAGCGGCGGCGGGCGAGGGCGCGGCCCGGATGGGCCGCGCGGGATCGCCGGAGGGCGCGGCCCGTACGGGCCGGGCCACACGGGACACACTGGCGGACAAGCCGCCAGTGGCACCCGGCGCGGCGAGGGCGGCGACCCCAACCGCCCGACCGGCCGGCGGGCGTGGGGGGCGTTTCTGCACGGCCTGGCGCGGCTGGTCGGGTTGCCCGTCCTCTCGGCGCTCCTGTTGACGCTGGCGTTTCCGCCGGCGGAGATTTCCTGGCTGGCGTACGTGGCCCTTGTGCCGCTGCTCGTCGCGGCCGTCGGGGCCCGCAGCGGCCGGGACGCCTTTGTCGGGGCGCTGGCGGGGGGCATCGTGTTCTTCGGCATCAACCTGTACTGGGTCCAGCCGATCACGACAGCGGGGTACCTGGCGCTCTTGCCGTACATGGCCGCGTACTGGGCCGTGTGGGCGGCGGTGATGCGGTCGGCGGGTCGGCTGCACGTGCCGCTGGCCGTGGCGGCCCCGGCGGTGTGGGTGGCCCTGGAGTGGGTCCGCGGGTGGATGCTCTCGGGCCTGCCGTGGCTGTACGTCGGCCACACGCAGTACGAGAACCTGGTGCTGATTCAGACGGCCGACGCCCTGGGGGCGTACGGGCCGTCGGCCCTCTGCCTGGTGACGACGGGGTTCCTGGCGGTGGCGCTGGTCCGGCCGATTCTTGTGCCGCAAGGCAATGGCGCGGCGGATGCGGAGAGCGGCGGCGCTTCGCTCCCTCAGAATGACAACAAGGACGCCGGCCGCGCGGAATCCCCGGCCCGTACGGGCCGCGCGGAATCGGATGGCCCGTCCCGCCTGGCCCAAGCGGTCCTGGTGAATCTCGTGGTGCTGGTCGTCGCCTGGGTCGGCACGGTCGGCTACGGCCTCTGGCGGCTGGGGCAGGACGCGCAGACGCCCGGGCCGGTCGTCGCCAGCGTCCAGACCTGCGTGCCGCAGGAACTCAAGAACCTCATCAAGATGCAGCAGGTCCAGACCGAGGAAGACTTTCGCCGGATGCTCCAGGAAATCGCCGATGCCGAAAAGACCATGCTCGACGAGCAGGTCGGCCTGACCGAGACGGCGATGGCCGAGGCCCGCGCCCGCGGCCTGCAGCCGGACCTCATCGTGTGGCCCGAGACGATGGTCCCCGGCATCGTGAACGCCGCGTTCCTGACGTACGACCCGGACGTGCTGGCGGCGTATCCGAGCTTGGCGCGGCGGCAGGAGCAGTCGCGCGGGTACTGGCGACGAATCCAGGCGACGGCCCGCGAGGCCGGGGCCCCCATCCTGTTCGGGTGCCACTCGAACGACCTGCGGCAGGACGCGGTCGGGCGGATGGAGTTCATCGCCAACCGCAACGCGGCCCTGCTGGTCGGGCCCGACACGCCGCTGTACACGTCCGAGGGCGCCTATGCCAAGGCCCACCTGGTGCCGTTCGGCGAGTACGTGCCGTTCAAGGAATCGTGGCCGTGGCTGTACAACCTGCTCCGGTCGTTCACGCCGTACGACTACGATTACAGCCTGACGCCGGGCGGCCACGAGCAGGAGCCGTTCGTCATCGGGTTCGACGGCCGGCCGGCCCGGTTCCAGGTGGCGATCTGCTACGAGGACGCCATGGCGTACCGGATTCGGGAGATGGTCCGGCCGGAGGAGGAGGGCGCCGTCATCCCGGCCCGTACGGGCCGGGTCACGCGCAAGGCCGTGGACTTCCTCGTCAACATCTCCAACGACGGCTGGTTCAGCGGGTCGTACGAACTGGACCAGCACCTGAACCTGTGCGTGTTCCGGGCGGTGGAGAACCGGGTGGCGATCGTCCGGAGCGTCAACACGGGCATCAGCGCCATCATCCAGCCCACCGGCCGCATCACGCAGCAGGTGGTCGAGCAGGACGGCCGTCGCCGAAGCATCACCGGGGCCATCGTGGGCCAGGTGGACCTCGACCGCCGGCTGGCCCCGTACACGACCGCGGGCGACGCGTTCGCGTACGCGTGCCTGCTGGCGACAGCGGTGATGTTTGCGGCGGCCGTCGCCCGCCGGGGCGGCCCTGGCCGAAAAGCCCAACGGCCTGCCCGCCCGCCCGTTGGGCTTTACGGCCAGGGAGCCTTCGGTCGAGCCGAAGGCTCGAGCGAACGGCCAGGGGCAGGCCGGAACGCCGAGTCCTCCGAGAAGGAGCCGACGCCGTGAAACGCTGCCACGCTGCAATCCTCCCGGCCGGGCAAGCCGGCCGGGCCACACGATGCCCCTCGCTCGTCCTGGCCGCGGTCGCGCTCCTGGCCGCCGGGGCCGCGGGGTGCGACGGCCAGGGCGGCGGGCCATCGCTGTTCGGGAGCCGGGCCATCGAGGGCGGCGAACCCGGCTTCGATGTGCCGTTCGAGGTCCTGGACGAGGCCCTGCGCTCCGCCCAGCCGCCGCTCCAGGCGATGGCGTGCGAGACGTACATGGACGCCGGCCGCCAGCCGCCGCTCTCGAACGTCGAGGCCCTGGCCGACGCCCGCGACCCGCGGGTCCGGACGACGGCGCTGGCGCTCTTGGGGTCGCTGGACCGGCGCGACCTGGGCGACCTGCTTCGGCGCAAGCAGCGCGACGCCGAGCCGGCGGTCCGCCTGGCGGCCGACTTCGGCCTGGCCATGACGGTCGAGCCCGAGCGGGTGACCGCCCTCAAGGACGCCCTGGCCGCCCCGGACGTCACCCTCCGCCGCACCGCCGCCTGGCTGCTGGGCCTGACGCGGAACAAGTCGGCCGCCGACTTGCTCCAGGTCAAACTCGACGACCCCGACGCGGTGGTCGTCCTGCGGGCGGCCGAGGCCATGCATCGGCTCGGCTCCGACGCCGGGTACGAGCGGGTCCGCCTGCTGGCCGGCCACAACCAGCACCAGATTCGGTACTACGCCACGCGGCTGCTGGGCCGGTTCGGCCGAAAGGACGACATTCCGCTGCTCGAACGGCTGTGCCAGAGCCGGTTCCTGGACGTGAAGTTCGCGGCCATTGCGTCGCTGGCCCAGTTGGGCGACTTCAAGCGCATCGGCATGCTGCTCGACATGGTCCAGGCCCCGGACAGCCAGACCCGCGTGCTGGCGGCCCGGGAACTGGGCGAAACGGCGTACGCGCCGGCCATCCCGGCCCTCGGGGCCATGCTGGCCAGCGAGGTGCCGCTGGAACGGACCGCGGCGGCGGCGGCGATTGTCCGCATCCGGTCGGCCGAGGCCCCCTGGCGGTCGCGGATTCGGGCTGAAGAGCCGCCCCCCGGCTCGTAATTACTTACGGGACACAAATTTTGCTTGACGGTCCCGCCGGGGCAATTAGAATCCTTGTTTGCCGGTTGAGCGGGCGAGCACTCGGTGCGGGGGCGGTGTGTCTCCGGGGCCGAAGGTGTCGGGAAGCCGGGGGTAGTCCGATCCGTCGCGGGACGGCCGGCGGCTTCTGAAAGGAGGAAGCCTTGAGTACTCTGGGTAAGATTCTCACGGTCCTGGTGGCCCTGGTCTCCATCGCGGTGGCCGTGCTTCTGTCCAGCGAGGTCGTGCTGCGCGAGGACTGGAAACAACGCTACGAGCAGCAGCGGACCCTGTTCGAGAAGGCCAAGGAACAGCGCGACGTGGCCGTCCAGCAACGCGACCAGAAGGTGGCGGAGTTCCTGGCCAACCTCGCCCACAAGGACCAGCAGATCAACTCCCTGAAGACCGCCCTGGCGACCCGCGAGGGCACCGTCCAGACGCTGACGGCCGAGAGAGAGAACCAGGAGACGCGGCTCCAGGAACTGGTCGAGAAGATCGCGGGCCTGAACACCTCGCTCGCCAAAGAGGTCGCCGACCGCGACTTGTGGCGCACGGAACGCGACACCGCCATGAAGCAGAAGGACGACCTGGAGATGGCGTACACGCAACTGGAGGCCAAGTACCGCGCCACCCTGGCCGACCTCCAGAACGCCACGGAAAACCTCCGCCAGGCCGGCGAACGCCTGGCCGCCGCCGAGGGCAAGATCGCCTGGTACGAGCAGCAGCCGGGCGTCAAGAAGGCCGACCAGGTTCAGCCCGTCCCCACCCCCAAGATGGAGGGCCTGGTGGCCACGGCCGATAACGAAGCCCGCGTGGCCGAGGTCAACCTCGGCTCGGACGACGGCGTCGTCAAGGGCATGAAGTTCTATATCTTCAACCGGGATCAGAACAAGTACCTCGCGACGCTCGAGATCAACATGATCTCGAACAACAGCGCCGCGGGGGAACTGAGCGTCATCCGCGGCGATGTGAAGGTGAACGACTATGTCACAAATCGGTTCGAGTAGCGGCGTGCGCGTAGCGGCCCAGCCGCTCAGCAACGTCTATACGGTCCTGCTGCTGGTGGCGGGCCTTGCGCTCGTCGTGGCCCTGGTCTTCGTCTGTCTGACGATGGACAAGAACTACGGCACCATCCTCGGGGTCAGCGAGGAGGGCAAACGCAATAAGGAACTGCCCGACGCCATCGCCAAGGACCAGGCCGACGCCCTCGACCAGTTGAAGCAGGTCGATGCCGCCCTGGAACGCTTCCCCGAGGGGATCGCGCCCGCGGCCGGCACCGGCGAGGAGCCGGTCGCCCCGACGCCGCCTGCGCCGGAGCCCGCAGAGCCGACGCCGGAGCCCGCAGAGCCGACGCCGGAGCCCGCAGAGCCGACGCCGGAGCCGGAGCCCGCGGAGCCGACGCCGGAACCCGCGGAGCCGATGACGGAACCGGCCGGCGGCGCCGAGCCCGCCCCCGAGCCCGCCGGGGAAACGCCCGACATGGGCGCCGGCGGCTCCGAACCGGCTGACGGCTGATCGGGCCAGGCCGGCTGCCCCCGTCACGGGCCGAGGTCGCGCCGCACCCCCGCGGCGGCATGTCGGGGACTCAGCATGATTTTTGACCGCCTCATCGGCCTCTTCTCCGAGGACATGGGCATCGACCTCGGCACCGCCAACACCCTGGTCTATGTCCGCGGCAAGGGCATCGTCTGCTGCGAACCTTCCGTCGTCGCCGTCTCGAAGGACACCGGCCGCGTGCTGCTCGACGGCATGGCCGTCGGCATCGTCGCCAAGAAGATGCTCGGCAAGACGCCCGGCTCGATCGTGGCGGTCCGGCCGATGCGGACCGGCGTCATCGCCGATTTCGACATCACCGAGGCGATGCTCTCGTACTTCATCCGCCGCGTCCACGGCCGGACCTCGCTCATCCGGCCGCGGGTCGTCATCGCCATCCCCTCGGGCATCACCGCCGTCGAGAAGCGGGCCGTCCTCTCCTCGGCCGCCCGGGCCGGCGCCCGCAAGGTCCACCTGATTGAAGAGCCCATGGCGGCCGCCATCGGGGCCGGCCTCCCCATCGACGAGCCCACCGCCAGCATGGTCGTGGACGTGGGCGGCGGGACGACCGAGGTCGCCGTCATCAGCCTGGCCGACATCGTGTGCAGCCAGTCGATCCGCATCGCCGGCGACAACCTCGACCAGGCCATCATCGAGTACATGAAACGCACCT
Organism: Planctomycetota bacterium; assembly: GCA_016782785.1. GTDB lineage: Bacteria > Planctomycetota > Phycisphaerae > FEN-1346 > FEN-1346 > BS750m-G62. The sequence continues at coordinate 1,826 of JADHXV010000098.1, read as the reverse complement.
ACAGTCTGCTGATCGGCGAGCAGACGGCCGAACGGATCAAGATCGAGATCGGCTCGGCCGCCCCCCTGCCCGAGGAACTCGAACTGGAGGTCGGCGGCCGCGACCTCATCGCCGGCCTGCCCCGCACCACCACCGTCACCAGCCAGGAAATCCGCGAGGCCCTCGCCGAGACCGTCGAGACCATCATCGATTGCGTCAAACGCACCCTCGAACAGACCGAGCCGGAACTCTCCGCCGACCTCGTCCACAACGGCATCATGATGTGCGGCGGCGGGGCCCTGATGAAAGGGTTGCCGGAGGTCATCTCGCAGGCCACCGGCCTGAAGGTCTGCGTGGCCGACGACCCCATGACCGCCGTCGCTCGCGGGTCCGGCGTCTTCCTCGACCACCTGGACCAGTGGGGCGGCACGATCGACATCACCGACGAAGAAATGTAGCCCGCCGGCCTGCGCCGACCGCAGAATTTCTCTCCCCGCACATGCTTTTCCGTTTGCCTGTCGGCCACGCCTGCGTTACGCTACACGGTTGGCGTCGAGAGCCCCTGGCATGGGGTCGGGTTCTGTCCCGTCGCTTGCAACGTGTGGGGACACCGTGGCGCGGAAACCTCGCCGAACGAGACACTCCCCCGGTGCGCGGCGCGCCCTGGGGCGCGTGGTCCTGGCGGCGCTGCCGCTGGTGGCGGCCGCCATGGTGCTGGCGCCGCAGTCGATGTCGGACCGCGCCCGCGTGTGGGCGGCCCCGGTGTTCCGTCCGCTCCAGAGCGTCACGGCCGAGTGGGCGCTGGACCTGAATCAGCCCTTCGAGCCGAGCCGTCCCACCGCCGCCGCGCCCGTCCCCGACGACCTGGTCCGCCGGCTGCGCGTGCTCGAGAACGCCCTGGCCGAGGCCACCGCCCGCCTGGCCGACTACGACCGCCGCGTCCGCGACCTGGCCCACATCCGCGATGCCCTGGACGGCCTGCCGTGCCGGCTCGTGCCGGCCCGCGTGATGGCCCCCGAGGTGGCGGGCGGCCGGACGTCGGCGATGCTGTCGAAGGGGTTCTCGGACGGCGTCCGCCCCGGCGGCGCGGTCGTCCGGGCCCGCCTGGACCGCGGGGCACGCGAGGCCATCGAGACCGGCGAGCCCGTGCTGACGGCCGCGGGCCTCGTGGGCGTGGTTGACCAGGTCGGGCCGCTCACGAGCGGCTTTCGGCTGCTGAGCCATCCCGATACCCGCCTGCTGGTACAACTCGTCCTGCGGCGCGACGGCCGCTGGCAACCGGGGCCCGACGGGCTGTCGGCCGAGGGCGCCGGCGACGGCCGGACCATGGTCATCGAGCACGTGCCTCGCGCCGCCGACGTCGCCGTCGGCGATTTCGTCGTGACCAGCCCGTCGCCGGAGTCGGCCTTGCCGCCGTTCCTGATTGTCGGCCGGGTGGCCCGCAGCGACCCGCATCCGACGAACCTGCTGTTCCTGACGCTGGTCGTGGAACTCCAGGTGCCGTCCGATGCCGCCCGCGAGGTCTACGTCCTGTCGCGCGACGCCGGCGCCGAACGCTAGCGCCCACGACTGCCGCTATGCCAACGCCCCACCCCGAACGTTGCGCGGCGGGTGCCGGCTGCGCGCGGGAATGAGTGTGGCCCGGCCGGCTTGTCCGGCCGGGGGAATCCTTCGCGGCCCGTACGGGCCGCGCGGAACGCAATTGAAGGGTGCCCCGTGCGCTGGTTTCTGCTTGCCATCCTGGCCTACGCCACCGTGGTCCTCCAGGCCACGCTGTTTGTGCCGGGCGGGTTGGCGCTCTCGATTCACGAGCACTGGACCCGGCCGGACCTGGTGCTGATCGTCGG
>JADHXV010000097.1 GCA_016782785.1 Planctomycetota bacterium | reverse complement strand
GGCCGGCGCGTCCAGCCCGCACACGTCGGCCAGCGTCGGGTAAACGTCCACGAACTCGACAAGCGCGTCGGTCGTTGCGCCCGCGTGTGCCTGGCCGGGGACCGAAAGGATCAGCGGCACGCGCGTGGACAACTCGTAGTTATTGGCCTTCGTCCACAGACCCTGCTCGCCGAGGTGATACCCGTGGTCGCCCCACAGCACAATCACCGTGTTCTCGGCGAGTTTCAGACGGTCCAGTTCGTCCATCAGGCGGCCGACCAGCGCATCGACATAACTGACGCACGCGTAGTAACCGTGCCGCAACTCGCGCACCTTCTCGGCCGACAGCCGCCCATCCTCGGGGACATCGGTGTAGCCTTCCAGTTCCTTCCAACTTCGCACGGCCAGTTCCGGCGCGCCCTGGGGGTGCGCGGCGGTCGCCGGCATCGGAATCGCGGAGCGGTCGTAGAGATCCCAGTACTTCTTCGGAGCACAGAACGGCAAATGCGGTTTGCGAAAGCCGACCGCGAGGAAGAACGGCTGGCCTTTGGTCTGCAGATCCGCCAGGGCCGCAAGCGCCGCATCGCAGACCATGCCGTCGACGTACGTGTTGTCGGGCACGTCCGCCGCCTCGACCGCGGACCGCTTGAGCCCCTTGCCTTGCAGATTCTCCGGCAAAGCGTAGCGGACCTGCGGATCGCGGACGACATCGTACTGCGGCTCAACCGACCACGAGGGCGGGTCTTTCGACGGCGGTCCATTGCCGTGATAAACCTTGCCAATGCTCCGCGTGTGGTAACCGTGATTCTTGAAGTGCTGAGGCAGCGTCACGGCGTCCGGCAGTGCCTCGCGAAAGTGCGTCTCCAGGTCCCAGACGCGAATCGTATCGGGCCGCCGCCCCGTCAGCAGCGAAAGCCGCGACGGGCTGCACACGGCCTGCTGGCAATACGCTCGGCCGAAGACGATGCCTCGACTCGCCAGGCGGTCGATGTTCGGCGTGATTGCCGTCTTGTCGCCGTAGCACCCCAACGCCGGACGCAGATCGTCGACGGCAATGAACAGCACGTTGGGGCGCCGGGGTGCCTCTTGCGCATGGGCGGCTTGTGACAGGATCGCCACGGCGGCAATCAACACCATGCCCAACGCGATTCGACGATCCGGGCTCATCGACCGTCTCCCATCTCGTTCTTGCGCGACGCCTTGTGAGGTGCTCCCCTCCTCCATACCACGGACCACGTCCATGCTTCGGACCCGTTGCCCCACGTGCATCGCCAGGCTCTCGCGGGTATGATTGTCCACTAACGTCAACACCTGGATCCGCCGGCCGTCATAGCCGAGGTTTCCCGGATGACTCCCTGCCGACGACCGCCGTCAGCAGTTTCCGTGATGCTACCTTGTTTGGGAGTTTTTTCAAGCCGATTCCGGATGCCCCCAGGCCCTTGGCTGTGCCACCGGAGCGCGGCGAATCCGACTTCCGCAGGCTCGAAGACGGGCGTTTGGCACGATGCAAGCAGACCGCCGCCGCTGCGGCCGGATGGTCCGCTCAGGCGCTCAGCCCGCGCTCAGGGCAGCGTGGACGTCGGGGTAGATGCTGAACAGGCGGTCCAGGCGAGTGGTCTCGAGGATCTCGGCGAGGTGATCCCGCGGCGAGGCCAGGTGGAGAAACCCGCCCCGGCCGCGGGCCTTCAGGTAGGCGGTGATCAGGACGCCAAGGGCGTCGGAGCAGATGAAATCCGTCTCGGCCATGTCGCAGACGATGCGCGTGTCGCCGCCCTCGACGGCCCCGAGCAGCGCCTCCCGCAGGGCCGCCGAGGCGTTGATGTCGGCCGAGCCGCTGATACACACCACGCGGCACTGGCCTTCCCTGCGTGTCTGGATTTCCATGGCATCCTCCGATGGTCTCGGGCAGGCCGGTTGGCTCCGGCCGACCGGGGCGCGTTACCGGTACTTGACCATCGCCACTTCATTGCCGGAAGCGGAGAAGGCGACCTCGTCCATGTAGCAGCGCATCAGCATGATACCCCGGCCGCACGGACGCTCCAGGTTCTCGTCAACCGTCGGGTCAGGCACACCGCCGGGGTCGAAGCCCAGCCCCTCGTCGGCCACGCGGATCTCCACGCGCTCGGGCGTGGCCAGGTACGCCACGTGCACCGACAGGTCCGGGTCCAGGCGGTTGCCGTGCCTCATCGCGTTGACCAGGGCCTCTTCCAGGGCCAGCCGGACGGCAAAGAGTTGGTCGTCGTCGTAGCCGAGTTCGCGGAGGCGGCCGAGCACCTCGCGCTCGGTCTCGCGGACGGTGGTGAGGTCGGTCGGCAGGACCTTCCGGACCCAGCCGTCCGCGTCGTCGGTTTGGCGCACGGCGTCCGGCACCCTAGCCCTCCGCTCCGGCCTGGAAACTTGCCACCGCCGATTCCTCGTGGTCGAAAATCTCAAACAGGCGGTCCAGATGGGTGATTCGGAACACTTCGAGGATCTGCGGATGGATGTCGGCCAGCCGAATCTCGCCGCCCGACTCGGCCAGCCGCTTGTGCACGTGAATCAGTTTCCCCAGCACCAGGCTCGTCAGGTGCTGGACGCCGAGGAAACTCAGCACGATGCGCCGGCCGGGCACCTCGGCCAGGACCATCAGTTCCGCCCCGAAGGTCTCCACGTCGCGCTCGTCGCGGATGCCGCCCGACCGAAGGCGGACCAGTTTGACGCCCTCCCGGTCGGTCACGTGCATAAGGTTGTTGTTCTGGGCCATGGCGTCCTCGAAGCAGCAGGCAGACGAATGGTAGATGCGGCCGTGCGGAGTGTCAATCGTTTTTGCATCATTGGGCGGGGGTCACCGCGCCACGCCGGCCCGGGCCAGCACGGCCAGCATCGCCAGCGCCGCCGCCACCGGCCAGAGGGGGCCCAGCGTGTCGCGCCGGCGAGCCTCGGCCGAGGTGCGGATGGCCTCAAGGGCCCCGGCCGAATCGTCCCGCCCCGGCCCCGCCTGGAACCCCTCGCCGGTGCCGATGAAACTGACGCCGACCGGCCCGGCCTCCGACTCGTAGAAGCCCGGTCCCGACGGAGCCGTCCGGCCGAGGCGGGGCACGTATTCCCGCGGCCGGTGCGTGACCAGGTCTATCGGCCGGCGGCCTGCGGGCACGAGCCAGTCCACTGCCCGGGACCAGAAGATCGGGAACCCGGCCCGCTTCGGCCAGTCGGTCGTCTCGTCGTCGAAACCGAAGAGGACGGCCAGGCGGCGGGCACCGCCCGTCTCCCACGTGACGATGAGGGGCGATTCGGCGGTGCCGAGCAACACTTGGCCGCCGGCGTACAAGTCGTAGCGCGGCGTGGGGCCGAGGCGCGGCGGCGGCATGTAGAGCGCCTCGGCCAGCGGATCGTTAGGCGCCGCCTGCCACGCGGCTGAGGCCGTTCCCTGGGCCGGCCGGACGGGCCCGACGGCCTCCGGCGGGAGGACCATCGCGGCCGGACCGTTCCACCCGGTCGGCAGCGGCACGCCGACCGCGACCAGCAGGTCGAAGGTTTTCGCGTCGGCGTCCGCGGGCTGGCCCTGCGCGACAATCGTCCCGCGTGCGGCCTCCAGCGCCCGGATGAGGGCCGGGGCAGGCTCGCCCACAACGAGCGCCCGTACCTGGGACGCCGGCGTGCGGGCGAGGTACGCCGTGTTGTCCGCGCCAAAGCCATCAGGCAGTCCCGTCAGTTTTGCCGTCAGGCGCGGCGGAGGCGGACCGTCGAAGGCGAAGACGCGCTCGGCCGAGGCGCCCGGCCGGACGAAGTCGGACACCGTCGCGATCGGCTCCGGCTCCGGCCCGGGACCCGCCAAGACTTCCAGGTGGAACGGACCGGCGGCCTCGGCGTCGGCCCGGGCGGCGAGCAGGAGCCACCACCGGCCCCCCTCCGCCCGTCCGGCGACCCGCTGGAGACCGGAGCCCGCGGGTTTTCCGCCGGACGCCAGGACAAAGATGTTGGCGGGCACCGGCTCGGCGGGCGCCACGTCGGTCGCCACCAGGACGGGGCGCGACGGGTCGCCGGCCGCCTCGGCCCGCACGACCGGCCAGAGGTCGGCCTGCACCAGCGGGGGGCGCCAGAACGCATCGCCGGCCGACGCCAGTTCGCCGGTCGTCATGCGCCGAGCCTCGACGACCCCGGCGTCACCAGGAACGAGCAGGACGCGGAGCGGCGCGTCGCCCAGGTCGGCGAGCACCTGCCGGACGCGCTGCGACGCCCACCGCCAGCGGGCTTCGCCGATGTCGTCCGCCACCCCGGGAACCGGCTCGATGGCCATGCTGGCCGAGCGGTCGATGACGACCGTGGCCACGGGGTCCAGCGGTTTGGCGGTCCGCCAGGCGGGTCGGGCGATGGCGAGAACGATGAACAGGACGGAGGCGGCGTCGAGCCAGAGCAGCGGGTCGCGCAGGCGAAGCCGGGCCGATGGGCGGCCTGCCGCTCCCCCCGCCAACGCCCGCCGCCACACGAGCAGCGACCCGACCGTGATCGGCCGGCCCCGCGGGGCCAGCAGGCCCCAGACGAGCAGCGCCGGCACCAAAGCCAGGCCCGCCAGGCACCACGGCGCAAGAAAGGTCATGGCGACGCCTCGGGAGGGCCGCATCGGCCGGTCGTTTCATCCCGCGCGCGGGGTGGGAGACCCCGCACGTGTCAAGCGCTGTCATTCTGAGGAGCGGCGAAGCCGCGACGAAGAATCTCGCCTTGGGAGGCGCGAAACAGCGAGATTCTTCGGCCCCGCCAGCGGGGCCTCAGAATGACATCTATCGCCGAGGATAAGCCTTACTCTTGCCGGTCTCAATAGCGTGGTGGCCTGGGAAGGCCACCACGCGGCAGTCACGAAACCGCGGCTACAGGTTCTCTTCCTCGGCCTTGATCTCCACGCACTTCGTCAGGAGCAGGTAGTTCTGGTCGCCGTAGACGGTCACCAGGCCGGAGATGCGCCAGCGGGCCTTCTTCTTGCCGAAGTCGGTCCGCTGTTCCAGGTACTCGCGCCACGAATTCTCGAGCAGGTACATCGGTCGGTCGCCGGAGTCGAAGACGAACTGCGACCGGCCGATGGGGTCGGTTTCGAGCCGGCCCTCGTGGTTGAAGAGGCGTTTGCCCTCGGCAATCAGGCCCGACGGGCCGACGCGCACGGGCGGCTTGCCGGCCTTGAAGGGGTCGTCGTCCACCTCCGGAATCGGAGGGATGTCGACGTCGGGCAGCGCGGCCGGCGGCATGATGGCAGGCGGCCGCTCGGGCGCAGGGATTTCCTCCTTGTCGGGCTTGGCGGTAACGGCCCCTGTGCCCGGCGCCTCGGCGTACACCCACGCCGATGCCAGCACGGCGACGCCGGCCGCCAGGCCGAGCCCCGCCAGGATGAGGACGGGCCTCATGATGGCACTCCTTCCCAAACAACACGTCAGCGGCGCAGCCGGAACGTCGGCCCCGGGGCCGGCGGCGCGCCGCCGGTCGGCTAACGTTCCACGCGGTCCAGACGCTTCTCCATCTCGTCGAGCCGCCGCTCGATGCCCTCGAGGCGTTCCATGAGCCGGCCGATGTCCTTGCCGACGTCGTACGGCGGCCGTTCGGTGCGCGGGCCGGGCTCAACACCTCCCGGCATCTGCGGAGCGAGCCGCTCTTCCTGGAACCGGCGGGCCCATTCTTCGATCTGCGGCTGGAGGCCTTTGAGGTACTCGCGCAGGTCGGGCATTTCGCGGAAGAGGTCTTCGGGCACACCGTAGAGGGGTGTGCCCTCTTTCCCCTCGGGCTTTTTCTCGGCGCCCGGCCGGCGGCCGAGCGTGGCGCGCGCCTCCTGCAACTTACCCATGCGGTAGTAGGTGACGTGGACGCGGCTGCCGGCCTCGCGGCCGCGGAGCACTTCGACGAGCGCCTCGGGGCTGCCCACAGGCGTATCGTCGATGCGGACGATGACGTCGCCGGGCTTCAGGCTGGCCTTGGCGGCCGGGCTGTCGTCGGTCAGGCTGTTGATGAGGACGCCCTCCCTGGTGCCGGCCAGGTCGCGGATATCGTCGTTCAAGGGCGCAGCCATGACGCCGAGGAACCCGCTGCCCTCCTCCTTCTTCTCGGGCTTATCCGTTTCAGGTCGGTCCTCGCGCGGCCTGGGTTCGACCCCCTGGTCGGGGCGCGGACGCTGCGGACGTTCCAGTTCGTCCCTGGTGCGGTCACGGCCGGCGCGTTCGCCCTCTTCCAGGCCCATTTCGGCGCGGGCGGCCAGGCGGACGGTGGCCTCGTCGCGCTTGCCGGCGCGGCCAAACTGGATGCGGACCCGCTCGCCGGGCTTGTGCGCAGCGACCATCTCGGCCAACTGTTCGGGGGCGGTCACAGCCTTGCCGGCGACGTGCGTGATGACGTCGCCCTCGCGGAGGCCGGCCTTGGCGGCGGGGCTGCCCTCGATGACGCCGGCGACGGCCACGCCGGCTTCGACGCCCGCCTGCCGCGCGAGTTCGTCGGTCAGCGGGCTGATCATGACGCCCAGCGCGCCGCCGCCTTCCCTGGGTTCACCTTTTTCGCCTTCGGCCCGGGCCTCGTCGGCGCGTTTCGCCTCGGCCGGCGCGGGAGCGATGCGAATCTGGGCGTCGCCCTCTCGGAGTTGGATGGCCTGGCCGGGGTCCACCTCCTTACCGTCGATCCACATGCGGACCTTCGGTTCGCCGCCGGGGCCAACCTGGGTCTCGACGCGAATCTCGCTGCGGATTTCCGCGGGCGGGGCCTCGTCCTCGACCACGGCCAGCGCGGCGCTGCCGGTCCAGGCCGCCAGCGTCACGGCAACCATTATCGTCACGGTGTTCGCAAGTCTCATCGCATGATCCTCCTTACAGGAAATCGCTTGTCCCGGGACTTTCCGCCTGCGCCTCCGGTGCACCGCGGAGGCCCCGAGGCCCTCGTTCCGTCGGCGTCAGGGGCGACTGCCCCTCGTTGAGAGGACGCCGCGCGGAGGGCGTTTTATTCAACGATGCCACTTCTCGTTTCGAGACCAGCCCCCATCATACCGCATGAGGGGGCCGGAGTGAACATGGTTTTGTGTAGTCGCGCGCGGGGGACCGCCATTATAATCCGCCTCACAGGGCGCGAGTGAAGGGGTGTTGGCCGCATGGCACTTGGGCTGGTCCGCATCATCGTCAACCCGATTTCGGGACGGGGGCACAATCCTCACTTTGTCCACGACCTGGTGCGGCACGTGTCGCTGCGGGGCTTTCCGGTGGAAGTGTGCGCCACGCGAGGCCGGGGCGACGGCCACGATCTGGCCGCCACGACCCCCGACGACGCCCGCTGTATCGTCAGCATCGGCGGCGACGGGACGCACAGCGAGGTCCTGTCGGGCCTGGTGGACCGGCGTGTGCCGGTCTGCATCGTGCCGGCGGGCACCGAGAACGTCCTGGCCCGGACGCTCGGCCTGGCCGGCACGGTTCGCGAGACCGCCCGGCTGATTCAGTCGGGCCGGCCCGTGGCACTGGACGTCGGCCTGGCGGGCGACCGCCCGTTCGCCATGTTCTCGGGCATCGGCTTCGACGCCATGGTCACCCGCGACGTGCACCTCAAACGGCGGGGGCCGATCCTTCGGGCCGCCTACTACGGGCCGATCGTCCGGACATGGTGGCGGTACGGGTTTCCGCCCATCAGCGTGACCGTGGACGGCCGGCGGCTGTGCGACGACGCCGGCATGGTTTTCGTCTGCAACACGCCGCTGTACGCCGACCGCCTGCGGCTGGGGGCCCTGGCCATCGGCGACGACGGCCTGCTGGACGTCGTCTGCTTCCGGACGCGGTCGCGCTGGCACATGCTTCGGCACTTCGTCCGGGCGCGCATGGGCCGACACCTGGATCATCCGCTGACGGTGTACGGCCAGGGCCGGCGCATCGAGGTCGATTGCGAAGAGCGGACCCTGCCTGTCCAAGCCGACGGCGACGTGGTGGCCGAGACGCCCATCGTGTATAACGTGAAGCCGAAGGCCGTGCGGTTGCTGGTCAGTCCGCCCTCGCGCCGCGACTGAGCACGGTGACGCAAGGAGATACTGCATGGCCGAACGAACCGCACGCGTTGGCGGCCTGGCGCTTTCGAGCGACGGCCTGTTCCTGATTGCCGGACCGTGCGTCATCGAGTCGGCCGACCTCTGCCGACGCGTAGCCGAGCACGTCAAGGCGGCCGCCGACCGTCTCGGCGTCCCGTACGTCTTCAAGGCCTCGTACGACAAGGCCAACCGGACGAGCGGCGAGTCGTTCCGCGGCCCGGGCATGGACGAGGGGCTCGGCATCCTGGAGCAGGTGCGCGACGCCGCCGGCGTACCCGTCCTCTCGGACGTCCACACGGTGGCCGAGGCCGAGGTGGCCGGCCAGGTGCTCGACTGCCTTCAGATTCCGGCGTTCCTGTGCCGGCAGACCGACCTCGTGCAGGCGGCCGCCCGCGCCGGCAAGGCCGTCAACCTGAAGAAGGGCCAGTTCCTCGCGCCCTGGGACATGAAGCACGTCCTGGCCAAGGCCGAAGAGGCGGGGGCCACCGAGATTCTCGTGACCGACCGCGGCGCGAGTTTCGGCTACAACCGTTTGGTGGCCGACATGACGGGCCTGGCCACATTGGCGGAGTTCGGCCATCCGGTGGTCTTCGACGCGACACACAGCGCCCAGCAGCCGGGCGGCCTGGGCAGCGCTACGGGCGGCAGCCGGGAGATGGCGGAGGTCCTGGCCCGCGCCGCCGTCGCCGCCGGCGCCGACGGCCTGTTCCTGGAGGTCCATCCGGACCCGGACCGAGCCCTCTCGGACGGCCCGAACTCGATCCGCCTCGACCGTATCGACCACCTGCTGGAGACGTGCCTGGCCATCCGCGAGGCGGTTCGCGGCTGAGCAACCTGACTGGGAGGCCGAGTCATGATTCAGGCCTATTACGTTGCTCCCGACGCCAAGAAAGCCGAGCAAATCGCCGACGTGGACCGCATCGGCGCGCTGTGGCGCGAGGCGACCGGCCTGCTCTGGGTCGACCTCCAGCAGCCCACGCCCGAGGAAACCGACCTCCTGGCCGACCGTTTCAACCTGCACCCCGTGGTCGTCGACATGTGCCGCGAGGTCACCGCCCAGCCGCTCGTCCACGACTACGACCAGTACCTGTTCATGGTGATCCACGCGGTCAGTTTCCGGGCGCAGGACGAACGCGTGACGACGCTGGAACTGGACATCGTCTGGGGCCGGCACGTCGTGCTGACGTATCACCGCCGGCCGATCCGGGCCGTCTCGGAGTTGCGCGAGGCCGCCGGCACGAACCTGGCGGGCATGATGGCCCGCGGCGCGGGCGCGTTCCTGCACGCCCTGGTCGACCGCGTCATCGACAACTTCCAGCCGTCCATCGACCGGATCGATGGGCTCATCGCCGAGTGCGAAAAGCAGATCTTCATCGAGCCCACCCGGGAAGTCCTCCAGCGGCTGCTGGGGCTGCGGCGGTCGGCCGCCCACCTGATTCGCGTCGGCGCGGCCCAGCGCGACGTGGTCGGGCGCATCGTGCGGGGCGAGTTCCCACAACTCGGCAAGCAGGACCTCGCCTATTGGCGCGACGCCTACGATCACCTGGTCCGCATGGTCCAGGCCGTCGAGGCCCAGCGCGACCTCATCGCCTCGGCCCGCGACGCCTACCTCTCGGTCATCTCGAACCGCATGAACGAGATCATGAAGGTGCTGACGATCATCGCCACCATCTTCATCCCGATTACGTTCGTGGCGGGCCTCTACGGCATGAACTTCGACTGCATGCCCGAGTTGCACGAGTGGTGGGGCTACCCGGCCGCGCTGGCCGTGATGGCCCTCATCGCGGGCGGCATGCTCCTCTACTTTCACCGCAAGGGCTGGCTCTGAAGCGCGTCCCGCCGGCCGGCCGCGCCAGCCGCTCGCGCTCACGGCATGCGGAGCGGCTTCTGGCCCGCCTTGCGGCGGATGCGGTTCGCTGCCTGCCAGAGGTCGTCGTCCAGGGAGAGGAACTTGACGAGCGAGGCGGTTGAGACGCCCAGCGCACCCGCCACGTCGCTGACCCGCGCCTCTCCGGCCGCAAGGCGGTCCAGCACCTCCGCCGCCACGAGCAGATACTCCGCGGACTTCCTTCCGATGCGCGGCCAGGCCCGGTCGGCGACGGCGTCGCGGACCGCCGGGCCGGGCTCGACAGGCGGCGGCTGGCGGACCCCCAGCGCAATCGCCTTGCGCAGCCGGCGCAGCGCCCGCGCGCGGTTCTCGTGCTGGCTCCGCCTCTCCGTGGCCGTCACCGTGACGCCCGTGGGGCGATGGACCAGCCGCACCGCCGAGTCGGTTTTGTTGCGGTGCTGGCCGCCCGGCCCGGAGGCGCGGTGCGTGTGCACGTCGCACTCCGCGAGGAGGCGATCGTCCGTCTGCGTCAGATACGTGGTGCGGGGCGTTGTCATGGGTCGCGCGTGACCGTATTATAGCAGGCCGCGACACGACCTCAACCACGGCCTCGCGCGGAGTTCCCATGGACGACCACACGCTCGAACGGCTGGAATACGGGAAGGTGCTGGACCGCATCGCCTCGCGGTGCATGCTGGCGATGGGGGCTGCGGCGGCGCGCTCGCTCCGGCCCACGGCCGACCTGGAGAAGATCCGCACCCGGGCCCAGCGGGTGTCCGAGGCCGCCGCCCTCATCGACGCCGGCCACGACTTCGCCGTCGAACGGTTCGACGATCCGGCGAGCCTTCTCGACCGGGCGGCCATCGAGGGGTCGGCCCTTCGGCCGGACGAGTTCCAGACCGTGGCCGCCATCCTGCGGAATGCCCGCGACCTCCAGAGCGTGCTCAAGAAGTGCGCCGGTGAGGCCCCTGCCCTGGCGAAACTGGCCTGGGACCTGACGCCCCTGCCGGACCTGCTGGCCGACATCGACCGGACCATCGAGCCCGACGGCCG
>JADHXV010000096.1 GCA_016782785.1 Planctomycetota bacterium | reverse complement strand
GCTCGCGGGCCTCGCGGCCCACGTACCCGCCTTCGCCCGCGAGGACGGCGGCCGTGTGGCCGACCAGGATGTCCGCCCCGCGCAGGAACGCGTCGCGCACGGGCGCCAGGTCCGGGGCGTCGAAATCGTCGACAAACTTCAGCCCCGGCGCGTTCATCTCGGTGCCGACCACCAGCGGCAGGCGCCGCGACTCGGCCCGCGCGACGATATCGTAGAGGTTCCGGAGCTTGACGGCCTTCGCGGCCGGGGCGGCGATGTTCCAGTTGCGGTCGGGAATGATGTTGAGGGCGGCGGCGCCGGCCTTCATGTGGAGACCCAGGAGCTCGTCGATGGCCTGTTCGCCGGCGCTCGTTCCGTCGAGCCACGAGGCCGTCGGAATGCCGCCCACCGCCAGGGCGAAGCGGTTCACGTCGGTCATGAGCGGGAACGTCTCGGGCGTGGGTTCCTGGTACCCCACGCCGCCGTGCTTCATCGTCTTGGCGCGGATGGCGGCCTGAAGGGCCCGGCTGTCGGCCAGCAGGTCGGCCGCCGCCTTGGGCGCGAGGCCCAGCCGGTCGGCCCAGAAGGCGGCCCGGCGGCCGGCGTCGGCAAAGACCGCCTCGGCCTTCGTCTCGTACGCCGCGCACAGGTGCCGTTCGGTCGGCGTGCCGGAGGGCGACAGCGGAAGCACATCCGTCTCGTAGTCCAGCGCCACGGGGTCGAGGTAGGCGTTAACGCCTTCGACGACGGACTCGTTGCGCCGGCGGGCATTCGTGCGGAGCATCGCCGCGAACTCGCGGGCCCACGGGTCCGCGATGGCCGACGTCACCACGCCCGTCACCATGTGGTACACGATGCCGGGCTCGCCGGGCGAGTTGATCTCGCGCGTGGCGAACTCGGGGATGGTGGCCCGCGTCTCCATGCCGGCGACGGCGGGGATGCCCAGCCGCCGGCCGGCCCGCAGGAACTCGTCCACGCCGTCAAAGACGTCGAAGTCCACCAGGCCGACGGCCCGCAGCCCCTCGCGCCGGGCCCGCCACACGATGTGCGTCGGCGAATACCCGAGCGCGTTGTACGAGTGGAACGAGTGGGCGTGCAGGTTGACCTTCGGCTCGGGGTCGGGCAGCCGGACGGCGCCCTCGGCGACGAGGGCGAGAAGGGCGTCGAGGGCCCGCTCGCGTTCGGCGGCGTCGAAGGCGTCGAGGTGCGATTCCAGGTCGGCGATCCGCTCTTCCACGGGTGGTGTCCTTTCGTGCGGCACAACAGTTAGCCGCCGGGCTTGCCCGGCGCGTCTTGCCCAACCCAGGCTGGCCCCGCGCGGCCCTACGGCGTGGACGCCTGGAGCGGGCTGAACTCCGCCACCGCGCTGTCCGTGCAGAACCCCACGTGCGTGATGGTCTTCATCGGCCGGGCGAGCCGGGCGGTGACCGTCGCGCCCCCCGCCGTGAACGTCACCTGGCGGCTCGCCAGGTCCACCTGCACGGTCAGGTCGATGGCCTTGCCGAGCGTGGCGTCGACGTCCTCGCCCGTCGCCCCCTTGTCTGCGGCCAGGGGCCCCTGGGCGATCATGGCCTTCTGCGGCTTGAACCGGATGCCGCACTTCACGAGGTCGCCGTCGTCCGTGCCGTCGCCGAACGCGATGTAGCCGTTCGTCAGGCCGGTCTTCGCCGCCGGCACCAGGAGTTGCGTGCGGAACGCGGCCTTGCCGGTCAGCGGCTTCGGGAGTTTATGGAGGGCGAGGGCGAGCGCCTTGTTGCCGGCGGGGACAATCCGGTAGCCGAGTTTCGACTCGACCACGTCGCAGCCGGTGACCGTGGTGAAGTCGGCCGACTTGTCGGCCGCGTCCGGCACCCTGACGGGGGCAACATCCTTGGGTTCGTCGGAGATGACGTTCAGCGGCTCATCTCCGGCGACGGGCGCAAGGGGCGTGGCCCCGTCGGCGGCCAGGCACCGGACCTCGCCGTCCATCGTGCAGACGATGAGCCGGCCGGGCACGGCCGCCATGCCGTCGAAGACCGGCGGGGTGTCCAAGCGGTACCGGGCTACGGGCCGGCCGTCGGTCTTCGAGATGACCCACAGGCGGCCGCCGTGCTTGCCGGCCAGGGCGTCGGCCTGCTGCTTCAGCAGGTTCTGGACCTGGGGGTCGTCGGGCAGGCGGAAGGCGCGGCGTTCGTCGATGAAGTCCGGATGCCCGGCCACGACGAGGTGGTCGCCGCCGGCCACCATGGCCCGCACCTGGAGGGATGGCTGGTCCACGTCCCAGCGGAACCGGGCGGTCGTCAGGTCGTCCTGCTCGAACGCCGTCCGCAACTTCCAGTCCGACGAGTTGGCGTTCCTCTGGTTGCCGGCCTTGTTGATCTTGCCGTCGGCCCGGCCCACCTGGACGATGGCGTCCGGCGTGGGGTGCTTGTCGGCCGCGAACAGGTGGTACTCGAGCACCGAGGCGTTGGTGTAGTACTGCGGCTTGCGCCCGTAGCCGTACACGCGCTGGTCGTCGAAGGCGAGGATGCGGCCGGAGGGGATGTACCGCCCGGCCTGGAACCAGCCGCCGTAGCCGCCCGTCACCCGACGCCCGTACGACCAGAACGAACGGTGGAACCACGAATCGTCCAGGAACCCGATCTGGCAGAACAGGTGCGAGCCTTCGGCCGGCTGATCCTTGATGTCCTCGACGGGGAACTCCAACCGCTCGCCGGTCGGCTTGATCTTCTGCGACCGCATGTACAGGTACTCGCCGTCGGCCGAGAGGACGTCCGACAGGGCCACCGGCATGGTCAACCCCTTGACGTACATCTGCATGTTCTCGCCGGTCTCGGGGTCCCGCTCGTCCCAGATCGTCTCGCCAAGTTTGCGTCCCGTGGCGGGGTCGAGGCGGAGGAAGCGGATGCCGCCATCCAAATAGATGGACCGCCCGGCGGTGCAGTACAGCACGCCGTCGCGTACGAGCACGCTGCCGTGGACGGGCCAGACGGACTCGACCTGCTCCCAGGCCATGGTTTGGCGGTCCATGGGTGCTGCGCGGTACCGCCACGCCAGTTGGCCGTCGTCGGCGCGGAGGGCATAGACGTATCCGTCCATGCACCCGAACAGCACCAGGCCCTGGTAGATGGTGGGCGGCGAGTCGATCCGGCCGCCGGCCGCGAAGGTCCAGGCGGTCCGGCCGGTGGCGGCATCGAGGGCGTGCAGCATCTGCGCGTCGATGGCCGACACGTACACCCGGCCGCCCGCGACGACCGGCGGGCTCAGCCGGCCGCCCAGCCGCGTGTGCCAGGCCTGCTTCAGCGCCGCGGGCACCGAGGCCGAGGTAGACCCGCTGCGAGCCGCGTCGTGCCGGTAGGTGGGCCAGTCGCCGGCGTCGGCGGCCGGAGAGGCGCGACTGGATCCCGCAGGGCCGTACGCCGGGCCGCGCTCCAGCCGGGCGGCGTCGGCCAGGTCGGCCGGGGAGGGCGTCGGCACCGGGCCCGCCGCCAGCGCGTTGAACCCGTTCAGTTTCGACTCCAGGTAGCACCCGCACGACTGCATCGGCGCGTACACCATGCCGTTGCACGGCATGACGCCGTAGATGCACCCGCCGCGGACCCAGTGGTGCGTCTCCCAGTGTTTGGCCTTGGGGTCGATGAACTCGATGCCGTTGCGCGAGGTCAGCAGATACCGGTCGGTGGCCTTCGAGGGATAGCACCGGTGATGAAACCAGTAGATCTTGACGTCGGGCATGAACTGGGTCTCGACCTTCCCGGTGACGGGGTTGTAGCCGATGAACTGGCCGGAGTCGCTGCCGCCCGCGATCTGGCCCGTGTAGACGGTGCCGCTGACGACGAACAGGTCCTTGAGCGACTGATGGCCGGACGGCAGGTGCTTGCCTTCCCAGAGCGTCTTCCCGGTGTCGGCGGCCAGGGCGGTCATCTGGCCCGTGTTGCCGGCGAAGAGGACGACGTTCTGCCAGAGCAGGGTCCGCGGTCCGGTGCTGGTGGGGACGGGCATGCTGGCCTTGATCGGCTCGCTGCTCCAGAGTGGCTTGCCGTCGGCGCGGCCGAGGCAGACGACCTTCTCGCCGTCGTAGAAGATGATGCGTTTGGCGTCGGCAGCCAGGGAACACGGGGCCACGGGGTGCTCGCCCTGCCAGAGCGGCCGGCCGGAGGCGGCGTCGTACGCGGCAATGCGCCGCTTCGTGCCGTCCCACGCCCAGTCCTTGTTGGCCCGGTTCGAGTTGGCCCAGACGTAGGTGTCGCGGCGGCGCCAGTCGAGCAGGGGCTCCGGTTCCAGGCCCACCAGGGCCAGCAGCATGCCGTCCGAGACCAGGATCTCCCGCGTCCGCTCGCTGCCGGCGTACGTGTGGACGGTCTGGCCGGTGGCGGCGTCGAGCGCGGTCACGGGGGCCTCGATCGACAGGGTGACGAACACGCGGTCGCCCACGGCCACGAGGCGGCGCAGCAGGTGCGCGGGGCCGCTCTTCAGCGGCCACTGCTGCGTGTTCCACTGGTCGATGGCCCGCTTCCACAGGATGACGCCGTTGAAGGCGTCGCGGGCGGTCAGGTGCCAGTCGGCCGGCAACTGGATGGAGGCCGCCGGCCCTTCGTCCAGGATGTAGAAGAGCCGGCCGTTCGCGCTGACGAGCGACGTCATGCTGGCCATGTGGTCATGGTGCCGGGCCCACGGGGGACCGCCCACCCACCGCAGCTGGCGCGGCGGGCCGACCTCCGAATCGTGCGACACGGGGTTGCCGGTGGCGTCGTACAGGTAGTGCGTCCACTGGTCGATCGTGTCGGGCCAGGGCTTGATCGTCTTGGTCCACGCGCCGCCCTTCTTGACGTACGCCACGCCCAGGGGACGGAGGATGCGGAGCAGTTCGGCGTCGGGCACGCCCGTCGGCCCCTCCGCGACCACGAGGGCCGCAAAGTTGTCGACGTATGGCAATCGCTTCCCGTCCCAGCGGACGGCCGAGACCTTGCCCCCGAGGCCGAGCGACTGGATGTGCCGGCGGGCGGCCTCGACCTGGGCGGCGTCGGTGTCCAGGCCCTGGACGAGGTACGCGTCGGAGGCGTGCAGGGCGGCCGTCAGCCGGCCGTCGCCACAGCCGATATGGACGATGAGGCCGCCCTGGACGCCGGTGGCCGTCAGGATCTGCCGGGCCGTTGCATCGGCGGCGTCGGCGGCGAGGGCGGCCGGCCCGGCGGTTGCAGCCGCCAGCGCGATGGCCAGCGCGGCGAGCACCATCTGCCCCCGACCGATGAAGGTGATCCCTTTGCGTGTGGACATCCGTGAGCCTCCTTGCCCATGCGGGCACCGTCCGGACCGTAAAGACGCGGTGAAGAATACGCTAAGGCCGGCGGATTCTCGCCGATTCGCCGGTGGGTTTCCAATGATAAAACCGGCTGAACGACCCCGCGGTGCCGGGGTTCCTGGTGGCGGTGCACGGACGGGGAAGCAGCGGGCACACTGCATGTCATTTCGACCGAGGCCTCGCGCAGCGAGGCCGAGCGGAGAAATCTCGCTGTTCGCACAACGGCAACAGCGAGATTCCTCGACTCGCTGCGCTCGCTCGGAATGACAACGTGCGCCGCTGCCACGGTTCTGTCCTGCACCCCGTCCGGCGGCCCGACTTTCGTTGAACCTCGCCGCCGGTCACGGTAGGATAGGCCGCACTATCGGGCGGGTCAGGGCATGCGGAAGGAGAGTCCGGTGGCAAGAGCGCGGCAGCGGACGACGCGACGGCGATTTCTGAAGGCGATGCTGGCGGCGGGCGCCGCCCCGTACGTGGTGCCGGCCGTGGCGGTCGGCGCGGGCGACCGGCCGGCCCCCAGCAACCGCATCGTGACCGGATGCGTGGGCGTGGGTGGTCGCGGCAGCGGCGACATGAAAGGGTTCCTGGGTTTCAAGGAGGTCCAGGTCGTCGCCGTCTGCGACGTGGTCGCCGCCAAGCGATACGCCGCCAAGGCCGCGGTCGACAAACACTACGGCGGCGAGGGCTGCGACGCATACAACGATTTCCGCGAGGTCACCGGCCGGCCCGACATCGACGTGGTCATGATCGCCACGCCCGACCACTGGCATGCCATCGTCGCCCTCGAGGCCATGCGCAGCGGCAAAGACGTCTTCTGCGAGAAGCCCGAGACGCTGTGCGTGGCCGAGGGACAGGAACTGGTCCGCGTCACCCGCCGGCTGGGGCGGGTGTTCTCGGGCGGCAGCCAGCGGGTCTGGGGCGACTGCCAGAACATGCACCGGTGGGTCCGAAGCGGGGCCCTGGGCGAGGTCAAGGAGGTGTACGTCAGTTGCAGCGGGCCATCGCAGCCGTGCGACCTGCCGCCCGAGCCGGTGCCGGACGGGCTCGACTGGGACCTCTGGCTCGGCCCCGCCCCGTGGGCGCCCTATAACAAGGGACGCCTCAACTTCCGTCCGTGGCGCGATTACTCGGGCGGCGGCATGACCGACTGGGGCGCCCACAACTTCGGCGGCGCCCTCTTCAGCCTCAACCTGCACCGGACCGGGCCCGTCGAGGTCTATCCGCCCGACGGCAACGAGCACCCGTACCTGACGTTCGTCTTCGCCAACGGCCTGCGGATGTACCACGCGCCCGGCGGCGTGGCGGGCGGCCGGATGAAGTTCGTCGGCACCGGGCGGACCATCTCGTTTAGCGACCGCGACCGGCCGCCCGAGTTCCGCATCCCCAACTACAAGGGCACGGGCGGGCTGATCGGCGATTTCCTCCACTGCGTCCGGACGCGCGAGCGGCCGTTCCGCGACATCGAAATCGCCCACCGCACCGTCACGGTCTGCCACCTGGGCAACATCGCCTACTGGATGGGCCGGGCGTTCAAGTGGGACCCCGACAAAGAAGAGGTGGTGGGCGACCCCCTGGTTGCCCGATGGATAAACCGGCCGAAACGGTCGCCGTGGCGGCTGTAGGCGGCGGGCGGCATCCACTATGTAGGCCGCGGCGTGCCGCGGCATCGTGGCTTGCAGGCGGCGGCGTGCCGCGGCATCGTGGCTGGTTCGAACAACGAGATTTCTCCGCTCCGCCTCGCTCCGCGAGGCCTCGGTCGAAATGACATGTGTATGTAGGCCGCGGCGTGCCGCGGCAGCATCCCAAGCGTGAGGCCCACAGCGTGGCATCCGACCAACCGATCCGCATCATCAGCGTGGCGGGGGCCCGGCCGAACTTCATGAAGATCGCGCCGCTGGCCCGGGCCTTTGCCGCACGCGACGCCCTCGCGCCCATGCTCGTCCACACCGGCCAGCATTACGACGAGCGGATGAGCCGGCTCTTCTTCGAGGAACTCGGCATCCCGCGGCCGGACGTGAACCTGGAGGTGGGCTCGGCGTCGCACGCCGTCCAGACGGCCGAGATCATGAAACGCTTCGAGCCCATCGTGGTCGACAACCGGCCGGACTGCGTCCTCGTGGTCGGCGACGTGAACTCGACCATCGCCTGCGCCCTGGTGGCGGCCAAACTGGGCGTGCCGGTGGCGCACGTGGAGGCGGGCCTTCGCAGTTTCGACCGCACGATGCCCGAAGAGATCAACCGCCTCCTCACCGACGCCATCAGCGACTTTCTGTTCGTGACCGAGCCGAGCGGCCTTGCGAACCTGAAGGCCGAGGGCGTGCCCGACGCGAAGGTCCACTTCGTCGGCAACGTGATGATCGACACGCTGCTGGCGAACCTCGAGAAGGCCCGCGCCGGCCGCACCCTGGAGGATTTGGGCCTTGAGCCGCGCGCCTATGTCGCCATGACGCTCCACCGGCCGGCGAACGTGGACGACCCGGCGGTCTTCGAGCGGCTGTTCGGGGCCATCCGGCAGATTGCCGACGACCTGCCGGTCGTCTTTCCGGCCCATCCGCGCACGCGGCAGAACATGGAGCGGTTCGGCTACTTCGCCGAGGGCGGCCGGCGGATGGGCAACGTCCGCGTCATCGAGCCGCTCGGATATCTCGATTTCCTGCGACTGATGGCCGAGGCCCGCCTTGTCCTGACCGATTCCGGCGGTATCCAGGAAGAGACCACCATCCTCAAGGTCCCGTGCCTGACGCTCCGCGAGAACACCGAGCGGCCGGTCACCGTGGACGTCGGCTGCAATCAGATCGTGGGGACCGACCCCGACCGCATCCTGGCCGCCTACCGGAAGGTGGCCGGGGCGGAAACGTTCACCTGCGGCACGCCGGAGAAGTGGGACGGCCGGGCGGCCGAACGCATCGCGGACATCCTGGTCGAGCGGCTGGGATAAACGCCGCGCGGCCCGTACGGGCCGCGCGGGAAGGTGCCATTTAGCCGCCGGACTTGTCCGGCGCGTGTTCTATGCCTTGACGATTCTTTCCCGACCCTCCTTCACGCCGGCGGTGGCGTTGCGCGTATCGATGACCAGGCGGCTGTGGGCCACGATCCACGCGTAATCGTAGTCGGTGTGGTTCGTGGAGATGAGGACGACGTCCTGCTTGGCCAGGGTCGCCTCCGAGAGCGGCAGGCTTTCCATGCCCAGGTCGTGTTCCCGCTGCCGCGGCGTAACGGGGATGTACGGGTCGTTGTACGCCACCTCGGCCCCGAGGGCCCGCAGTTTCTCGATGAGCGCGATGGAGGGGCTTTCGCGCATGTCGTCGACGTCCGGCTTGTACGCCAGGCCCAGCACCAGCACCTTGGCGCCCTTCAGGGCCCGGCCGCGGTCGTTCAGCGCCACCATGAGGGCCTGGACCACGAAGTCGGGCATGGAGGTGTTGATTTCGCCGGCCAATTCGATGAACCGCGTCGCCACGCCGTACTCGCGGGCCTTCCACGTCAGGTAGAACGGGTCGATGGGGATGCAGTGGCCGCCCAGGCCCGGCCCCGGCGTGAAGAACGTCTTGTTCTCGCGTCTGCCGAAGCCGAACGGCTTGGTGCCGGCGGCATCGAGCACCTCCCACACGTCGATGCCCATCCGGCCGTAGATGATTTTCAACTCGTTCACGAGCGCGATGTTGACGGCCCGGTAGATGTTCTCGGTGACTTTGGTGGCCTCGGCCACCTCCATGCTCGAGACCGGCACCACGCGGTCCACGCACGCGCCGTACAGGGCGCACGCCAGGGCGCCGCTGGTTTCGTCGAACCCGCCGACCACCTTCGGGATGGTCCGCGTGGTGAAGTTCGGGTTGCCGGGGTCTTCGCGCTCCGGGCTGAAGGCCAGGTGGAAGTCGCGGCCGGCCACCAGGTCGCCCCGTTCCAGGATCGGCCGGAGCACGTCGCGCGTGGTGCCGGGGTAGGTCGTGCTCTCCAGGACCACCAGTTGGCCCTTCTTAAGGTGCGGCTGCAACTGCTCGCCGGTGTTGACGAGGTACGAAAGGTCCGGCTCGCGGCTGGGCGTCAGCGGCGTGGGGACGCAGATGAGGATGGCGTCGGTCTCGGCGAGGCGGGCGAAGTCGGTGGTGGCGGCAAAGCGGTCGCCCTGGCGCATCTCGGCGATGCCCTCGGACGGGATGTGCTTGATGTACGACCGGCCGGCCGTCAGCGCCTCGGTCTTGGCCGAATCGATGTCGAACCCCAGCACGCGGAACCCCGCCTCCCAGAACGTCCGTGCCAGCGGCAGACCCACATAGCCCATGCCGATGATGCCGACGACCGCCTTACGCTGTTCGATGCGCTGCTTCAGATCTGCCATTGCGTCGTCTCCTTGCTGGGTCTGATCCGGACAGGCCGCCATGGCGCGCCGGCCGCCGTGCGCACCGCAGCCGTCGACCAAGTCGTTGACCGGCTGCTCCGGCCGTCTATAATGCCCCCATTATCTTCGGCGGCCGGGGGCGGGTTTCGTCATTTTTCTTGTGCCGAAAACTTCTCCGGCGTCGAAAAAGAGAGTGCATCGGCGCTGCGGCGGCACATTTTAGCCGCGACGCGAAGCGGAGCGCGTCACGCGGGACGAAGGCCGCGCATTTTAGCCGCGACGCGAAGCGGAGCGCGTGCCGTTGGGAAAAGGAGACACACCTTGGTCACGGTAGCGGTCATCGGCGGCGGCGGATGGGGCAAGAACCACGTCCGCAATTTCCACCAGATCGGCTCGTGCCGCCTCAAGACGATCTGCGACCTCGACGAACAGGTCCTGGCCCGCCACCGGGCCGCCTGCGAGGGCGTTGAAACCACCACCCGGTCCGACGACGTCTTCGGCGACGCCAAGATCGACGCCGTGGTCATCGCCACCGACGCGCGCAGCCACTTCGCCTTGGCCAAAGCCGCGCTCGAGGCCGGCAAGCACGTCTTTGTCGAGAAGCCGATGACGCTGGCCCCCGCCGACGCCCAGGCCCTGGTGAACCTGGCCGACGGGGCCGGCAAGGTCCTCATGGTCGGCCACCTCCTGGAATATCACCCGTGCGTCCTGCAACTGAAGGACCTGGTGGACGGCGGCCGGATGGGAGGCCTCCGGTACATGTACTGCCAGCGCGTGAACCTGGGCGTCATCCGCAAGGACGAGAACGCCTGGTGGAGCCTGGCGCCGCACGACGTGTCGGTGATCCTGTTCCTCTTCGGCGCCGAGCCGGTCACCATCACCGCCCAGGGCCAGGCGTACCTGCAGAAGGGCGTGGAGGACGTGGTCTTCGCCCAACTGAAGTTCGCCGACGGACGCATGGCCCATATCCATGTGTCGTGGTTCGACCCGCACAAGATCCGCAAGATGACCCTCGTCGGGGCCGAGAAGATGGCCACCTTCGACGACATGGACCCCGCCGAGAAAATCCGCATCTACGACAAGGGCGTCGAGGCGGCCGGCACCGTGGTCGGCTACGAGCAGTCGCTGAGTCTCAGGACCGGCGACATCCTCATTCCGCGCACGCCCGGCGGCGAGCCGCTGCGGGCCGAGTGCCTCCATTTCCTGGAGTGCGTCGAGAAGGGCACGACGCCCCGGTCCGACGGCCGCGACGGCCTCCGCGTGGTCCGCGTCCTGGACGCCGGCCAGCGAAGCCTCGCCGCCGCCGGCG
>JADHXV010000095.1 GCA_016782785.1 Planctomycetota bacterium | reverse complement strand
GGCACGGTCCGCATGCTGGACGTGCGGGTCGGCGACGCGGGGGCGGCGGGCCTGGCGCGCCTCCGGCGGCGCATAGGCTATGTACCGCAGGCCCTGGCCGAACGGAGCGAACTGCCGCTGACGCTCCGCGAAGTGGTCGCCGTCGGTCGGACGGGTATCGCGGGCCTGGGCCGGCCGCTTGGCCGCGACGACTGGCGGCGGGTGGACGTGTGGATTGACCGGCTTGGCCTAGGGCCATGCGCCGGCGCCGCGTACGCCGACCTCTCCGGCGGCGAGCAGCGGAAGGGCCTTATCGCCAAGGCCATGGTCCAGGACCCCGAGGTCCTTCTGCTGGACGAGCCGACCGCCAACCTCGACCTGGCGTGGCGCGAGCGGCTGGTCGAGACGCTCGAGACCCTCTTTCGCGAGGTGCGGCTGACGGTCGTGCTGGTCTGCCACGAACTGGAGGTCATCCCGTCGTGCTGCGGTCGGCTCGTGCTGCTGGAGGACGGGCGCGTGACGGCCGACGGGCCGCCGGAGGCCGTCCTCGGGGCCGAGCGACTGACACGTCTGTACGGGGCCGACCTGGAGGTGCTGCACCGCGGCGGCCGGTTCACGGTGGTGCCTCGGCAGGAGGCGCCGGCATGAGCGTCGAACTCGGTTTCTGGCTGCCGGTCATCGTGGCGGGAGCGCTGGCGGGGGCGTCCACGGGCCTGCTGGGCGTCACCATCATCGGGATGCGGATTCCGTTCCTGGGCGTCTGCGTGGCGCATGCGGCCTTGGCGGGGGCGGTGTTCGGATCGCTGGCCGGGCTGGCGGGGCCGTGGCTGCTCGCGCCGGCGCTGGCGGCTGCGCTGGCGACGGCCCTGGCGCTCGGTCTGGCGAATCCGCGGGCGGTGCGGGCTGACACGAACGTCGTCATGGGCATCCTGTTTTCGCTGACGATGGGCCTGGCGTTCCTGGGCATCGGCCTCTTCGACCGGTTCGGCCGGAGCGCGAATGAGGCCCTGGGCCTTCTGTGGGGGAGCCTCACGTTCTGCCGGTGGCGCGACGTGGCGCTGATGGCCCCGCTGACGGCGGTCGAGGTGGCGTTCGTCCTCGTCTTCTATAAGGAGATGCGGGCGATCCTGTTCTCGCGCGAGCACGCGGCCGCGGCGGGCGTGCGGGTGACGCTCGTCTGGTCGGCGTTCCTGGTGCTGGCGAGCGCGGTGCTGACCGTCAACTTCAAGATCGTGGGTGGGCTGATGATCTACAGCCTGATGGCGAACCCTGCGGCGGCGGCGTTTCAACTGGTCCGCGGGTACGGCCGGGCGCTCGCGCTGGCCGCCGCCCTGGGCACCGCGTGCGGCGTGGGTGGGTTCCTGGTGGCCCTGGCGGCCGACTTGCCGACGGGCGCGACGATCGTGATCCTGTCCTCGGCCGCCGTCCTGGTGGCGGCGATTGTGGGCCGCGCCGGCCGGGCCGTCCGCGCAGCCCGCGGGCGGTAGGCTTGTGTCAGAAGCGTCCAGAACCCCAGGGCCGCGGCGGCGTTTAACCCCATGTCACCTGGGCCACGGGGTCCGTCGATGGCGGGCCGCTGCGCCGCTGGCGCGGGCGCACACGGAAAGGACGCGAGATGGACAGACGTGCATTTCTGAAACTGAGCGGCCTGGGCGCCATGGCGGCGGCCGGCGCGGGGGTCCAGGGAGCGTCGGCTGAAGCGGCGGCCGGCGCGGGGGTCCAGGGAGCGTCGGCTGAAGCGGCGGCCGGCGCGGCGGCTTCCCGACCGGCGGCAGCGCCCCGGCCCGACGTCCTCCTCATCATGCCCGACCAGATGCGGGGCGACTGCCTTTCGGCGCTCGGGCATCCGGCCGTCCGGACGCCGCACCTCGACGCCCTCGTCCGGCAAGGCGCCGCCTTCACGCAGGCGTACACCACGGTGCCGTCGTGCATTCCGGCCCGGCACTCGCTGCTGACGGGGCTGTTCCCGCAGACGAGCGGCGTGGTGGGTTTCCGGACGCGGCCGATCCGCTGGCCCACGCTGCCGCAGTGCCTTGTCGAGGCCGGTTACGGCACGGTTCTGGTCGGCCGGTACATGCACCAGACGCCTGCCAAGGAGCCGTACGGCTACGAGCGGTGCATCCTTGGTTCCACGCATGTCGATAATGATGATTACGATCAGTTTCTCAAGCGGGCGGCGCCGGAAACGGGGGGCATCCGCAAGTTGGTCGGACGTCTCGGAATATCCTACAACGGCTGGGAGGCCAACCCCTGGCCGCTGGATGATTCCCTCCATCCCACCGAGTGGATCGTGGCCCAGGCGCGGAAAGTCGTGGCCGACGGGCCGGCCGACCGGCCGCTCTTCCTGACGGCCTCGTTCTACGCGCCGCATCCGCCGCTGTTCCCGCCGAAGATGTACTTCGGCCGCATCCGGAAGCGGACGCTGCCTCCGCCCGCCCACGGCGACTGGGTGGCGTGGGACACGCTCACGCCCAAGGGCGACGGGGCCGGGCACCGGGTCCTTCTGCAAGGCGAAACGCTTCTGAAAGCCCAGGCCGGGTACTACGGGCTGATCGAGCACCTCGACGACCAGATTGCGCCGCTGGTGGCGGAGTTTGCGGCCCGCAGCCGGAAAGCCGGCCGGCCGTGGGTCGTCGTCGTCACGTCGGACCACGGCGAGATGATGGGCGACCACGGCTACTACCGCAAGTGCGAGCCGTACGAGGGCTCGGCCCGCATCCCGTTCATCGTCACAGGGTCGCCGGACCTGGGGTTTCAGGCGGGCCTGCGGACGCGCCAGCCGGTGGGCCTGGAGGACATCATGCCGACGCTGCTGGCCCTGGCCGGCGCGGCGTGCCCGGACCCGATGGACGGCATCGACCTGGGGCCGGTGCTCCGCGGCGAGAAGCAGGACGTGCGCCCGTGGCTGCACTTCGAGCACGCCCCGTGCTACAGCCAGGCCCAGGCGTTTCACGCGCTGACCGACGGCCGGACCAAGTACATCTGGCGTCCGACGGGCGGCGAGGAACAGTTGTTCGACCTGGAGAAGGACCCGCGCGAGGAACACGACCTGGCCCGCGACGCCGCCCAGGGCGAGTTGCTCGAACAGTGGCGCGCGCGGATGGTCGAACGCCTGGCCAAGCGGCCCGAGGGGTTCTCCGACGGGCAACGCCTGATCCCCGGCCGGCCGTATCCGCCGCTGCATGCCATCTAACTGGGAAATTCCGGCTCATGCGTTTCCATGAGCGGCCGCTGGCACGGCCGGGTAACGGGGGGAGCAACAAGATGACACGAGCGGCTTCCTTCGCCGCGGTCCTTCTTCTCGTTCATTTCTGCTCAGGCAGTGAGTCGGTGGACCGCGTTCCCGACGTCCCATCCGGTTCAGTCGGAGGCTGGAAGTGCTCCTTCCAGGCCGGCAAGGTCGACGCTACCGGCAGGCTGGCCGGCGGCACCGAAATCATCCACCTGGTATCGCACAAGGGCCGGCTCTATGTCGGCAACGGCTACTGGATGGATACGGTTGGATACTCGAACATACCCTGGGCGCAGGTGCTCGTCCTCGATTCACCAGAAGGGACCTGGAAGGTCGACTGCGAGTTGGGGCCTCGACATCTCCGCGTCACGGTGCTGAAGTCCGTCACATTCAGGACCGACGGCGACGGCGCCGCGCTCGACGCCCCGGTGAGCCTGCTCCTGGCCGGTTCCGATCACCACGACACCGGCACACCTCCCGTCTACCGTGAGACCAACATCTGGACGCGCAATGACGACGCGAACACCTGGGTCAGGACAACGCTCCAGTCCGGCGAGCGCTACAGACGCTCGGTGCGCGCCATGCTCGTCCACCGCGACCGGAAGACAGGGGCAGACCGCATCTTTGTGGCCGCCGGCGCACTGGGAATCTACAGCGGGGTGTACGACGCGAGTCTGCCGGGGAAAATCCGGTGGGACGAGACGCCGGAGCTTGGACCGCTTGCGATTCGCCCCATGTCATTCGCCGAGGCGAACGGGAGCATCTACGCCTCGGCCGGGACCGCGGTCTACCGTCGTCTGGACGGACGTTCGCCGCAATGGGTGAAGGTCTACTCCGACGACACGCCGGAGCACTGGGAGCTTGGCGGAATCCGCGGACTGACCGCCGTGCCGTCTCCAACCGGGGACGGCGAGTCCCTTCTCTTTTCGCACACGAATCGAATCATTCGCCTCGACCCCGCCGATAGTCACAAGGCCACCGTCGAATTGAAGATCGAGGAGCTGCTGGCGCGGACCTGGGGCCGTCGTGTCACAGGCGGCATCATCGCCGCTTACACGGACATGTTGCCACTTGCAGACCCGTCCACGGGACAAACGGTCCACATCATGGGCGTTCAGGGGAGGGTCTCGGGGCAACCCACGTTTGGCGGCTGGTATCCCGGTGGGTCCTATCTCATCCGTTACGCCGATCGAAGCTACCGGCTGAAGGAAGTCAACGGTCGCTGGAAGCCCGGGACCCCCATGCTCGTGGCTGTTCGGACTTATGCCCTGTCGCCGTTTCCGGGGGATACCGGGCAGGTCTATTTCGCAGGCTTCGACGCCAACTTCCGCGACGCGCACAACACGGCCTGGATCTTCCGCGCTTCAGTCGAAACCGTGCTGGGCGTTCAACCGTGAGGGCAACAAGGCCGTCCGCGTGGGCGACGGGAAGCTCGTCAGCAAGAACCACGGCAAGTGGGAACTCTACGACCTTGCCGGCGACCGCAGCGAGCCGCACGACCTGTCCAGGCGGAAGCCCGACAAGGTGAAGGAGCCCTGGAGCCGCACGTCGGAATGCGGGCACCGCCGCTGCGGGCACGGCATGCTGTGCCCGTACCCGGCGACGGCTCGACGGCGAGCGCACCCGCAAAAATGCTTGACGCTCTGCGATTCGAAGTCTAGAATCCGCACTCCTTTGGTTTGCTTACCTCGTTGCGTCAGGCCAGGCACCCCGAAGCCTTAGGAGAGCAGTCGCATGCTGAAAGAGATTCGCATCCACGGCCGCGGCGGGCAGGGCAGCGTGACGGCTGCCGAGGTCCTTGCCAAGGCGGCGTTCCGGGACGGCATCATCAGCCAGGCGTTTCCGGCGTTCGGGTCCGAGCGGATGGGGGCCCCCGTCCAGGCGTTCGTGCGCCTGTCGGACAAGCCCATCCGGACCCGCGCCGTCATCGCCGAGCCCGATTACCTGATCGTCCAGGACCCGACGCTCTTCGGCCAGGTGGACATCTTCGGAGGCATCAAGAAGGGCGGCATGGCCGTCGTCAACACCGAGAAGCCCGAGGACGTCGACGTGCCCGACGGCGTGACGCTGCGGCCCGTGCCCGGCACCAAGATCGCCATGGAGGTCATCGGCCGGCCCATCCCGAACATGGTCATGGTGGGCGCGTTCGCGGGGATGACGGGCCTGGTGAGCCTGGAATCGATCCAGGAGGCCGTCAAGGAACGGTTCGGCGGCAAGGTGGGCGAGATGAACGCCGAGGCTGTCGCCAAGGCCTACAATGCCGCGAAGCAAGAGAAGTAGATTTCGGAATTCGGATTTCGGATTGGACGGCGAACGGCTTAGGAACTGTTTCATAACCTCCCTCTCCCGCCAGGGGAGAGGGAACTGAAACCGCCTCTTAGCCGCGATGCGAAGTTTACCCGCCGGAGCCAGGCCGAGCGCGTGCCGTTCCAGCGAGCGAGCGAGGAGCACTCATGGCGAACAAGTTATTGAGCACCGAAAAACTCTCGATCGGCTGCGTCGCCCCGCCCGGCGCCAGCCTGGTGAACAAGACCGGCGCCTGGCGGACCCAGCGGCCGGTGTTCAAGCAGAAGGACTGCATCGGCTGCCGCGCGTGTGACCTCGCCTGCCCGGAAGGCTGCGTCTTCGGCGACCCGAAGAAGAAGCAGTTCGACTTCGACCCGGACTACTGCAAGGGGTGCGGCATCTGCGCCGCCGAGTGCCCCGTCGACGACATCGACATGGTCATGGAGGAGAAGTGATGGCCGAGACGCAAGAGATCCTGGAAGGCGCCATGGCGGTGGCCCACGCCGTCGCCCGCTGCCGGCCCGAGGTGATTGCGGCCTACCCCATTACGCCGCAGACCCACATCTCGGAAGAACTGTCGCAGATCGTGGCCGACGGCGACCTCGACGCCGAGTTCGTCAAGGTCGAGAGCGAGTTCGGGGCCGCCAGCGTGGTCTGCGGCGCCAGCGCCGCCGGCGCGCGCACCTATACGGCCACCTCCAGCCAGGGCCTGCTCCTGATGAACGAGGTCCTGTGGAACATCGCGGGCATGCGGCTGCCGGTCGTCCTGGCGTGCGCGAACCGCAGCCTCTCGGCCCCGCTCTCCATCTGGTGTGACCATCAGGACGCCGAGGCCATCCGCGACTGCGGCGTCATCCAGTTGTACGCCGAGGACAACCAGGAGGCGTGCGACCAGCACCTCATCGCCTTCAAGGTGGCCGAGGACAGGCGCGTCCTCCTGCCGGCGATGGTGAACCTCGATGGCTTCCTGCTGACGCACGTCTTCGAGCCGACCATCATCCCCGACCAGGCGTTGTCCGACCAGTACCTGCCGCCGTACAAGGCGGTGCTGAAACTCGACATCGACGACCCCGCCACCTTCGGCGCATTCACCGAGCCCGATAAGTGCATGGAAGGCCGGTGGATGGTCCACGACGCCTGCCGCCGCAGCCTGCCGGTCATCGAAGAGGCGTCGGCCGAGTTCGAGAAGGTCTTCGGGCGCGCGAGCGGCGGCCTGCTCGAAAACTACAAGACCGACGACGCCGAGACGATCCTCGTGGCCAAGGGGTCGATCTCCGGCACCATCAAGGACGTGATCGACGAGATGCGCGACGAGGGCACGAAGGTGGGCCTGATGCGCATCAAGACGTATCGCCCCTGGCCGGGGGAGGCCGTCCTGGCGGCCCTCAAGGGCGCCAAGCAGGTGGCGGTGATCGAGCGCGGCGGGTCGTTCGGCGCGGGCGGCATCATGACGCCCGAGGTCAAGGAAACGCTTTACGACGCGGGCCTGCGGATTCCCGTGAGCGGGTTCTGCGTCCAGTTGGGTGGCCGCGAGGTGCCGCCCGACGGCATCCGCGAGATCATCGACCGCGTCTCCAGCGGCGAAAAGCAGACCGCCTACGAGTACTTCCGCCTGAAACAGGAACTTCTGCCGGACCTCGTGCCGGAGGTGTAGGAACAGGCCGTCCGAGCCGCGACCGGCAGAGCCTGCCCTGAGCGAAGCCGAACGGGTCGCGGGGATGGCTGGCTTTGAGCAAAGGCCTGTACCGCCGCGTCACATACGATTGGAGGACAACCCGTGGCATCACCCGTACCGTTTGATTACAGCGACCGCGTCCTGAAACCGGGGTACACCTCGTGCCTGGGGTGCGGCGAGGCGCTGGCGATGCGCATCGTCGCGCAGACCGTCGGACCCAAGGCCGTCTATACGAACTGCACGGGGTGCTCCGAGATTTTCACCTCGCGCTACCCGACCAGTTCGTGGTCGGCCCCGTGGATTCACAGCCTGTTCGAGAACTCGGCCGCCATCGCCTCGGGCGTCTACTACGCCCTGAAGCACAAGGGAAAACTCGAGGGCCAGAAGGTCATCGCCATGGGCGGCGACGGCGGCACCGCCGACATCGGCCTCCAGTGCCTCTCCGGCGCGGCCGAGCGCGGCGACGACTTCCTCTACTGCTGCTGGGACAACGAGGCCTACATGAACACGGGCATCCAGCGGTCCAGCCTGACGCCGCTCGACGCCTCGACCACGACCAGCCCCTCCGGCAAGGTCTCGTGGGGCAACGACCGGCCGAAGAAGGACATGCCCGCCATCATGGCCGCCCACAACATCCCGTACGTGGGCGTGGGGTCCTGCGGCTACTACCGCGAGTTGCCGCGGATGGTCAAGAAGGCCCTGTCCTACGAGGGACCGAAATATCTCCAGGTCCACGCCGTCTGCCCGCTGGGCTGGCGGAGCGACCCCGCGCGGACGTGCGACCTGGCGCGCCTGGCGTTCGAGACCGGCTGTTACCCGCTCTACGAGATCATCGAGGGCACGACCACGCCCCACAAGCCGCCCAAGGAGGGCTGGAAGCCCGTCCAGGAGTACCTGAAGCCCCAGGGCCGGTTCCGTCACCTGTTCCGGTCGGCCGACGGCGAGCAGCGGATTACCCGCATTCAGGCCCAGGCCGCCGCCAACATCCGCAAGTTCTACGGCGACGACGCGGTGCCCGACTTCGCCAAGGAGGCTGAGAAAAAGGCGAAAGAGATGACGACCGCCCAGGCGTAAGCCCACGGCATCCGGTTTCCCGCACCGTTCACGGGCCCGCCTAGGCGGGCCCGTTTCTCATGGGGGGAGTGTTATGGGCGAGCGGAGGCGCGGTGCCAGGGGATCTCGCTGCGCGGAATGCTGGAAGACGGAAGGGGGCTGGGCTGGGTCTTGGAGCCCGAAGGGCTCGGACAGATTAGCCCAGGCCAACGGCCTGGGTCAAGGTGAGCGCATCGGCGGAGCCAAGCCCTGAAAGGGCGCGACAGAAAAGGGGGAAACATGCCGCAATCGTTGGCCATGGTCGTCGTGCACGTCATCTTCAGCACGAAGGAACGCGTCCCGTGCATCGATCTGACCATTCGAACGGAGTTGAATGCTTACCTTGCCGGCACCTTGCGGAATCTGGACTGCATCCCTGTGGAGGTGAATACCCTGGCGGAGCATGTGCACATCCTGTGCAGCCTTGCCCGGAGGGTTTCGATAGCCGCCCTCGTCGAGGAGGTCAAGAAAGGGTCCTCGAAGTGGCTCAAGACCAAGGCTGCAGCGCTGCGCAACTTCCACTGGCAGAATGGCTATGGGGCTTTCTCCGTAAGCCCGTCCATGGCAGCGCGGGTCCGGCGCTACATTCTCAACCAGGAAGAACACCACCGGAAGGTGACATTCCAGGACGAGTTCAGGGCGTTCCTGAAGCGTCACGGCCTGCAGTACGATGAGCGATACGTATGGGATTGAGGTCATATGGGGTCTCGCCCTTTCAGGGCTTCGGATTGGTGCGTTGGTGGCCATGACCCAGGCCGTTGGCCTGGGCTAGTCTGTGTAAGCCCTTCGGGCTTAACGGCAGGCGGTGTGGGGACCGGCCGGTCCGGGGGCACACAGGAGACGGCGGAGGGATTCCTCGCCGCCGGGCGAGTACGTCCGGGAGGACGTTTCCCCGCCATGAAGGAGACCGCCCCATGGCCACTGATGCCCCCAACGCCAACCTCCGCCGGGCCCGCATCGCCTTGGCCGTCTTCACCGTCTGCCTCGTGCTGTCGGGCCTGACGGCGATCCCCGTCCGGTGGGAACTCGAGACGCTTGCCGGCTGGCTCGGCGCCGGGCCGGACGACGCGCCCTCCGACCACGCCGGCCTCGCGGCCTTCGTCGTCCGGGCGCGGAACGCCGTCCGCGATGCGCTCGGCCGATACCCGCTGCTCGCCTACGGCACCGACTGGCTGGCGTTTGCCCACGTGGTCCTGGGCGTCCTCTTTATCGGGGCCATCGTCGACCCGGTCCGCAACCGCTGGGTCATCACGTTCGGCATGATCGCGTGCGTCCTGGTGGTGCCGTGGGCGCTGGTCTTCGGCCACGTGCGGGGCATTCCGGTGGCGTGGCGGCTGATCGACTGCGCCTTCGGCGTCATCGGCATTATTCCCTTGGCCCTTGCGCGGCGGGACATCGTAGAATGGGAGGAACGCAAGGCCCAGGTGGGAGCGCCGCCATGTTCTACGTCACCCTGCACGCCGCATGGATGATCCTGGCCGTCGCCATCGGCACGGTGGCCGGCTACATGGGCCTGCTGCGGGCCACGATGGGGAAGGGCGGCAGGAGCCCGCTGCCGGGCCGGTTCAAGATGCGGCCGCACGTCGCCTTCGGCACCGCGTATTACCTGATGCTGTACGCCGGCATGCTGTTCGGCTGGCTGATGAGCGAATACCTTCTGCCTGGCCCGTACCTGCCGTCGGCCATCGGGAACCTGCACATCGGCCTGGCCATTGCGATCGGCGTCCTGTACGGGTTGGCGTGGGTCATCGGTGGCGGGCTGACGAAGAAGCCGGCCGGCGCCAGCCGCCTCCGCCCCCGCCTCCACATGGTCTGCAACTATACCGCCTGCACGCTGGTGGCCGTCCAGATTGGCGTGGCGGTGTATTACGTCTGGATCCTTTGAGCGTTCCAGCCGGAGGGGAGACCGTAGCCGTGGCAGGATGTCATTTCGACCGAGCCCTCGCCTCAGGCGAGGGCGAGCGGAGAAACCTGGTCTTACGAACAGCGGCAACAGCGAGATTCCTCGGCTCGTCCCGGCGAAGCGGGACTCGCTCGGAATGACATCGCGATGCATACGCCGCTCCGCCGCATATCAAGGCCACGCATGGAACTTATCCGCGATCTCGAGAGCGTTCCGGACGCCGTCAAGGGCGGCGTGCTGACCGTCGGTGTGTTCGACGGCGTCCACCTGGGGCACCAGGCGGTGCTCGGGCGGACCGTGGCGCGGGCCGGCGACCTCGGTGCGGCCGCGACCGTCTTCACGTTCCATCCGCACCCGCTGGAGGTGCTCCAGCCCGGCGAGGCCCCGCCGCTCATCCAGACGTTCGGCCAGAAACTGGAGATGATGCGGGCCGTGGGCGTGGCGGCGGTCCTCTGGCCGCGCGACACCGCCGGCATCCTGGCCATGACGCCCGAGGGATTCATCCGGACGGTCGCGCGCGACGCCCTGGCCGTCCGCGCGATGGTCGAGGGCCAGGGCTTCCGCTTCGGCGCCGGCGGGGCGGGCGACCCGGCCCTGCTCGCCGACCTGGGCCGCGCGTGCGGCTTCGACGTCGAGTTCGTCGGCGCGGTCGAGGTGGACGGCCGGCGGGTATCGAGCACGCGCATCCGCGAGGCCATCGCCGCAGGCCGCGTGGACGAGGCCGGCCGGTGCCTCGGCCGGCCGTACTCGTACGTCGGCACGGTCGTCGAGGGCC
>JADHXV010000094.1 GCA_016782785.1 Planctomycetota bacterium | reverse complement strand
GTTCCGCGAGCGCGGCCGGCTGTGGGGCCAACTGCTCGACGCCGCCGGCTACGACACGTACTTCACCGGCAAATGGCACCTCAAGGCCGACGCCGAGAAGACGTTCAAGTACGTCCGCCACGTCCGGCCCGGCATGCCCAACCAGACGCCCGAAGGCTACGACCGTCCGCACGAGGGCCAGGAGGACCCCTGGAAACCGTGGGACGAAAGCCGCGGCGGCTACTGGGATGGCGGCAAGCACTGGAGCGAGGTCCTGGGCGACGACGCCGTCGACTTCCTCGGCCAGGCCGCCCGCCGCGACGCCCCGTTCTTCATGTACCTGGCGTTCAACGCGCCGCACGATCCGCGCCAGTCGCCCCAGGCGTACGTCAACAAGTATCCGCTCGACAAGATCGCCGTGCCCGAGAACTTCCTGCCCGAGTACCCGTACAAGGACGACATCGGCTGCGGCAAGGGCCTGCGCGACGAGAAGTTGGCGCCGTTCCCGCGCACGCCGTACGCCGTCAAGGTGAACCGGCAGGAGTATTACGCCATCGTCACGCACATGGACGAGCAGATCGGCCGCATCCTGGACGCCCTCGAGAAGAGTGGCAAGGCCGCGAACACGCTCATCTTCTTCAGCGCCGACCACGGCCTGGCGGTGGGGCATCACGGCCTGATGGGCAAGCAGAACCTCTATGACCACAGCGTCCGGGTGCCGCTGGTGGTGGCGGGGCCCGGCGTCGAGAAGGGCAAACGCATCGACGCGCCCGTCTACCTTCAGGACATCATGCCGACCACGCTGGAGGCGGCCGGGGCGGCCATCCCCGACGAGGTCCAGTTCCGCAGCCTCTTGCCGCTGCTCGCCGGCCGGCGCACCACCTCGTACGACGCCATCTACGGGGCGTACCTGGACCTCCAGCGCATGGTCACCGACGACGG
Source organism: Planctomycetota bacterium (assembly GCA_016782785.1). Lineage (GTDB taxonomy): Bacteria > Planctomycetota > Phycisphaerae > FEN-1346 > FEN-1346 > BS750m-G62. Next base: position 10,030 of record JADHXV010000094.1, on the reverse strand, counting down.
TTATAAGATGCTCCTGTACCCGAAGGCCAAGAAGGTGCTGCTCTTCAACCTGCGCGAGGACCCGCTGGAGATGACGGACCTGGCCGGGGCGCCCGCCTCGAAGCCCATCCTGAAGCGGCTGTTCCGGACGCTGGTCGCGCTCCAGAAAGAGACCGGCGACACGCTGGACCTGGCGAAAGCGTTTCCGGACCTCCTGTAGGCGAAGTTTGTGCGAACTTCTGCCCGGCCGGTGCGTCGATAGATAAGAGAAGCAGCCGCTTGACTTTGCCCGCGGCTGTGGTATGGTAACTATAGTGGCCGGGACTAGCGGGGGGACCCGCGCGGCCGCAAACCGTCTCAAGGGTCCAGGTAAGGAGCGACGCCATGAAGAGATTGCTGATCCTTATCGGTGCTGGGATCCTGCTGGGAGGCGGTTTGGCCGCTTGGGCCGCGACGGCCGGCCCATCCGCCACGGACGCGGCCAAACTCAAGGTGGCCACGCCCGGCCCGGTCCTGGAGGTGGACGTCGGCGGCAAGAAGGTCGCCATCCCGCCCCTGAAGGAAGTGGCCGTCGGAGACCGGACCCTCGAAACCAAGGGCATCAAACTCCACGGCCAGGGCAAGGACACGAAGAACCGGCCGGCCGTCTGGCGGCTCGACGGCATCAAGCCGTTCGGCGACCTCGAGAAGATCGAGGTCAGCGGCCCCGACGTCACCACCATCGAAGGTGGGGCGCCCCTGACCATCCTGACGCCCGTCGGCGTCTCCGTCAAGAACGGCCAGAAGACTCTGACCGTCGGCCTCCACATCATCGGCAAGGCCAAGGAACACTACAGCACGGTCGCCTACATGGGACTCATCCGCGCGTCCAACCCCAAGATCGCCATCGTCGACGAGAGCGGCAAAGTGCTGCACACCGGCTCCTATGAGTATGGGTGAGGTGGCACCTGCTCGTACTCATGGCGAGTACCCAACGACGTAACTGGCAAGGTGCAGATCAAGGTTGAACCGAACCTCGGACCCTTCGAGTACACGCACGAGGAGACGTGGGTTACGCTCAACTAGCCCATGCGGTGGAGATAGACTACCCGGCGGGCGGCCACCTCGGCCGTCCGCCGGTTTCTTTTCGGCGCGTGTGGCCCGGTGTCTGGCACCTTTTCGGCCGTTGGAAAACGTGCCTGACACCTCTCGCGGCGCCGCGTGCGGCGCGGCCATGCCGCGCCGATGCGCCGGGGCATGGCCCCAACGCTACGTGCCGGCCGCTCCCCGTTCTGCCATGGACAGGAAAGAATGATCGACATCGACAAACGTAAACGCGTCATGCAGCGGTCCATCCGCCTGAGCCACTGCATCTGCGACCCCAAGAAGGCGTGCCCCTGCGACCTCTTCCGCGAGCGGGACGTCTGCCTGTGCGCCGGCGAGACGCTCGAAACGCCCACCGGCCCCGTCCGCCTGACGCACCTCGTGGAGAAGGCCGGCTGCGCCTCGAAGATCGACCAGGCCTCGCTCAAGCGCATCCTGGCGGGCCTGCCCGAGATCGCCGACCCGAAGGTCCTGGTCGGCTCCGCCGCCGGCGACGACGCCGGCGTCTACCTCCTCGACGGCGACGTGGCCCTGGTGCAGACCGTCGACGTCTTCTCCCCCTCCGTGGACGACCCGTACACGTTCGGCCAGATTGCCGCGGCCAACTCCCTCAGCGACGTCTACGCCATGGGCGGCCGGCCCATCACCGCCCTCTCCATCATCGGCTTCCCCGTGCGCGAGGTGCCCGACCACGTCATGCACGACATGCTCCGCGGCGGCATCGACAAGATGGCCGAGGCCGGCGTCCCCGTCGTGGGCGGCCACAGCATCAAGGATTCCGAAATCAAGGCCGGCTTCGCCGTCACCGGACTCATCAACAAGAATCATATTCTGACCAACGCCGGGGCCCGGCCGGGCGACCTGCTGGTGCTGACCAAGCCGCTCGGGACGGGTGTGCTGGCGTTCGCCGAGCAGATCGGCCGGGCGCCCGCGGGGGCCGCCGAGACGATCGCCGCCTCGATGAGCGCGCTCAACCGCGAGGCGTCCGAACTCGCCCTCGAGGTCGGCGCCCACGCCTGCACCGACGTGACCGGCTTCGGCCTGGCCGGCCACCTGGCCGAGATGGCCCGCTCCTCGGGCGTCGACGTCGAAGTCGTCTGGGACGATCTACCCGTCTTCGACGGGCTGCTCGCGTGCCTGGCCGACGGCGTGGTGCCCGGCGGCATCGAGCGGAACCGCGAATCCTCGCGCGACGCCGTCCACCCCGCCGACGGCGTGACCGAGGCGATGCTCGACGTCATCTTCGACCCGCAGACGAGCGGCGGCCTGCTGCTCGCCGTCGCCGGCAAAGATGCCGAAACGCTCGTCGCCCGCCTTCGCCGCGGCGCCTCGCCGCACGCCGCCGTCGTCGGCCGCGTGGCCGGCAAGGGGACGGGCCGGGTCGTCGTCCGGACCACCGGCCGGCGGACCATGCCGGCACCGTCCGAATCGCCTTCCAGAAAAGAGGAGCCCGCCGTGGCTGCCCAATCCAGGAACGCGCCGAACGCCAAAGCCGGCGTCTGGAACATCGGCGCGACCGCCCCCGAACCGTGCTGCGCGCCCGCCGGCGCGGACGAACCGTGCTGCGCGCCCGCCGGCGGCGAGCCGTGCTGCGCCGAGCCCGCCGCGTCGGATGCCTGCTGCGCCGAGCCCGCCCACGCCGCGACACCTGCCGTCGGCCAGGCCGCCGGGGCCGCGGGCATCGAACAGGCGTTCAAGGCCTTCATGGGCAAGGCCGGCAAACCCGGCGCGCTCGACGCCGCCACGAAACAGGCGCTGAACATCGCCCTCTCGGTCCTGGCGAAGTGCGAGCCGTGCCTCAAAACCCACGTCCGCAAGGCCCGCGACATGGGGTTCACCCAGGACGAGATCGACGAGGCGGCGTGGATGGCCATTGCCTTCGGCGGCTCACCCGTTATGATGTTCTACCAGGAGACGCTGAAGGCGATGCACGTGTGACGCGGGGCGTGTGACGCGGAGGTGACTGGCGGCTGGTGCCGCTCCTGGTCTTCAAAACCAGTGTGGGGCTTAACCAAGTCCCGGGTGGGTTCGATTCCCATTCGCCTCCGCCATTTTTTCGCCCGACGGCGCCCCGCGTGGCCCGGCCTAGCGGAGGAATCTCGTTGTTCAAACAACCGCACGATGCCCAAGAGATTCGTTCCCGCGCGGCCCGTACGGGCCGTGCAAAGCGCCGGCGCAGTCTTGTAGCCCTGGCGACCGTGGTCGTGGCGCTTGTGGCCGCGGGATGCGACTCCGGGCCCGCGCCCGCTCCGCCCCCTCCCGCACCCGGCCCCGAAACCGCCCGGCCGTCCGCACCGCTGCCGCCGCCCGCGGCCGTCCCGGCCACCGCGCCGGCCGACTTCCTGGCCGCCCACGGTCTCCAGGGGCGGATCGGCCTCATCGCGTTCGGGTCCCTCCGCGACCGGCTCAGCCAGAAGGCCCTGGAAACGATGGCCACGATCCCGGCGGCCGGCGGCATGCCGGACCTGGTCCTGGCGGCCGTCGCGATGGCCGACGACGCCAAGGCCGTCGAGGCCCACTACGGGGGCTTCCCGCCGCCGTTCCCGGTCGTGCCTGACGCCGACGGCGCCCTGGCCCGCGCTCTCGGCGTCGGCGTCCACCCCACGGCGGTGCTCGTCGACAGGGCCGGCCGCGTCCGGTACCACGGGCCGTTCCCGCAGGAAACGCATCTCTATGACTGGGTGGACGCCCTTGGCCGCGAGAAGACGGAGCCGGCGCCCGACGCCGTTGCGATCGGCCTGTGGGGCCCGGAGGCCCGCCGCCTGCTCGACGCCACCCGCCTGCCGCGACTCGCCGGCGACCCGGCGCGCCTGGCCGATTTCATCCAGCCCGGCGGCCTGCTGGTTGTCTTCGCCGACGTCCAGTGTCCCTTCGCCGGCGAGGCCATCACCGACGTCAAGACGGTCGTCGAGGGCCTGGCCAAACACGGGGCGGCCACGGTCCTCGTGAACATCGGAGACGCCGAGGCCGACGTCCGGCCCTACTACGCCGGCAAGGACCCCGGCGTCCCCGTGCTCTTCGACGTCACGCGGGCCATCGAGAAGGCGTGGCACGTGGACGAGGTGCCCAAGGCGTACTACTTCACGGGCCAGGGGGCACTGGTGTACCGCGGCAAGGCGATGTGGGACAACGTGGCGGCCGCGGCGGAGGAATCGCTGGGCCTGGCGCCCAACGCCATCCAGTTCAGCGTCCGCGGCACCGAGTACGGGTGACTGAAGATCGAATGAGCGTCGCCCGTGCGGCGGCGCACGCCAACCGCTCCCTGACGGTCGCGGCGAGAAACACACGCCCGGCAAGCCGGGCGGCTAAATGTGGTTGTTAACGTTCGCTCGGCATTCCGCACTCCGCACTCCGCACTCCGCACTCCGAACTCCGCATTCACCCCAACCGCTTCTTCGCCTCGGCGCCGGGCGTGCGCCGGCTGCCCTGGCGGACCGTCAGGCGGAGCGTGTCGAGGTAATCGAGCAGCGGCACGGCAAACTTGCGGCTGGTGCCCAGCGCGTCGCGAAAATCCATCGTCGTAAACCCGCCCGACTTCCGGAAGAGGTCCAGCACCACAGCGGTGGCCTTCTCGATCGCCGACGCGTGCATCGCCAGCCCCTCGCCGACCTGCACCAGCGCGCCCTCATCGACCAGCAGCCGGACGAGCGACTCGACGCGGTCGGCCGGCTCGCCGAGTGCCTCGGCCAGTTCGGCGACGGCGGGCGGCGCGAGGCCCGCCTCGGCCAGCGCCGACGCGATGCGGTCCTTCGCGGCCGCATCGGCCTGGGACACCCGGGCCCCCTGCCCCGCCAGCGCCAGGACCGGCCCGCGGCGTTCCACGTCGCCGTCGGCAATCAGGCGCGCGAGGGCCGGCCGAAACACGCCCGCCGCCGCGCCGCTGGCCGAGGCCAGCGCGCCTTCCTCCATGCCGGCCCGCAGGGGGCTCTGGGCGTGGAACGTTTCGAGCGTGCGGACGACCGCCCGCTGGGCGTCGGCGACGACGTCGCGGTGGAGCAGACGTCCGCCGGCAGCCTCCAGGGCGGTGCCGTCGGCGCGGAGCCGGTCCAGCATCTCCGCCACGACCGCCGGCTGAAGGGCCGACCGCCGGGCCAGTTCGTCCGGGCCGACGGCCTCGCCGGCCTCCTTGAGCATGAGGGCGGCCCAGGCCTGGGGCGAATCGAGGGCGTCGCGCCGCTCGGCCAGGATGCGCAGCGTCCACGGCCGGTCGCGGCGGAGGCGCGTGTTGCTGGTGCCGAGAATCCGCCCGCCGCCCAGCGTGGTCACCTGGCCGCCCGCCAGGCCGGCCATCGACCCGCGGACGACGAACCGGTCGCCGGGGGCCACGGCGAGCGGCTCCGAGAGGCGCAGCTGCACCGGCCGCGACTCGCCCGGCGGAATTTTCCGGCCCTCGAGGACGGCCACGTGGGCCATCGCCTCGGCCGTCCCCACGTGCAGGTGGACCTCGGCATAGTCTTCGAGCGGGGCGGGCACGTGCGGCTGCAGGCGCAGGTCGGCCTCGGCCATGGTGACCGCGGCGTAAGCGTCGCCCTTGGCCAGCACCTTGCCGCGGCCGACGGCCTCCGCCGACAGGTCCGACAAGTGGATGGCCACGCACTCGCCGGCCCGGCCGACCTCGGCGCCCTTGCCGTACACCTGGACGCCGCGAACGCGTCCGCCCTGGCCGCCCGGCAGGACCCGCAGGCGGTCGCCGACGCGGACCTCGCCGCTCGTCGGGATGCCCGAGACGACCGTCCCGATGCCCCGCAGCGAGAAGACCCGCTCCACCCACACGCGAAACAGGCCGATCGTCTCGTGCGGCCGGACCCGGTCGACCAACAGGTTCAGGGCCTTGAAGAAGCCGTCGTACCCCTCGAACGTGATGTTTGAGAGCGGGCAGACGGGCGCCCCTTCCAGGAAGGTGCCCTGGACGAACTCGCGGACGTCGGCCAGGACGATGTCGCGCAACTCCTGGTCCACGAGGTCGATCTTCGTCAGCGCCACCAGGCCGTGCCGGCAGCCCATGAGGGTAAGGATGTCGAGATGTTCGCGCGTCTGCGGCATGATGCTGTCGTCGGCGGCGATGACAAAGAGGACCACGTCGATGCCGTGGGCCCCCGCCACCATGTTGCGGATGAAGTCGACGTGGCCGGGCACGTCGACGATGCCGACGATCCGTTCGTCGGCCATGCGGCAGGGGGCGAAGCCGAGTTCGATCGTCAGGCCGCGGTCCTTCTCGGCCTTCAGGCGGTCGGTGTCGCACCCGGTCAGCATCTTCACCAGGGCCGTCTTGCCGTGGTCCACGTGCCCCGCCGTGCCGAGCGTGATGTTGACGTGTTGGTCTGCCATGTCTTATGCACCGTAGTTGTGTGTGGCCGAGTCAGGCTGTGTGGCCGGGCCCGTACGGGCCCGGGTTACGCGCCGGGCAAGCCCGGCGGCTAAATGTTGTTGCCGCGCGGAACCCGTCACGTCGCCTCGGGCGCCAGGGCGCGGACAACGGCCTCGATAAGCACGTCCTCCTCGCCATCCTGAAGGGTCCGCGGGTCCAGCAGGACGCGGTCGTTCTGGATGCGGGCGAAGACGGGCGGTTCGCCCAGGCGGAGGCGGCGGGCCAGGTCGTCCACCGTCATGGCCCGCGGCGCGACGGCCGCCACGCGGGTCGGAATATCGTGCGTCGGCAGCGAGCCGCTGCCGAGTTGCGAGAAACCGTCGACGACCTCGACGTCGGCCGCGTCGCCCGCCCGGCCCCGCAGCGCCTCGGCCAGGCGCGTGGCCTGGGCGTCCAGCGAAGCCAGGTCCCGCAGCAGCATGCGGTTGGTCGGCACCTCGCGAAGGGCCGTCGGCTCGTCCAGGAAGAGCGCCAGCGTGGCCTCGAGGGCGGCCAGCGTGAGTTTCCCCACGCGCAGGACCCGCGCCAGGGGGCTCTTGCGGACGGCGTCGACCCATTTCTTGCGGCCCAGGATGATACCGCCCTGGCTGGCGCCGATGAGTTTATCGGCCGAGGAGGTGGCCAGGTCGGCCCCGGCCTGGACCGATTCGGCCAACGTCGGCTCCTTCGGGAAGCCATACTTCGAAAGGTCGATGAGCGGGCCCGCGCCCAGGTCGTCAATCAGCGCCAGGCCGTGGCGGTCGGCGATCTCGCGCAGCGTTTCCAGCGGCACCTCGGACGTGAAGCCGTAAATCTTGTAGTTGCTCGGATGCACGCGGAGGATGGCGGCCGTCTCGCCGGTCACGGCGTTCTCGTAATCGCGGGGATGCGTCTTGTTGGTGGTGCCGACCTCGACCATGCGTGCGCCGCTGGCGGCCATCATCTCGGGCAGGCGGAACGACCCGCCGATCTCCACCAGTTGGCCGCGCGACACGATCACCTCGCGCCCCGCGGCCACGGTGTTCAGGACGATCATGGTGGCGGCGGCGTTGTTGTTGACGACGGTGGCGGCCTCGGCCCCGGTCAGGCGCCGCAGCAGGTCCTCGATGCGCTGGTCGCGGCGCGAGCGCCGGCCGGTCTCGGGGTCGGCCTGCAAGAGCGAGTAGCCGGAGAGTTCGCGGGCAATCTGGTCGACGGCCTGCCTGGCCAGGACCGCCCGCCCGAGGGCCGTGTGCAGGATGATGCCCGTGGCGTTGATGACCTTGCGGAAGTACGGCCGGGCCAGGCCGTGCAGGCGGGCCCGGGCGTCGGCCAGGATCGCGTCGCGCAGGGCGTCCTCGGACGCCTCGGCGTCGGGGTCGGCCCGCAGGCGGTCGCGGGCGGCCTCGACGGCCGACCGGACGGCGTCGACGACCAGCGCGCGGGGCGCGGCCGTGGCCTCGCCGGCCGCCTCCAGGGCCTCCAGAAGGCGGTCCACGGCGGGAATCTTGCGGAGCACGTCTTTGGCCGAGGGCATGGCGAGGCCTCCTTCGGGACAGGCCCGCCGGCCCGGCGACGGCCGGGCGCGAGCGGCCGTTATTGTACCGACCGGGCGGGCGGAAACACAGCGTTTCCGGGGCGCGCTGAAACATGAGGCGCGCGGGTTGCTCGTGTGGCCCGGCCGAGTTCCGCGCGGTGGGTCTCCCGACCCACCGCGCGATGACGCGGCCCGTGAAAGGCGCGGCGGCTCAGGAGAGCCGCCGCGCGGGAATCTAGCCGCGGTGCGGGACCCGCACGGCCGCGGCAGTCATTGGCGCCGGCCCAGCGCCCGGAGCGAACTTTTCGATATTCCGCGCGTCCAATTTAGTGCTTGGCGCGTCCGACGGGGGATGCTACAAGTAGCCCACCCGAAGGGAGAGTGATCATGCGCACGTTCCTTCTTTCCGTTCTTCTCCTCGCGATCTTCTCTGCCGCCGCTTGCGCCCAGGGCACGTTCCCGCTGAAACGGCAGGAAGCGGAGATGACGTCGCCGACGGTGCGGATGGCCCAGGTGGTCGCGGCCGGCGTGCCGACGTGTCCGCCGGACCTCAAGGGCGCGCCTGACGCGGCGAACACGGACAACCGGTATTACCGGCTGCCGCTGGGCGAGGGCGGGCGGTACGCGGCCATCCTCCCCGCCGCCGAAGGGCAAACCGGCATCCGCCTGCTCCTGGACACCGACGGCGACAACGACCTGTCGGACGAAACGGCCGTGGCCGGCACGCAGGAGAAGACGCTGGTCACCTTCCCCGCCGCGACGCTGTCGATGGGCCCCGGGCAGACCGTGACGGTGCGGGCGATAGGCCCCACGCCCGACCCGAAGCGCCCGCCGCAGTACCTGATCCTGATGCCGGCGGCGTACCTCACCGCCACGGTCAAACTGGGCGGCAAGGACTACTCTCTGGCCCTTGTCGATACCAACATGAACGGACGGTTCAACGACACGCTCACCCTGCCGCTCAACCAGCGCCAGACCGACAGCCTGAGCATCGACCTGAACGGCAACGGCGCGTTCGACACGCCGCGCACCCAGGACGACGTCTTCGAGATGTTCCCGCTCGCCAAGGGCGTGAAGGTGGGCGACACGTATTTCGATGTCAAAGTGACGGACGACGGCACAAAGGTCACCTTCACGAAGGCCGAGCCGAAGTTCGGCACGCTGGACCTGGGGTCGGCGGGCTTCCAGATGCTGGCCCTGTCGGAGTACGGGTACCAGAACATCCAGGGGACGGACGGCAAGGCGCGCGTGCCGGCCGGCCGGTACGGGGCGATGGTCCTGGCGCTGGCGCAGAAGGACGCGTCGGGAACGGAGTGGAAACTCCAGGCCAGCCGGCCCACCGGCCAACTGGCCGACTTCACGGTGCCGGCCGACGCGGCGCTCGCCGTCGAGGTCGGCCCGCCGCTCGTGGCCAAGGTCGATGCCCGGAAGCGCGGCGAAGGCGTGCAGTACCTGACGCTGTCGCTCCAGGGCCGGGCCGGCGAGGCGTATACCCCCGGGGTCGTCAAGGGCAACGAGCGGGCGGCGCCGCCTTCGTTCGAGATCGTGAGCGACGCCGACAAGGTGCTCCAGACCGGCACGTTCGAGTATGGCTGAGGCGGCACCTGCGGGTACTCATGGCGAGTACCAGACGACTTCACGGGGAAATTCCGTGTCCGCGTCAAGATGGATCTCGGGCCGTTCCAGTGGAAGGAGGACTCGACCCTCCACGCGCTGGAGTAGCGCGCGCCTGAAGACAGCAACTTCGAGGGAGGCATGCATGGGCATGCCTCCCTTTCTTTATGCGCCCGTCCCCGATGCGCGGGACCCGCGCTGGGCCATGTGAGAGGAGGCCGTAGATGACGCCACGACGCCTGGCCGTGCCGATGCTGGTGCTGGCAACGTTCCTCCTGTTCCATGCCGTCCCGGCCGTCGAGGCCCTCGCGTCCGACGCCGTTGTCCCGGCCGAAACCATCGGCGCGATGGACGGGGCCCCGGCGGACCTTCGCCTGTCGGCCGCGCCGGCAGGCGAGACGGGCCCGGCGGTCCCACCGCCGCCCGCCGACTGGTACGCGCCGCTGAAGAACATCCCGCTGGGGCCGGGCACGCTCAGCATCGACGCCAGT
>JADHXV010000093.1 GCA_016782785.1 Planctomycetota bacterium | reverse complement strand
CATCGTGGCCACGCTCGGCCCGGCGACGGCCGACGAAGAGGTCCTCCGCCGGATGATTCGGGCGGGCATGGACGTGGCCCGCCTGAACTTCGCCCACGGCGACCACGCGTCGCACGCCGCGATGCTGGATCGCGTGCGCCGGGCCGCCGAGGCCGAGGACCGCTTCGTCGCCGTCCTCCAGGACTTGGCCGGGCCGAAACTGCGGCTCCGCACGCTCGCCGGCGGGACCGTGGACGTGGTCCCCGGCAGCCGCCTGCGCCTGGTCCGCGACCTGCCGGACGCCGCCGCCCCCGCGCCGCATCCTGCGGCGCAGCCTGGCGACGCCTTGGCCGCGCCGCGCGACGTCGCCACGAACTTCCCGCAGATGCTCGACGACCTCCGCGAAGGCCAGGCTGTCCTCTTCGGCGACGGCGCCGTCCGCACCCACGTGGTCGAACGCACTGATGAGGCCGTGGTCCTCGAGGCCGACGACGACGGCACGCTGGCCCCCGGCATGGGCATCAACCTGCCCGAGACGAACCTGACGCTGGACCTGCCCACCGCGAAGGACTGGGACGACCTGGCCTGGGCCGTCGAGCACGACGTGGAGTACGTGGGCCTGAGTTTCGTCCGCTCGGCCGACGAGGTTCGGCGCGTCAAGGCGTACCTGGCCGAGAAGGGCAGCGAGGCGCACGTTATCCCCAAAATCGAGAAGCCGCAGGCCCTCGACGCCATCGACGCCATCCTGGGCGAGGCCGACGCCATCCTCGTGGCCCGCGGCGACCTGGGCGTGGAGATGGACCTGGCCCGCGTGCCGGTCATCCAGAAGGACCTCATCCGCCGAGCGGCCGAGGCCGGCGTGCCGGTCATCACCGCCACGGAGATGCTCCAGTCGATGATCACCGAGGCCCGGCCGACGCGGGCCGAGGTCTCGGACGTGGCCGGCGCGGTCTTCGACGGGTCCGACGCGGTCATGCTGTCGGGCGAGACGGCCGTCGGCCGGCACCCCGTCCGGGCGGTGGCCACGATGGACCATATCATCGACGTGGCCGAGGACTACGCCGAGCGCATCGGCATGCCGATGTCGCCGGCCGGCCGGCAGCGCTACGTGTGGAGCGAACGGGCGATCGTGGCAGGGGCGGCCGGCATCGCCCGCGACCTGGAGGTCCGGGCCATTGTCGCCCTGACGCACAGCGGGGCCACGGCCCTCTTGATCTCGAAGCAGGGCCTGGGCGTGCCGATATTGGGCGTCAGCGATTCGCTGCGCACGTGCCGGCGGATGGCGCTGTACCGCGGCGTGATCCCGGCCCATCACCCGGACCTGATTCGCCATGACGACCTGGCCCCGGCGGTCGAACAACTGGCCCGCCGGCGAAAATTGGTTGCCGCCGGCGACCGAATCCTTATCATGTGCGGGTACCTGCCCGGACGGCCGGGCGGCACCGATACGCTGCGGGTCCACACCGTGTCGGGGTCCGAGGAAGGGAATGCGGAATGAGCCGTACCCTTGCCTGCCTGCTTGCCGCGGCCACGCTGGCGGCCTCGGGATGCGCCACGGTGGCCACCGGCCATTTTGCGAACCCCTCGGCGTTCACCGACACCGAGCCCGGCACGCTGGAAGAGGTGGCCCTGCGGGTCCTGATGGAACTGCGGTTCAACATCATCCTGCCGCAGGCCCGGCCGGGCCTCATCGAGACCCAGCCGCTGACCGGCGCCTCGTGGTTCGAGTTCTGGCGCAAGGATACCCTCGGCCGCATGCAGGTGGCCGAGGCGAGCCTGCACACGATTCGCCGCTGCGCGACCGTCAGCGTGTCGCCCGAGGGCGGCGGGTCGAAGATTGCGGTCCGCGTGGTCAAGGAACGCAAGTCCGCGCATGGGAATACGCCCTCGAGCCTGGGCGAATCGTTCAACGTGTACGAAACCGAAGACACGGAACTCATGCGCCAGGACGCCCTGGCCGAAACCGATTACCAGTGGATCGAGATGGGCCGCGACGAACTCCTCGAGCAGTACATCCTGGAGCGCATCCACGCGAGCCTCGGCCGGTGACCGCGGGCGGCCGAGACGCCTCCGCAGCCGCCGCGGCCCGCTCCTCAACGCTTTTTTCTCCCCGCCGTTTCGGTTATCCTGGCGCGTCCCTGGACCCAGCGAAGGACCGGCCGCACCATGACAACGCCGGCGATGAAACAGTACCGGCAACTCAAGGCACAGTACCCGGACGCCATCCTCTTCTTCCGGATGGGCGACTTCTACGAACTGTTCTACGACGACGCCCGCATCGGGTCCCGCGTCATGGGCATCGCCCTGACGAGCCGCTCCAAGGGCGCCGGCGCCGTCCCGATGTGCGGCGTGCCGTATCACGCGGTCGACTCGTACCTGGCCAAGATGATTCGCGCCGGGCACCGCGTGGCCATCTGCGAACAGATGGAGGACCCCGCCCAGGCCAAGGGCCTCGTGAAGCGCGACATCAGCCGCGTCGTCACGCCCGGCACGCTGACCGACGACGCCCTGCTGGAGGACAAGGAGAACAACTTCCTGGCGGCCGTCCACCTGGACGGCGAGCGGGCCGGCCTGGCGTGGGTGGACTTTTCGACCGGCGGCTTCTGGGTTCGCGACCTGGCGCGCGACGCCGTCGCCGATGAACTGGTGCGCCTCCGCCCGCGCGAATGCCTGTTCATCGAAGGCGCCGGGGAGACCGAGGCCGACCTCCTGCGCGTCGTCCGCGAGGCCACCGGGGCCGTCACGACCGAACGGTCGGCCTTCGTGTTCGACCGCGGCGAGGCCGAACGGCTGCTGACGCAGCACTTCGGCACCGATTCGCTCGAAGGCTTCGGCGTGGCCGACATGGCGTGCGGCCTGTCGGCGGCCGGCGCCGTCATCGACTACCTCCAGGAGACGCAGCGGACCGACCTGGGTCACATCCGCCGCCTCCAGCGGGCCCAGGCCGGGCGATGGATGTACCTGGACGAGGCCACGCAGCGGAGCCTCGAACTCGTGGAGACGCTGCGCGACCGCCGGCGCGAGCACAGCCTGCTGTGGGTGCTCGAGAGGACCGAGACGGCGATGGGCGGCCGGCTGCTGCGGCAGTGGATCAACTTCCCCCTGGCCGCCGTCGAACCGATCCGCGCGCGGCACCAGGCCGTGGAGGAACTGGTCCAGGGCGCCGAGTTCCGCGAGGAACTGGCCGAGCGCCTTGCCGAGACGTCCGACGTCGAACGCATTCTTGGCCGCGTGGCCACCCGCCGCGCCACGCCGCGCGACCTGCTGGGCCTCGCGCGCACGCTGGCCGTCCTGCCGCAGATCAAGGCCCGGCTGGCGGCCCGCGAAAGCGATCTCCTCGCGAACCTGGAAGGACAACTCGACCTCCTGGGCGACCTCCGCGACCTTCTCGGCCGCGCTATCGCCGACGACGCCCCGGCCCGCCTGACCGACGGCGGCATCATCCGGGCCGGTTACAGCGAGGAACTGGACCGCCTGCGCGACGTCGGCACCAGCGGCGCCCGGTGGCTGGCCGAGTTCCAGGCCGGCGAGGCCCGGCGCACCGGCATCGGCAGCCTCAGGGTCGGCTACAACAAGGTCTTCGGCTACTACATCGAGGTCACGCACGCGCACGCCGGCCGGGTCCCGGTCGACTTCGTGCGGAAGCAGACGCTCAAGAACGCCGAGCGGTACATCACGCCCGCGCTGAAGGAACACGAGGTGGAGGTTCTTTCGGCCGAGGATAAGGCCAAGGCCCTGGAGGCCCGGCTCTTCGAGGAGGTCCGGGAGGCGGTCGCCGCCCAGACCGACCGCCTTCAGCAGACGGCCGAGGCGCTCGCGAACCTGGACGTCCTGGTCAGCCTGGCCCGCGTGGCGAGCGCCCGCGGGTACGTCCGGCCCCAGATGGTGGAGGAGCCGGTCCTGGCCATCCACGACGGTCGGCACCCGGTCCTGGAGCAGGTCCTGGGGTCGGAGTTCGTGCCGAACGACGTGGCCCTGGGCGGCGACGGGCCGCGCATCGCCATCATCACCGGACCCAACATGGCTGGCAAATCGACATACATTCGGCAGGTGGCGCTGGCGGCGCTGATGGCCCACATGGGTTCGTGGGTGCCCGCGCGGTCGGCCACCGTGGGCCTGGTGGACCGCATCTTCACGCGGGTGGGCGCGTCCGACGAACTCGCCCGCGGCCGAAGCACCTTCATGGTCGAGATGAGCGAGACCGCCAACATCCTCAACAACGCCACCGAGCGCAGCCTCGTCATCCTGGACGAGGTCGGCCGCGGCACGAGCACGTTCGACGGCGTCGCGCTGGCGTGGGCGACGACCGAGCACCTGGCCGCGCGCCTCCGCTGCCGGACCCTCTTCGCGACGCATTACCATGAGTTGACGGAACTGGCCGACGTGCTCGACGGCGTGGCGAACTTCAACGTGGCTGTCCGCGAATGGCAGGACCAGGTCGTCTTCCTCCACAAGATCGTCGAGGGCGGGACCGACAAGAGTTACGGCGTGCACGTGGCCCGCCTGGCCGGCGTGCCGAGGGAGGTCGTCGACCGGGCCCGGCAGATTCTGTCGGACCTGGAGGCGGCCCATGTCGACGCCGAGGGCCGGCCGCGCATCGCCCCCGCCGAGCCCGGCCCCCACGTCCGCCAGGTCCAACTGACGCTTTTCCAGGGCGAAGGCGCCGCCGTCGCCGAGGCGATTCGCCGGCTGAATCTTGACGAAATGACGCCCATCGAGGCGCTCAACAAACTGCGCGAACTCAGAGAGGGCCTTTGACGCCCCGAGCCCGTTGCGGCATGAGGAGGACAAACATGAAACGTCTGCTTGCAGCAGTGGCTGTCGTCGTGCTTTTGGCAGGTTATCTGGCGGGCGCCGGCGCCGAGAATGCCCGAGAGGCCTCGCCGGAAGCGCGTCCGGCCAACGCCGAGGGCAAGACGGCCGCCAAGCCCGCGCCGAGCGGCCTTGACCCGAGCCTGGGCGGCGGCAAGGCGCCCCTGCCGACGACCGGCCGGTTCCGCGTCTTCATCCTCTCGGGCCAGTCCAACATGGTCGGCCAGGGTGAGGCCAAAGAGTTGACCGAGGTGTACCGCAAGCCGCACGACCGCATTCGTATCTGGTGCGAGGGCGGGTGGCAGTACCTCGTGCCGAGCCGACGCTTCGGGCCGGAGGTCGGCATGGCGCACGAACTGGCCAAGGCCTGGCCCGACGACACCATCGGCATCATCAAGGTGGCCATCGGTGGCACAGGCATCCTCGCCTTTGTGCCCGACTGGTCGCGCGAGCAGGCCGACCGCACCGGCGACGGCTGGAAGGGACCAATCTACAAGACCATCATCCGATGCTACCAGGCCGCCAAGCAGGCCGGCGGCATCGAACTCGCCGGGTTTGTCTGGAAGCAGGGCGGCAAGGACGCCAAGAGCCCCGACACCGCCAAGGAGTACCTGGCGAACCTCGAGAAACTCGTCGCCGGTGTCCGCAAAGACACCGGCGCGGCCGACCTGCCGGTCTTCATCAGCACGTACATGACCCGGGAAGAGTTGGACAAGGCGGCCGAAGACCCGTCGACGAAGGCCCTGGCGCAGGGCCGGCCCGGGCTCGTGGACGTACTGAAGGCCCAACTCGACGCCCCCCAGAAGATCCCGAACGTGTTCACGGTGGTCCACGGCCGCCTGCCCCTGAAGCCGGACGGCATCCACTTCAACACCGAGGGGCAACTGACGCAGGGCAAACTCATCGCCGATGCCGTCGTGAAGTACTATAAGGAGAAGGGCGCCGGCGCCGCGGCCGAATGAGTGCCGGACGCCGGACGACGCCGGGTGCCTGGCCCCGTGTGCGGCTTTATGTTGACACCTCCCAGGCCGCCTGACACAATACCGCCGAACCAGACGGCGCCCGCGGGGCTCGCCCGCCCAGCAGAAAGGCCATCCTCATGACAACCGACAGCCTCTACGTGACCCGCGAGGTCGGCGACGTCACGGTCGTCTCCTTTCAGCAGAGCCAGATCCTCGACGCCATGACCATCGAACGCATGGGGACGACCCTGAAGGCACTCATCGAAGGCAAGGCGAACGGCCGGTTCGTCTTCGATTTCTCGCACGTCACGTACATGTCATCGAGCGCCCTGGGCATGCTCATCGGCCTTCAGCGGCGCATCCTTCAAGAGCAGGCCCAGTTGAAACTGTGCGGGGTCCGCGACGACATCATGGAAGTCTTTCGCATCACGAAACTTGACACAGTCTTCGACATCTACAAAGATATCCGTGCCACGACCGAGGCCTTTCGCAAGAACCTCTGATGCGGAGCCGCCGCATGGCCGATGACGGTCGGGCCGGTCCTGTCGAACGGCGTCGCCAGGGCGGCATCGAGGTCCTGACGGTGCGCGTGGCCGAGATCTATCAGGCCGACGTCATCCATCGTATCGGCCAGGCTGTCCGCCAGGCCTTCAGCTCCGCCGATGCCTCGGCCTTCGTGCTCGACCTGTCCGACGTCACGTTCCTGACCAGCGGCGCCCTGGGCATGATTATTCACCTCCGGTCGCAACTGCTGGAGCAGGGCCGGGACCTGGCGCTCGCCAGCGCCGGCGGGGAGGTGGCCCGGGTGCTCGCCTGCACCCGCCTGGCGGAGATCATGCCCGTGTATCCGACGGTCGAGGCCGCCGTCCGCGAACTCGGCTGCCCGGGCCCGTAGCGGGCACCCGACCGCCCACGTCCCCCTGGGCCGACCATGGCTTGCCACTGGACCATTCGCGGCGCCGACCTGCTGGACGACACGCACAACCTGGTGCGGGCCGACGTGCTCGTCGCCGACGGGCGCGTCGCACGCATCGCCCCGCACATGGAACCCACCGGGCGCGACCTCGACGCGGCAGGCCTGACGCTGGCGCCGGGCTTCATCGACATCCACTGTCATAGCGAGTTCTCGGCATTTGTCTATCCGCGGGCGGAGAGCAAGGTCCTGGCGGGTGTCACGACCGACGTGTCCGGCAACTGCGGGGCGTCGCCGTTTCCGCTGGTCGGCGAGTTCCTCGCGCGCCGGCAGGCCGAGTGGATGCCGCACGGCCTCGTGATCGATTGGTCGTCCCCCGCCGAGTACTTCGCACGGGCCGAGGCGTCACCGTCGAGCGTCAACCGTGCCCTGCTGGCCGGCCACGGGGCCCTGCGCGCCGCGGTGGTCGGCTACGCCGACCGTCCCACAAGCCGCGCCGAACGCGAGGCCATGCGCCGCATGCTCGACGAGGCGCTGGAGGCCGGCGCCTTCGGCCTCTCCTCCGGCCTCATCTATCCGCCCGGCTGCTACGCCGACGTGAACGAACTGGCCGGCCTGGCCCGCGGCGTGGCCGACGCGGATGGCGTGTACACAAGCCACATCCGCAGCGAGGGCGACGGCCTCCTGGAAGCGCTGGAAGAGTTCTTGGCGGTCGTCCGCGCAAGCGGCGTGCGCGGGCAGGTGAGCCACCTGAAAGCCTCCGGCCGCGCCAACTGGCCGAAGGCCGCCCAGGCGGTGGCGCTTCTTCGCCGCGCCCGGGCCGAGGGTATCCGCGTGTCGGCCGACCGCTACCCGTACCTGGCGAGCATGACGAGCCTTGACGTCTTCCTGCTGCCGAACTGGGCGTTTGAAGGCGGACGGGAGGCGGAATTGGCGCGCCTGGCCGACGCCGCGACCCGCCGCCGTATCGCCGACGAGTTCCGCGCCGCGCATCCCGACGAGGAGTTTTTCAGCCGCATCACCATCGCCGCGGTCCATCCCGACCGGTCGCAACACGGCGTGGGCAAAACGCTCCGCGCGCTGGGCGACGAGGCCGGGCGCGACCCGCTCGACGCGGGCCTCGACCTCCTCCGCGAGCACGAAACGCAGGTCGAGGTCACCTATGCTTCCATGAGCGAGGAGAACCTGCGCCTCATTCTGACCGAGCCGTACGTCGCCATCGGGTCCGACTCGGGCCTGCGCCACATGCCGGACGCGTCGGCCGACGGACCGCCGAGGGGCCTGGCCCACCCGCGCGCCTACGGCACGCCGGGCCGGTTCCTGGGCACATACGTGCGGGACCTCGCCCTGGTGGACTGGCAGGAGGGCATCCGCCGCTTGACGAGCCTCCCGGCCGACATCCTCGGCCTCGCCGACCGCGGGCGGCTTGCCGAAGGCGCCTGGGCCGACCTTGTCCTTTTCGATCGCGCGCGCATCGCCGACCGCGCCACGTACGAGAACCCTTGGCGGACGCCGGCCGGCATCCGGCACGTCTTCGTGAACGGCGAGCCGGTCGTCGCCGACGGCGCCCACACCGGCGCGACGCCCGGCCGCGTCCTCAGGAGAGGGCAGGCATGAGGCCGCGCATCGCCATCACGATGGACGTAACCCTGGCGGACGGCGAGCGGCGCGTGCAACTGCCCGCCGCTTACGCCGAGGCCGTGGCGGCGGCGGGTGGCGAACCGATGCTGCTGCCGCCGACGCCTGCCGGCGCGCCGGCCGACCTCCCGCACCTCGCCGACGCCCTCCTGCTCACGGGTGGCCGCGACCTCGACACCACCGCCTGGGGCGAGCCGCTGCATCCCAAGGCGCGTCTCATGGACCCCATGCGCCAGGAGGCGGACCTGGACCTGCTGGCATCTGCCGACGCCTGCAACATGCCCGTCCTCGCCATCTGCCTGGGATGCCAGGAGATGGCCGTCCACCGCGGCGGCCGCATCATCCAGCACCTGCCCGACGAGCCGGGCGAGCGCGCCGACCACGGCCGGGCCGGCCGGCCGCGCGTCTTCCACCCGGTGCAGATGACGTCGGGGTCACTGCTGGCGCGCCTCGTCGGCACCGAGCGCATCGAGGTAAACTCGCGGCACCATCAGGCCGTGCGCGAGCCGGGGAGGGAGATGGCGGTCGTCGCCCGCGCGCCGGACGGTGTCATCGAGGCCATCGAGGACCCGTCGCCCGGCCGCTTCTGGCTGGGCGTTCAGTGGCATCCCGAGGACATGACGGACCGGCCCGAGCACGCCGCCCTGTTCCAGGCGTTGTGCCGCGCGGCCGCCGAGAAGCACGCACCATGATTTCAGCGCGCGACATGATACCCTTTTAGCCGCGACCCGCACAGGTGCCGGCGAGTCAGGATAACCGGCGGGTGCCGCAGCCCTTTTAGCCGCGACCCGAAGGGGAGCGCGTTGATGGCGGAAGCCACCGAGTCCCAGCCCGCCCCCGTCCGCCGCTACGAGCCGCTCGTGCCGGCGGCCGCGGCCATGGTGGCCGGCATCCTGGCGGGCGAGTATCTCGGTGGCGGGATGCTGCTGTGGTGTGGCGTCGCCGTCGCTCCGGCCGCGGTGTGGGCGCTGATGCTGCGGCGCCGCGCCCCGGCAGGGCCGCTGCTCGTGCCGCTGGCGGTTCTTGTCCTGGCGGCCGGGGCGGCGCGGTATCGGTCCACCGTTGAGCCGCCGGCCGACGACGTGGCACGCCTCGTCGCCGACGGCACCCGGATCGTCACGCTCGAAGGCGTGGTGGTTGATTCGCCCAAGCCCAGCCGGCCTCCGTCCGACGTCTTCCTGCCCACGCTGCCATACTATATCCGCACCAGCATGAAACTGGACGTGTCGCGGGCCCTCGTCGAGGGCGCGTGGTACCCGGCCCGCGGGGGCGTCCATGCCACCGTCCGCCAGCCGCTGCCGGACGCTGACGAGGCCGTCCCGTGCCTGGGCGACCGCGTGCAGGTGACGGGGCGGCTGATGCGCCCGCTCGGCCCCTCGAACCCGGGCGCGTTCGACGTAGCGACATACTTTCACCGCCAGGGCGTCCGCGCCAGCCTCTCGACCGACCACTGGGAGGCCATGCGCGTGGTCGAGCCGGCGGCCGACCCGCTTCGCTGGACCGTCGGCGCCATGGGCCGATGGGCCGTCCACCGCTTCGAGGCCATGTCGTCGAAGGAGGGCAGGGCGGTGGCCTCCGCCATCGTCCTCGGACGCCGCGACCTCCTGCGATTCGACATCGGCGAAACCGACGCGGAGGACCTCGAGCGGGCGTTTATCCTGACCGGCACCGCCCACTTCCTCGCCGTCTCGGGCTTCAGCGTCGGCCTCGCCGCCGGGGTCGTGCTGCTCGTCATGCGCATCCTTGGCGCCGGGCCGAAGGCGACGGCCGCGGCCGTGTTCGTGGTCGTCGCGGCATACGCGATGATGACGGAACTGAGGCCGCCCGTGGTGCGGGCCGCGATCCTCATCACCATCCTCTGCCTGGCGTGGGCGACGGGTCGCGAGCGGCAGCGCCTGAACTCGCTGGCCGCCGCCGTCATCATCGTCCTGCTCGTCCGGCCGGGCGACCTCTTCAGCACGTCGTTTCAACTCTCGTTCGCCGTGGTGCTCGGCATGTTCTGGCTGGTTGTCAAGATCGATGCGGTCCTGTTCCGACGCGGGGCCGACCCGCTGGACGATGAGGAGGTGCCTAAGCCGGGGGCGTTCTGGCTGCCGACGTACGCCCGCCGGACGGTCTCGCTCTCGATCGCCGCGGCCCTCGTGGCCATCCCCCTCAGCGCCAACCGGTTTCACCTGGTCAGTTGGCTCGCGCCCGTGGCGAGCGTGGCGCTGGCGCCGCTAGCGTTCCTCTTGATTGCGGGGAGCATGGCGCTCGTGATCCTGGGCGCGCCGGCGGCGTGGCTGGGCGACCTCCTGGCGGCCGTGCCCGACGGCATGGCCCGGGCCATCGTCGGCGTCGTCGACGCCATGGCCCGGATACCGGGCGGACATTTCTACATGGCCGAGTATTCGGGCGGATGGCTGCTCGTCACGTACGGCCTGTTGGGGGCCTGGGTCTGGCGCGAGCGGCTGGCCATCTCGCGCCGCCGCCTGGCCATCGCCGTCCTCGCGGCGGCGGCCGTCTTCCTATGGACGGGCGGTCACCGGGCGCCGGCCGGCGTCCGGGCCACGTTCCTGGCGGTCGGCAGCGCGAACACGAACCTCGTGGAACTTCCGAACGGCCGGACCCTGCTGTACGACGCCGGCTCGTCGCTCTCGTACGCCCGGGCCGGCGAAGGGACCATCGCCCCGGCCCTCTGGTCGCGCGGCGTGGAGCGGATCGACGCGGTCTTCCTCAGCCACGCCCATTTCGACCATTTCAAGGACGTGCTGCCGCTGGTCGAACTGTTCGGCATCCG
>JADHXV010000004.1 GCA_016782785.1 Planctomycetota bacterium | reverse complement strand
ATGGCGAGGGCGACGGGGCTCGAACCCGCAACCACCGGATCGACAGTCCGGTACTCTAACCAATTGAGCTACGCCCCCGCCCGGCATCGGCAGGTCTGAAACGGCCGCGCCGCCCGATAGGCGGCCCCAACCGCTCCCGGTTGACACAGCATTTTCCGCGAAAGCGGCGCGTTGTCAAGGGCAAAAGGTTCGCGGGCGGACCGATTTGGGGGCGACGGGGGTTCCGGCCGCCGCGCTCCGACATCCACCACCCGCGGTGCTCCGACATCCACCACACGCGGTGCTCCGACATCCACCACCCGCGGTGCTCCGGCACCGACCGGCTGCCGCGCTCAGCCACGCGGCTACGCGCCGGCCGCCGCGCAGAGCGAAGCGCCGGCCGCCGCGCAGAGCGAAGCGCCGGCCGGGCCCACGGAGCCCGCCGACGCCCTCACGTCGCGGGGGCGTGACTCCATCTACCGCTGGTAGATAGGCAGTTGACGGTACGAGACGCTCATGGCCAGGACGGCCATGGCGGTGGTGTAGTAGTTGGCGCCTTCGCCGACGTTCTCGCGCGCCTGCGGCCAGTTGCCGGCCTTCTCCTGGGCGCGGAGCATGATTTCGTACATGCGCGTGGCCCAGCGTTCCCAGTACTCGTCGCCCAGTTGGAACATGCCCTGCGAGCAGTAGTACATGGCGTAGGAGAAGTGGTCGCCGCGGCCGTACTGGTCGGGAAGGTTCTTGAGGATCCACTCTCCGGCCATAAGGGCGGCGCGGTCGCGGTGCCGGCCGCACAGTTCCAGGCAGAGGAGGGCGGTGCCCGTGCGTCCCCACCCGGAGCCGCCGCCGGGCTGGTACGCGAAGCCGCCGTCGCGCGTGACCTGGCAGTTCATGATGTACTCCAGGCCGCGGTCGATGGCTTCGGTCGGAACGGCGGCGCCGTTGTTGCGGGCCGAGCGAAGGGCCATGATCGCCCAACTGGTGCACGAGATGTCGCTGTCGCGGCTGTCGTGGTTGTAGCGCCAGCCGCCGGCGTGGTTGCGGTCCTTGGGCATCTGCTGGGCGGCCAGGATGAGTCGGAGGGCGGCGCTCAGCGCCTTGTCGATTCTCTTCTGCCGCTCGGCATCGACCATGCCCGAGACCTCCGACAGCGCCAGCGCCGCGATCGAGTGGCTGTACATGGCGCCGTGACCCTCCCGGCCGCGCACGAGCAGGCCGTTCGGCTCCTGGTTGGCGAGCAGGAAGTCGACGCCCTTGTTGATGGCCTCGCCGTACGGCCCGACGCCGGGCGTATGGCCCTTGGCCAGGAACGCCATCACGCAGAGGCCGGCGATGCCGCTGGAGTTGCGCGACTGGCTACTCTCGGTCCACGAGCCGTCGTCGCGCTGCTCGTGGGCGAGCCAGGCCAGGGCGCGGTCGATGGACTCATCGATGCGTTCGTGGTACTTGGCGAGGGCGGGCGAGGCCTCGTCGCCGGGGGCGCCGAGCGGCTGGCCGGCCAGGCTGACGGCCGCCACGCAGGCGGCGAGCAGGATCCGCCCGAGCCGCGCAAGGCGTCGCGGTCGCGCCGCCGCCGCATCCGCGGGCATGGCCCGCAACCGCCATTGGCATATCCGCATACGTCGGCTCATGGCGCCTCCTCGCCGCCGCCGCCGCGGGCGGCGATGCGCTGGAAGTACCGCTTGATGAGGGCGCGGTACTCTTCGGGTTCGCCCTCGTTGGCCGCCTGGAGGATTTCGTTACGGAGTTCCCCGGGCAGGCGGGCCCAGTCCGACAGTTTGATGCCGAGGGCTTCGAGTTTGGCGGCCGTGATGCTGATCTCGCGGGCCCCCGTGCCGAACTTCGAGTTCGCCTGGTAGCCGCTGGCCATGCCGGGCTGCATGGTGGGATTCTGGCCGGGCTGGGCGCCCATGGCGGCGGCCTGGGCGGCGGCCTGTCCGGCGGCCTGGGCGAGCGACTGGGCCGCCTGCGCCGCGGCCGCGGCCGACTGCGTGGCGGCGGCCTGCGTGGCGGAGGCGTGGCCCTCGGCCAGCGGCTGGCCGACGGCCGCCTGCTCCGAGGATGGTGTCGGCATCCCCTCGGCCGCCTGGGCGAGGCCTTGGCCCAGTTGGCCGAGCGCGTCGGCCGCCTGGCCGAGCGCATCGGACGCCGACTGCTGGGCCGGCGCGGCCGCCTGGGGCGACCCGCCCTCGAGCGACTGCTGGGCCTGGCCCTGCGACTGGCGGGCGCTGCCGATGGCCTGGCTGGCCTGGGCGGCGCTGGGAGCGGCCTGCGGCGCCAGGGCCGTGGCCCGCTGGGCGAGCGCGTCGGCGGCCTGCTGAAGGTCGCCCGTCTGCGAGGCCACGTTCTCCTGGGCGGCCGCCAGGGCCTGGTCGGCGGCCTGCTGGGCGAGGGCCTTCATCTCGTCGGCGAGGGCGGCCTGCCGCTTGGCCAGGCCCGACGCCTGCTGGGCCATCTGGGGGACCTGGGCGGACGCGGGCTGCGCGCCGCTGGGCTGGCTGCCGGACGGTTGACCGCCCGAGGGCTGGCCGCTGGACGGCTGCCCGGCACTCTGCTGGCCGGCGGCTTGTTGCCCGGAGACCTGCTCGCCGCTGCTCTGTTGCCCCGCGGCCTGCTGCCCGGAGGCCTGCTCGCCGGACGGCTGTTGACCCTGGGCCTGGGCGTCGCCGGCGGGCTGGCGGCCGGTGGCGCGGTCGGTCAGGTCGCCGGCGAGTTTGGCGAGTTCGCCGGCGGCGTTTTCGGCGCTGCGGGCCGCCTCGGGCACGTCGGCGGGGAGTTGGCGGGCGGCGGCCTGGGCGTCGTGGGCGGCCCGTTCGCCGGTCTCGGCGGGCTGCTTGCCGACCGGGGCGACGCGCTCGGCCAGGTCGGTGGCGTCGCGGGCCACCTGGTTCTGCTCGGCCTGGAGGCGGGACATCTGGTTCTCGGCGAGGGCCTGGGCGAGTTGCTTGCGCTGGGCGGCGAGGTCTTCGGTCCGCTTGCGGATGTCGGTCTGGCGGTCGGCGAGTTCGCCGGCACGCTGGCGGGCCTGGTCGCCAGACGGCTGACCGCTCGGCTTCTCGCCACTCTGTTGCTCACCCGCTTGCTGTTGGCCTGCCGGCTGCTGACCGCTGGGCTTCTCGCCGCTCTGCGGCTGACCGCTGGGCTTCTCGCCGCTCTGTTGCTGACCGCTCGGCTTCTCGCCGCTCTGTTGCTGACCGCTCGGCTTCTCGCCGCTCTGCTGCTGGCCGCTGGGCTTCTCGCCGCTCTGCTGCTGACCGCTGGGCTTCTCGCCGCTCTGCGGCTGACCGCTGGGCTTCTCGCCGCTCTGCGGCTGACCCGACTGCGGCTGGCTTTGAGCGCGGTCGGCCAAGACCTTCTCGGCGGCCCGCTGGTCCTGGACGGCCCGGTCGAGTTGGCCGGCCTTGATGTTCTCGGCTGCACGGTCCATCGGTTTGGCCTGGTCGGCGGCGACGGGTTCTCCGGCGGCGTCTCGGGCGAGTTTGGCCTGCTGGGCGGCCAGGTCATCGAGGGCCTTGTCGGCGCGGGCGACGCCGGCCAGTTGTTCGCTCTGGCGGGCGAGGGCGGCCTGGTCCTGCTGGAGGCGGCGGGCCTGGGCGGCCAAGTCGGCGGCGGCCTGCCGGTCCTGGTCGAGTTCGGCGCGTTTGGCGGCGGGGACGTCCTGGACCACGTCGCCGACCTCGTCGGCCAGGTTCTGCTGGACCTTCTGCCAATCGTCCATCGGCTGGGCGTCGGCGGCCCGCTGGTCGGCCAGTTGGGCCTGCTCGGCGGCCAGGTCCGAGAGGGTCTGGGCGAGGGTGGCGGCCTCGGCCATCTTCTCGAGTTCCTTGGCCAGGTCCTTGGCCTTGGCGAGGGCCTGGTCGATGTGCTTGTCGGCCTGCTCGGCCGCCTGGCCGCGCTCGGGCACGTTCGTGGCGCGGTTGACCTCGCCGGTCTGCTGGTCGGCGGCCGCGATTTCGTCGCCCAGGTCCTTGAGTTTGGGCGCGAGGCCGGGGAAGGGCCCCTCGGCGGCTTGGGCGGTCATCTCGGTGGTGGCGTCCTCGGCCTCGCCCAGGTTCTGGCGCATGCGGTCGGTGTGCTCGGCCACCGTGTCGGGCTTGATGTACGGCTTGCCGGCCTGCTTGGCCAGGGGGCTGGAGTCGCGCTTGGCCTTCTGGAGGTCCTGAATGACCTTCTCGAGGCCCTTGCGGATGGCCTCCTTCTCGGCCTCGATGCGCTGGACGGCGTAGGATGTGGCGGCCCGGTCGACCTCGACGGTGATGGTGCGCGAGAACTCCTGTCCGGGGCCGCGGAGTGCTTTCGGCCGGTTGTCGGCGGCCCGCAGGCGGAAGGTGAACTGGCGGACGCCCTGCAGCGGCAGGTCCGAGAGGACGAGCGGCGCCTGCCCGGCCGCCGCTCGGCCGGCCTCGCCGCCGGCGCCGTCCTGCGCCGGCAGGGGGATGGCCACGCTCGTGCGTTTGCGGCTGTCGGTGGCCACCACGAACTCGGCCTCGCCCAGGCCGTAGTCGTCGGTCATGGCGTACGTGACGGGCAGGCGGTCGGTGGGCTTCAGGCGCAGGTGCGTGTCGATCGGGTCCAGGATACGGACGGTGGGCGGGCTGTCGGGCACCGCCTGGAGCACGTGCTCGGGCGATGCGTTCTCGAAGCCGTACCTGTCGCGCATGGCCAGCGACCACCGCCCGCGCACCTGCGGCGTCAGGGTCATCTGGAAGGTGCACGTGGCGGCGCCGTCCGGGCCGGCGGCGATGGTCACGGGCGTCTTCTCGAGCGTCTTGCCGTCCACGCGCAGGTCGGCCTGGACGATGGGCTTGTTGAGCGTGGCCGTCACGGTCACCTGGGTGCCGGCGACGGCCTTGATGTCGCCGGGGAAGTTCTCGTGCGTCGCGGGTTCGCGGCGGGTGTAGGCGGGGAACGTGTACTGGGCGTCGAGCCGCTTGACGAGCGGCGGCGGCACGACCTTGGCGTCGTAGAAGCGGCTGACGGCGTCGCCGGCGTGGACGCGGTATCGGAACGTGGTGACGGCGGGCGGCAGCGTCATGGTGAACCGCGGCTCGCCGTCGGGCCCGTCAGGCAGGGCGGTCATGTACTCGGCCTGCTCGGCCCCGTCGGGCATCTCGCGCCGCAGGCTGCACCGTTTGACGGCGGGGCTGGCCACCTCGACGTGGACCTCCAGCCGGTGCCCCTCGGCCAGGATCGTGTCGCCGGGCCGGACGGTGAGCATGTCGGCCGAGACGTTCGGCAGATTCATGAACGGGGCGACCGCGCGCTTCAGAAGCCGCGATGTGATCGCCGGATAGAGGGCCCACAGGCCGCCCAGCACCACCGCCACGCCGACGGCCGCCAGCAGAAACGGCCGGGCCGACCGCAGGGGAATCTCGGCCCGCGGCCGGACGCGCAGGGCGTCGTGGCTGGCCTCCTCGGCCAGGGCCGCAATCAGAACCGCCGAGCCGCGCACCTCCGGAATGTCGCGGCTCGTCAGGAGTTCCACGGCGGAACTCAGCCGCTCGTGGAGTTCGGGATGCCGGGTCTCGATGGCTCGGGCGATGCCCGTCAGCGTAATCGTCCGCGCCAGCGGCAGCACGAGCGCCCACACGGCGACCGCGACGGTCAGGCCCACGGCCGCCAGCGTCAGCGCCCAGCGGACGCTCTGCGAAAAGAGGACGAAGGCGGCGTCGGTGGCCATGACCAGCAGCAGGGTGCCGACGGCCGTCGCCACGACCGCCGCCACGCCGCGCACCAGGATCACCGCCCGCACGCGGCGAATCAGGCGGCGAAGGGTCCGGGCGATCGGCTGGGGCACCTGGCCCGATACGGTTGTCGATGCGTGTGTCATCTTACGCTAACCCCACTTTCTTTCGGAGCAGCCATTCGGCGGTCGCCACGGCGACGGCCAGCAGGAGCATGGGCAGCGAGTTCCAGATGACGTATTCCTGCGGTTCGATTTCGATTTCGGTGGGCGGTCCGAGGCGCGCGAGGACCGTCTCCGGCCGCGACGGCTCGGCCACCACGCCGCCCGTCAGCGTGGCCAGGCGGCCCAGGAGGCCGCGGTCCGGCGCCAGTTCCGCCTGCTCGGCGGGCGTGGCCGGGTCGACGCTGAACTCGGTCGCGACGGTCTCGGCGTTCTGCCGCTCCAGGATTGGACGGGCCGCCGGCGCGTCGAGTTCCACCCGGTAGACGCCGGCCGGCAGCGCGGCGACGGCCGCCTCGTACAGGCCGGGCGAGTTGGCCACGTACGCCAGGACCTGGTGGGCCACCTTCTCGGTGCCGGCGTAGACGTCGACGGCCACGTCGTCGCGGCCGACGAGCGGGGTGAAATCCTCCGTCGCCAGGCGGGCCTTGACGCGAATCGGCTCGCCGGGGGCGTAGCGGGTGCGGTCGGTGCCGATCTTGACGGTCTCGGTGCCGGCCGGCAGTCTGTCGGCCGTGGCCCACCGCAGCACCTGCCCCCAGAACCGGTGATGGTACGTGTCGCCGATGCGGTACCGCAGCCGCCACGTGTGGTCGAACGCGAGGCACATGACGCGGCCTGTGGCGACGGTGTGGTACGTGAGGAGGGCGTGGTCGCGCTCGAACGCCCGGCGCTTGGCGAGCACGTCCTCGTCGACCGAGACGTCGGCGGCGCCGGCGTCCGGTTCGATGCGCGGCATGAAGGCGGGCGCATCGGGCGGCAAGGCATACGCCAGGATGGTCGCGCCCTCCTTGGCGGTCGTGCCCGGGTGCCGCCAGTGGATCGCCGGCAGGTCGTGCCAGACCTCCAGGTTCTCGGCCGGGCCGACCTTCTGGCGCATGACGACGCTGTCGCGGCCCTCGGCCGTCAGCGCCAGGCGGAACGATTCCTCGGGTGCGACGCCGGCCGGCTCGTCCAGCGGCCGGACGGCCACGGGCAGCATTTCGGCCAGCGGCCCCTCGGCGTACTCGTGTGGCAGGTGCTGGGGGCCGGCGATGGCGACCAGCGTCCCACCGCGCTCCTCGACGAACTTCCTGAGGATCGCCTGCTCGCGCGGGCCCAGCACGTCGGACGAGACGTCGCCCAGGACGATGACGTCGAACTTCAGCCACTCGGTCTCGTCCTTCGGCAGGGCGGTGGCCTCGACCTCGCCCACCGGCCGCGACGCCGACGCGGCCACCTGGGGCGGCGCCGGCACGCCCGCAATCGTGTCCGGCTCCAGCAGCACGTACTGGAGGTGGACGGTGCGGTCGCGGCTGGCAAACAGGTTCTTGATATAGCGAAACTCCCACCGCGGCCGGCCCTCGACCAGCAGCAGTTTGATCCGGTCGTCCGACACGTGCACCGTCAGCGGGTACCGGTTGTTCGTCTTCAGGACCTCGTCGTCGAACTCCTGGATGGTCAGCGCGTAGCGGTGGAGGCCGGCCGTCTCGGGCTTGTCGGCAAACTGGACGCGGGCCCGGTACGACTCGGTGGGCACGCGGACGGTCTCGCTCTGGATGGTGCGGTCGCCGTCCGTCAGGGCGACGAGGACCTCCTTGCCGGTCAGGCCGTCGAGTTTGGCCCGGACGGTGACGAGCATGCGGTCGCCCAGGGCGATGGCCTCGGGCGCGTCGATGCCGAGGATGCCGGCGTCGATGGGCGGCCGCTCGCCTCCCAGGACCACCGACGACACCGGCACCTGCCGGATGCCCAGGCGGCGGACGAGCGGCTCCACGCTCTCCGGGGCGTTGTGCCGGCCGTCCGACAGTAGCAGGATGCCCGACAGGCGCTTCTCCGACATCTCGCTCATGACCTTGTCGAAAACGGCCGTCAGGTCGGTCTGCTGCTGGTCGGCGGGCAGGTCGGCGACGGCAACGTCCTGGAGGGTGCCGGCCTCGTACGCCTCGGCCATGGCCGCCAGGTCCGCCTCGGACGGCTGCGCGGCGAACGTGTACGCCTGGACGGCGTAGCGCTCGCGGAGGCGTTCGAGAAGGTTCTTGCCGGCGGCGGCCTTGCGGTCCTGGTTGGCCGCGTCGTCCCGCGAGGTTGTGGCGTTTGCTCCGCTGCCCGGCTTCGCGCCGTTCGCGGATGCCGGCCCGCGAGCAAAGAGGACGTCGCGGGCAAGGGCCAGCCGCGGCCGGTGGGCCACCGTATCGACTCGCTTGACGGCCTCCGCCGACAGGGCGGCGTAAGCGGCCTCGTCCAGGGCCAGGCCGGACGATTCGGCGTCAGCGGCGGCCCGGTCGAGGCCCTGGACGGCGGCGCGGACGGCAGCCAGCAGTTGGTCGCGCGACGCATCGAGCGCCTCGGCGCTGGCGTCGGCCGTGAGGGCGGCGGCTTCCTTGAGGCGGTCGCGGACCTCGCCCGTCAGGCTTCGCTGCGTCGCCTCCAGGGCGCGCCGGAGGGCGTCGGTGAGTTGGAGCGACGACGTCAGCGGCTCGCCGACGGCCTGGGCGTGTTCGACGACGGCGGCGCGGGCGGCCTCGAACGCCTGGTGCATGGCGTCGCGG
Source organism: Planctomycetota bacterium (assembly GCA_016782785.1). Taxonomy (GTDB): domain Bacteria; phylum Planctomycetota; class Phycisphaerae; order FEN-1346; family FEN-1346; genus BS750m-G62. The sequence goes on along the minus strand of JADHXV010000004.1, from coordinate 29,379 downwards.
CGGGCGGCGAGTTGGGCGGCCCGCTGCTCGGCGTCCGCGACGGACCGCAGGCCGCCCAGCCACTCGGCCTGGGCCTCCAGGTCGCCGCGAAGGCGGGCGATGGCGGCGGCCGTCCGCTCGAGCGCGAACGGGCGCCTGGCCCCCTCGACGCCCAGCCGCTCGGCCAGGCGGAGGCGTTCGCCGGGCGCGAGTTGCGTGTCGGGCACATGCATCGACGCCGATGTGTCGATGAGCACCGCCACCCACCGCTGGATGGTTTTGTCGAGGTCCCACGGCCGGACCGGCTGGGCCAGCATGACGACCACCAGGGCCACCAGCAGCATCCGCAGGCCCGCCAGCACCAGGCCCGCCCGCTGCGAGACCGTCTGCCGCTCGCGGGCATAGAGGGCGACGACCGTTTCCAGGGCGACCGCCCCGAGCAGCGAGATCGGCCACAGCCACCAGTTCGTTGCCAGCACCAGGCCCCGCTGAAGCGCCTGCCACAGCGCCTCCATCGCCCCGAAGCCGACAAGCACGCACACGGCGAACCGCACGGCCCGGCCCGCAAGGCCTCTCGGCGGACGCCACAGCAGGTGGACGGCCACCCAGACGCCCACGGCCGCGGCGGCCAGGGCGACCACGGCCGACGTCGGCACCGTGGCGGGCAGCGTGTAGTGCGGTTGGGCGGCGAGCATCATGGGGCGTACGGTCCTTCAGAATCGGCGTCCGGCGTGGCGAGCATCCGCTTGGCCCGGGCGCGGAACGTGTCGGCGTCGACCGCCTCCGAGCCGAACGACACGGTCTCGACGCGGTGCAGACGCCGCTGCGTGGCGATCCACCGCGTCAGACCGACCTCCACAAGCAGCCCGACCACCAGCGCCAGGATGAGGAACCGCGCGAGTTCGTCGTGCGGCACCTCGCCCGTCACCGCCTCAATGACGTGGTCGGTGCTCTCGACCCGGAGGAGGTTCACGTGCTTGACGGCGGCGGCCAGGTCGGCGTCGGTGAGGGGAACCAGGCGGCCTTCCTCGGCGTCGCCCAGGACGACGAACGGGAAGCCCGTCTCGGCGGACGCCGGAACCGCAAAGGCGTCGCGGACGGGCCGCGGCACGGTCAGCCGGTACAGGCCCGGCTCGTACGTCTGCGGGAACGTGACGCGAAGGCCGGCCGCCGTCGGCGCGAGGTCCGCCAGCAGCCGCTGCCCGCGCGGGCCGGTCACCTCGGCCGAGAGGTCGGCAAACTGCTCGGCCTGGGCCAGGGCTACCGGCGAACCGGCCGCAAACTCCATCACGAACTCCGACCCCGGCCGGACGTTCGTCTGCACCAGCGCCGGGGCCGCCAGGTAGTACGCCAACTCGTGCACGAGCGGCACGAAGCACTTGAGCGACGGCAAGTTGCTCTCGCGCCGGTCGAGCGCCAGGGCCGTCATCAGGACGTACCCCTCGCCGACCTTGCGCTCGGCCAGGACGGGGTCGCCGGTGTCGAACCGTCCGCCCACGCGGACGGCCGGGTCCTTCTCGTCCACCGCAAGCACCCAATAGGTCTTGATGAGTCCGCGTTCGGCGTCGGAGTGCGGCGCATCGGCCAGGAGCGCGAGGGCCGGATGGCTGAGCGTCTTCAGGCCCAGGTGGGCGGGCGCGTCGGGCATAACGCGGCGCTCGGCGGCCCGGGCGGGCGCCACGGGCCGGCCCGTGGCGGTCCGCCACGCGTCGTAGAACGCGGGGACCAGGTGGTCGCCGGCGACGATGAGCAGGCCGCCGCCCGCCGACACGTACAGGGCCAGGCGGTCGGCCGTCTCGGCCGGGAGCGTGGCCACGTTCGCCAGGATCACCAGGCCGTAGCGTGAAAAGTCGCTCTCGCGGGCCAGGTCGGCCACGGGGATGACGCGCGGCTCGACGAGGTTCCCGAGGGCCGTCTCCGCCGACTCGTCGGCGACCGGCACGTCGTCCATCTCGGCCTCGGGGTCGGCGTTGTCGGTGGGGCTTGACGGCGTCTCGGCCGACTCATCGACCGGCGCGAGGGCGATTTCGATGAACGCGGCCGCCCCGCCCAGCGGCTCGGACGACGCCTCGCCCTCGACGACCAGCACCGGCAGCCGGTCGATGACGGGCAGGACCCGCTCGGCCCGGTTGTCGAGCGGCAACTCGTCGTCGCTCAGCACGTGGACGGTAACGAGGTGCGGACCGGCCTCCAGGAACCGGTGGTCGAAGTGGACGGTCTGGCTGGTGCCGGGGGCCAACTCGCCCAGGTCCTGCCGGGCCGTGCCCGCGCCGTCGATGAGCAGTTCCACGCTGGCGGGCTCGAGCATCCTGGTGCCGGTGTTGAGGATGGCGGCCTCGATGCCGACCGACCGGTCGGTGCCGACCACCTTGCGGGAAAAGCGGATGTCGCCGACGGCGGCGTTGCGGAGCGTCGCGGGCAGGCGGAACGTGCGGCAGAGGACCTGCGGCATGGAGGGCAGGGCGGCCAGGCCGGACGCCAGGAACTTCCACCGGGCGTCGTTTCGGCCGTCCCAGCCCACGTTCTGGCCGTCGGTCAGCAGGACGATGTTCTTGGCCGGGTTGCCGCCCTCGGCCAGGCTGGCGGCGGCGGCGCTGAGGGCGTCGACGACGCGCATCGACCCGCCCGTCGGCTCCAGGTCGTGCAGGGCCTGGAGCAGTTCCTCGCGGTCGGTGATGGGGTTCGGGATGATGGGCCGCGGCACGGGTCCGGCCAGGAGGATGCTGATGGCGTCGGCGGGGCGGCAGGCCTCGATGATGGCCCGGGCCTCCTCAACGGCCCGGTCGAAGTTTTTCCGGCCGTCGACGGGGACGGCCATGGACCCCGAGCCGTCGATGAGGATAGTGACGTCGCGCTCGCCGCCCGCCAGCGACCACTGCTTCTCCTGGAAGGCGGCCTCCAGGCCCGACGTGCCGAGGGCGAAGAGGACCAGGAGGCCCGCCGCGGCCAGCAGGGCCCAGCGGGTCTTTCGGCTGGACCAGACCGCGGCCGCGACGCCCGCCAGAATCGACGCCACCAACAGGGCCGGCAGCACCGCCGCCCACGGAATGGAGGAGCGGTTGGGCAGGATCGGCTCGGCCATCGCCAGGACCAGCAGCGCCAGCGCCAGGCACCGCAGCGCCATCAGGATGATCTCTTCCAGGAGGATGCGCCGACGGCGCATCGTCAGCGAATCCAGCAGGAATCGCATGGCGCCCCAGTCGACGATCGTGGCCCGCTGGCGGTTCAGCAGGTGGATGATGATGGGGATCGCCACCGCCACCAGACCGACCAGGATGGGCCAATTGAAAAAATACATGGCGATACGACCCTCGATACTCAAGCCGATTGCGTAATGCCTATTTGTTCGCGATGGCCTTCGTTCGCGTCTTGCGGCTGGCCAGGTACTGAGCCAGGGCGACGGCGAAACTGCGGCGGGTCGAGAGTTGGACATAATCCACGTCCATCCGCCCGCAGCCGCTCCGGATGTCCTCGATAAAGGTGCGGACCCGTTCCAGGTACGCCGCCCGGACCGACCGCGGGTCCAGTTGCACCCGCCGCGCATCCAGTTCCAGGTCGCGGAACTGGCTCCACCGGTCGAACGGGAACGTGAGTTCCTCCTCCGCCATCACGTGGAAGAGCAGCACCTCGTGCTTGCGGTAGCGGAAATGGTGGAGGGCGTTGAGGATCTCCTGCGCGTCGTCGAACAGGTCCGAGATGATGATGATGAGGCCGCGGCGGTGGGCCTGCTCGGCGATGTCGTGGAACACGGGGGCCAGGCGCGACTCGTCGCCCGGCTCGGTCCGCGCGAGTTCCTCCAGGACGATCCGCAGGTGCGTGATGCGCGACCGCGACGGGATGTAGCGGCGGACGGCCGTGTCGAACGTCACCAGGCCCACGGCGTCCTGCTGGTTGATCATGAGGTGGGCGAGGCTGGCGGCCAGGAAGCGGCCGTACTCGAACTTCGAGAGGGGCCGGCCGTCGTGCTGGGCCGACTGCCGGCCCGTGTACCGCATCGAGCCCGAGGCGTCGAGCAGGATGACCGCCCGAAGGTTCGTCTCCTCGATATATTGTTTTATGTAGTAGCGGTCGCTCTTGCCGTAGACGCGCCAGTCCAGGTCCCGCAGGTCGTCGCCGGGCACGTACTGGCGGTGCTCGGCGAACTCGACGCTGAAGCCCTTGTAGGGGCTGCGGTGCCGGCCGGCGACGAAGCCCTCCACCAGGCCGCGCGCAATCAGTTCCAGCCGGTGGATCTTCGCCAGCGCCTCGGGGTCGAGCAGGCGCATGTAGTCGCGGCCGGTGGCGTCGTGCGGGCTCTTGGCCATGGGCGATGCGTGCTCCTCGTCTTCCCCTCGCCCGCCTGGCGAGGAAGCCACGTCTTTCCCTCTCCCCTGGCGGGAGAGGGCAGGGTGAGGGGGCGCCGCGCGGCCGGTCACGCTCACCCCATCCCTCTGCCATCGAGGGAGAGGGCGTATTCGACTTACGCGATGGCGGTCTCGGCGGCGGGCTGGATCTCGGCCAGCAGCCGCTCGACCACCTCGTCGGGCGTAATGCCCGCCGCCTCGGCGTTGAACGTCGTAATCACCCGGTGCCGCATGACCGGCAGGGCCAACGCCCGGACGTCGGCGGTGGTGGCGTGATACCGGCCGTGCAGAATCGCCCGGGCCTTGGCCGCCAGGATGAGGTAGATGCCGGCCCGCGGCCCGGCGCCCCACTGGACGAGTTCGTTGACGAAGGCCGGCGCCTCAGCCCGGTTCGGCCGCGACGCCCGCGCCAGGTCCCTGGCGTACTGGACCACGTGGTCGGCCACGGGCACGCGCCGGACGATCTCCTGGAGCCGCAGGATGTCGTCGCCCGTCAGCGTCACCTCCAGGTCGGCCTCGTACGTGCCGGTCACCTGCTTGATGATGGCCATCTCTTCGTCGCTCGACGGGTAGTCGACCTGAATGTTGAACATGAAGCGGTCGAGTTGGGCCTCGGGCAGGGGGTACGTGCCCTCCTGCTCGATGGGGTTCTGGGTGGCGAGGACGAAGAACGGCTCGGGCAGGGCGTAGGTCGTCTCTCCACACGTCACCATATGTTCCTGCATGGCCTCCAGCAGCGCCGCCTGCGTCTTGGGCGGCGTGCGGTTGATCTCGTCGGCCAGAATCATGTTCGAGAAGATCGGGCCGTGCACGAACCGGAAGATGCGCTTGCCCGTGGTCCGGTCCTCCTCCAGCACGTCGGTGCCGGTGATGTCGGACGGCATGAGGTCGGGCGTGAACTGGATGCGCTTGAACGACAGGTGCAAGAGCCGCGCGATCGTGCTGATGAGCAGCGTCTTGGCCAGTCCCGGCACGCCCACGAGCAGACCGTGGCCGCGGCAGAAGACGGCCACGAGCACCTGCTCGATGACCTCCCGCTGGCCGACAATGACCCGGGCGATCTGGTCGCACATGGTCTTGTAGGCGGTGCCGAGGGCCTTGACGGCCTCGATGTCGTCGCCCTGGGTGATGCGCGACGCGGGCCGGGCCTGGCCTGGCTGCGGGTCGCGGCTGGGAATGTCCGGGGTTGGTGTCATGGAACCGCCTCCGACGATTGGGTTCGTGTCTTCTCGGCCCTTGGGGTGGCCGACCGGCCGGTCCGGCGCACACTGCAAGCGCTCGCTTTACGTCCACTGAAACCGGATGCGGCCGGGAAAGTGGCGGATAATCCGCCTCCGGAGGACATTTTGCGCCGGGCGCCTGCCGCCGGCAAGCCGGAATCGCAGTTGACACGCCCGCCGGCCCTTCCTACCATAACCGGCGACGTGGGCGGGCGTAACTCAGCGGTAGAGTGCCAGCTTCCCAAGCTGGACGTCGAGGGTTCGAATCCCTTCGCCCGCTCCATTTCGTTGGTTGGCCTTGAAATCGCGCGGCCCGCCTCCGGTCCGAAGTCTGGATCCCTTCGGGACGGGTAAACATGGCCGCGCCGCACCAACTCCTTCCCGCGCGGCCCGTACGGGCTGGCGCCCTCGCCCTAGCGCCGCAGTTTTCGCTGGTCCAGCCGTTCGCCCGCCGGCCGGCGGACGGGCACCACCAGGCCGCCGCTCGCTTCCAGTTCGTCGAACAACTGTTGCTTCATCGCCTCGATCTGCTCGCGGTAGGCCGGCACGTTGACCAGGTTGTGCCGCTCCAGCGGGTCGGTCTCCAGGTCGTAGAAGCCGTCGTGGTCCCAGACGCCGTAATAGTAGATGTACTTATAGCGGTCCGTGCGTATGGCGAAGAGCGTGGGCGTGGCCGGGAAGTTCCACTCCCAGTGGTACTCGTACAGGATGTGGTCGCGCCAGGACGCCTTCTTTCCGAGGAGCAGCGGCAGGAACGACCGGCCGTCCATCTTCGCCGACTCCGGAATGGCCACGCCCGCCGCGTCCAGCACCGTCGGGGCCACGTCGATGTTCTGCACCATCGGGGTGACCGTCGTGCCGGGGGCAATCAGGCCCGGCGCGTAGGCCAGCATCGGCACGCGGATCGATTCCTCGAAGGCGTCCCGCTTGTCGTAGAAGCCGTGCTCGCCCAGGGCGAAGCCGTTATCGCCCATGTAGAGCACCAGGGTGGACCGGGCGAGGCCCGATTCATCGAGGTACGCGAGCAGCCGCCCAAGGTTCTCGTCCAGGCCGTGCACGGTCTCCGAGTAGCGCCGGACCAGGTCGTCGAACGAGGGGACCGGGTCGTCATCGTATTGGCCGGTCTCCATATGGTCAACGCCGTGGATGCTGTACCGCCTCTCGCGGACCCAGTGCGGCTGCGTCTGGTAGTTGCGTTCGGTGTTGGCCATGGTCTCGGGCCGGCGGACCTCGGCGTTGGCGTACCGGCCGCGGTGCCGGTCGGCCGGCTGGAACGGATAGTGGACCGCCTTGTACGCCAGGTGCAGGTAGAAGGGGCGCTTGGCGTCCCGGCCGTCCTTCAGCCACGCCAGGGCCTGGTCGGTGAGGACGTCGGTCGTGTACCCCTGGAAGGTCTCGCGCGTGCCGTTGATGTTGAGCGTCGGATCCACATACGTGCCCTGGCCCTTGAAACTGGCCCAGTGGTCGAAGCCCGGCCGCGGGTCGTCGTGCTCGTGGCCCATGTGCCACTTGCCGATGAACGCCGTCTGGTACCCCGCCTGCCGGAGGTACTGCGGGAAGAAGACCGTCCCCTCCGGCACCGGCCGCTGGTTGTCGACCACGCGGTGATGGTGCATGTATTGGCCGGTGAGCACGGTCGCCCGGCTCGGCGAGCAGAGCGACGTGGAGACGAATGCGTTGGCGAGGTGGGCGCCCTGGCGGGCCATGCGGTCCATGTGCGGCGTCTCGAGGAACTCCGGCGCCTCCTTCATGAAACTCATGAAGTCATAACGATGGTCATCGCTGAGGACGAAGAGGATGTTGCGCCGCGGCGGCCCGTCGGCCGTGGCCGAAACGCCCCCGGCCGCAGCATGTTCCGCCGCCTCGGAGAGGCGACGCAGGCAGCCTGATGCCGCGGCCGCCGCCAGCCCCAGGCCTCCTGCTCGAAGGAAACGGCGCCGGTTGAGGTTTGGCATGGTTCTCCTCCGCGCTTTTTGCGCCGCTAGTACGGCATCCGCTCGTTGTCCGAGCGGGCCGAAGGCGTCGCGTAGTCCCGGCCGAACTGTTTCTCCAGGTCCTTCCGCCGGAGCACGAGCGCCGCCGGCCGGCCGTGCGGGCAGGTCGACGCCATCTCGGCCGCCTCGCGATGGGCCAGCAGGGCCTCGATCTCCTCGGCCTTCAGCGGGTCGCCCGCCTTGACGGCCGCCCGGCACGACGCCACGTGGGCCAGGTGCTCCAGCACCTGCCGGGGCGTGGGCGGCTCGTCCACCGCCAGGACCCACCCGAGGAAATCGCGGAGCGTGCCCTCCGGGTCGGCCCGGTCCAGCAGCGGCGGGAACGCCTGGATGCCCACGTCTCGCGGGCCCATCGCCTGAACCTCAACGCCCAGGCGCAGCAGCGCGTCGCGGTGGTGCTCCACGGCCGCCATCTCGCGGTCCGATAGGCTGAACGTCACGGGCACGAGCAGCCGCTGACTTTCCAGCGGCCCGGCCTCCAGCCGCCGCATCATCTCCTCAAACAGGACCCGCTCGTGCAGGGCGTGCTGGTCGACGATGAGGATGCCGTCGTCGGTCTCAGCCACCAGGTACGTGTTGTGCAGTTGGACGGCCCGCGCCGCCGGCGCCACCTCATCGAGCCGCGACCGGGAGGTCGCGGGGTCGTTCGAGCCTGGGCGTGCCGCCGGCCCGCCGGGTGCTTCTGGCGGGCGCGGCCCGTCGAGCCGCGACCGTAAGGTCGCGGGTACGTGTGGACGGGTACCGCTGCCCGCATCGCCATGTCCGCCCCCGCGCCCCGCCAGCGGCAATCGAGCCTGTTGCTGGGCCGGCGAGCTGCGGAGGAAGTCGGCGACGGCCCGGCGGATGCGTGCGTCGCGCGCCGCCTCGCCCTCGCCGGGAACCGGCCCTGCGGGTGCGTCTGCCTCGCCGTGTGGCCCGGCCGGCTCGTCCTTGTTTGGTAAGGACCCGTATGGGTGCGGCCGGGAGGCCGGGCGCACGCCGTCCGCCGCCCCGGGTGCCTCCGGCGCGCCGTCTTCCGCCTCGCTGGGCGCCGTCGGGCCGAACGTCGTGAGCAGCGTCGGCGCCAGGCCCGGCCCGAGCAGTTTTTCCCGCACCGACGCCAGCACCTGCCCGTACAAGAGGTGCTGGTCGCGCAGGCGGACCTCGATCTTCGTCGGGTGCACGTTGACGTCCACGCGCTCCGGCGGCACCGTCAGGAAGAGGAACGCCACGGGTTGCCGGCGGCCTTCGAGCAGGCCGCGGTACGCCTCGCGCAGGGCGTGCAGCAGCGACCGGTCCCGCACGTACCGCCCGTTGATGAAGAGGTACTGCGTGCCCGCCGTGGCCCGGGCGACGTGCGGCGGCCCCACGAGGCCCCAGAGGCGGCCGGCGGGCTCGTCGCTCGCCACCTCGATGAGGGCGTCGGCCAGGTCAGCTCCGAAGAACGCCGCCACACGCCCGCGGATACCCGTCGCCGGCGGCAACTCGTACACGCTTCGGCCGTTGTGCGTCACCGTCAGGTGCACCGACGGGTACGCCAGGGCGATGCGCGTGACGTGCTCCGTGATGTGCCCCATCTCGGTGGCGTCGGTCTTCAGGAACTTTCGCCGCGCGGGCACGTAGCGGAAAAGGTTCCGGACCTCGACGGTCGTGCCGACGGGCCCGCTGGCCGGCCGCGGCGTTTCCGCCACGCCGCCCGAGACCGTCACATCGGTGGCCTCGATCGCCTCGGCCGTCCGCGACACCAGGCGCACGTCGGCCACCGAGGCGATTGACGCCAGCGCCTCGCCGCGGAAGCCCAGCGTCGTGATGCCCTCCAGATCATCGGCCGTGGCGACCTTGCTGGTGGCGTGGCTCGCCAGGGCCAGGGCCGCGTCGTCGGCCGCCATGCCGCCACCGTCGTCGCTTACGCGGATGAGTTTCTTGCCGGCCTGCTCGACCTCCAGTCGGATGCGGCCGGCCTGGGCGTCAATGGCGTTCTCCAGGAGTTCCTTGACGACGCTTGCCGGGCGCTCGATGACCTCGCCGGCGGCGATCTGGTTGACGAGTTGCTCGGGCAAAATGCGGATAGCGGCCATGGACGGACTGCCTTGCACGGGTCGAGGCCATTATAGAAGCCGACTGTGGCCGACCGCAAGCCGCGCCTCGACGATCTGTTGCCGCCGCCCCCGCCCGGCCGTAGAATGCGCTCGTGAATGGCACCGCCACCGAGGGTCTAATGCCGCGCATCCAGAAACGCGACGACGGCCAACCCTGGTACGCCGACGGTCTGTGCTTCGCGTGCCAAGGCTGCGGCCGATGCTGCGGCCGCTCGCCGGGATACGTGTGGATGACGAAGGAAGAGATGGCCGACATCGCCAGACACGTCGGCATGCCCGTCAAGGAGTTCCGCCGGACGTACGTCCGCCGGCTGTGGCGCGGCCTGACGTTCAAGGAGAAACCGAACTACGACTGCGTGATGCTCGACGGCGGCCGGTGCCTCGTCTACGAGGTCCGCCCCCTCCAGTGCCGCGTCTGGCCGTTCTGGCCTTCGAACCTGACGTTGCCCCAGGCGTGGCGGGCGGCGTCGCGGGGATGCCCCGGCATGGACGCGGGCCCGCGCTACGCCTTCGAGCAGATCGAGGCCCTTCGCATGGAGATGGACGGATGACTGGTCCGTCGCGCGCCCGCATGCCGCGCCCTTTTAGCCGCGACGCGAAGCGGAGCGCGGCCCCCGGCGCGCCGCCTTCCGACCGCCCCGGGGCCGTCTGGGGTCCGCCGCCCGCGTATCAGCCGCCGCCCGCCGACGCCCGGGCCGCCCTGGCCGCCGTCTACGCCCGCCTCGCGGCCGCGCTTGGCCCCGCCGCCGACGCCTGCCGCGCCTGCGGCCGATGCTGCCGATTCGAGCCGGGCGGTCTGGTCCTCTTCGCCAGCGCCCTGGAGATGGCCCACTTGGTCGCCGACGCCGGCTTGCCCGACGCGGGCCGCCTGGTCGTCGGCAGCGTCTTCGAGCGGGCCTGGACGTGCCCGTACCAGTCGGGTGACCGATGCGGTGCCCGCGACGGCCGCACCCTTGGCTGCCGGACGCACTTCTGCGACGCCGACGCCGGCCCCCAGGGCAGGGCCCTTTATGACGCCGCCCTCGCGGAGATCCGCGCCGTGGCCGACGCCCACGCTTACCCGTGGTGGTACGGCCCGGCGAAGGTGTACCTCGACGCCGTTGGCGCCGCGCCGCGCGGCCGGCCCAACACCCGGCCATGAGCGCCGTACATTTAGCCGCCGGGCTTGTGCAGCCGTATGCACCCGTATGGGCCCGGCGCGTGCCTGTTGGTTGGCGCGCCGGTAATACGCCTGCACCCGTCCGAACGAAAGGACCCGCGATGCCGACTGACCGCCCGACCCGCCGCCGTTTCCTCCGCTGGACCGCCCTCGCCGGGGCCGCCGCGCTCGGCGGACCCGCGGCCGGATGCTCCGGCCGCTCCGAGCGTGCCCCGGCCGACACCTCGGCCGCCGCGACCGAAGCCGCCGCGCCCGCTCGCCGCATGAACGTCCTCTTTGTCGCCGACGACGATCTCCGCCACGACTGCGGGTGCTGGGGCCATCCGCTCGTCCGGACGCCGAACCTCGACCGCCTGGCCGCCACCGGCACCCGCTTCGACCGGTCGTATGTCCAATTCCCCATCTGTAACCCCAGCCGGTCGTCGTTCCTGACGGGGCTGAGGCCCGAGACGACCCAGGTGACGAACAACACGACGCCGCTGCGGTCGAAGTTGCCCGAGGTCGTCACGCTGCCGCAACTCTTCCGCCAGAACGGCTACTTCACGGCGGGCGTGGGAAAAATCTTCCACGGCGGGATGAACGACGAGCGGTCGTGGGACCTCTCGACCGACTTCCGCCCTACGCCCGCGGGCCTGAAGGGCGAAGGCCGCAACCTCAGCGGCGGCACGCTCCGCTGGTGCGCCTGGAAGGCCGCCGAGGGGGCGGACGAGGACCAGCCCGACGGCCAGATCGCCGCCGAGGCCGTCCGCCTCCTCGGTGAGAAGCGCGACCGCCCGTTGTTCCTGGGTGTCGGCTTCCACAAGCCGCACGACCCGTTCGTGGCGCCGAAGCGGTATTTCGAGATGTATCCGCTGGACGATATCACGTTGCCGAAGACGCCGCCCGATGCCACGCCGGCGCCCGAGCCTGCCATCGGCGGCGGCTACGCCAAGGCGTTTGCCGCGTTCACCGATCGCGAACGTCGCGAGTTCACCCGCGCCTACTACGCAGGCACCACGTTCATGGACGCCCAACTTGGCAAGGTCCTCGACGCCCTCGACCGCCTCGGCCTGGCCGAGAGCACCGTCGTCGTCTTCGCCAGCGACCACGGGTACCACCTGGGCGAGCGCGGCTGGTGGAACAAGAACACGCTGTTCGAGCACTCATGCCGGTCGCCGCTCATTGTCCGGGCGCCGGGCGTGGGCCGGCCGGGGCAGGCGACCGCCCGCCTCGTGGAGTTCGTCGATATCTTCCCCACGCTGACCGAATTGTGCGGCCTCTCGAACCCGCGGGGCATCCAGGGGCAGAGTTTCGTCCCGCTCCTTCGCGACCCTCAGCAACCGTGGAAGGAAACGGCCTTCACGCAGGTCGACCGCGGGGCCTTCAAGGGGTACTCGGTCCGCACCGAACGCTGGCGGTACACCGAATGGGACGGCGGCGCCAAGGGAGTGGAACTGTACGACCATCGGACCGACCCCGGCGAATGGAAGAACCTGGCCGACGACCCGGCCCTCGCGGCCGTGCGCGCCGATTTGTCCAAACGCCTCCGCGCCTACGCCGCGCCCGAGCCCGTTGCGTAAGGCTCACCCACGGCTCGCGCCGTGGGCTATTCTCTTGTCGCCCCTTCGAGGCGCTCGCCCTGGCCGTTCCCTCGCCTGCCCGCGTGCCCGAGCAGCGCTTCTGACGCCCAGAGGCGGGACACAGCCAGAGCGGCCCGCATACACTAAAGCGTATATCCGCGCCTGAAAAAAGCCGAAAAAAGCTGAAAAAAACTGAAAATAGCCGAAAAGTTGGGGTAAAAAAGGGGTAAGTTTCCGCGCGTTTCAGGGGTGGTTTTTCGGCCATTTTGGCAGGACAACGCCTCTGGCGCCTCAAAAACGCCGATTTGCCCCCCGCGGCGCGCCAAAATGCCCTCAAAAGGCGGGGGCCGGTATGCTTTAGTGTATCCCTCCGAGGCCGAACATGGTCACCCTTCGGGATGACCATGCCACCCGCCGGCGCAGCATCCGCCCCATGAGCCGGCCGTGGGGCTAGCCGCCCGCTTCCTCGGCCAAGGAGCGGACCTCGTCCACGAGGGCGTCCACGAGGTCCTCTTCGGCCAACTCGCAGAGCGGCCGGCCGTGGCGGAACAGCACGCCCCGGCCCTTGGCGGCGGCGATGCCGACGTCGGCCTCCCGCGCCTCGCCCGGCCCGTTGACGATGCACCCCATGACGGCGACCGTCAGCGGGGCCAGGATGTCGGCGGTGCGACGTTTGACCTCGGCCGCTAGCCCCACCAGGTCCACCTGGCACCGGCCGCACGTGGGGCACGAGAGGATCCGCACGCCTCGCCGCGGCACGAGGCCGAGTTCGGCCAGGATTTCATGGCCGATCAGGACCTCCTGGACCGGGTCGCCGGTGAGGCTGACGCGGATGGTGTCGCCGATGCCCTCGGCCAGGAGCGTGCCCAGGACGATGCCGGAGCGGGTGCGGGCCTCGTCCATCGGCCCGGCGGCGGTGATGCCGAGGTGGAGCGGCAGGTCGGTGGCCTCGGCCAGGCGCCGGTAGGCGAAAATCGTGGTGGGCGCGTCCGACGCCTTCGCCGAGAGGACCAAGTCTTGAAAACCCTCTTTCCGGGCCATGGCGACCCATTCCAGGAGCACGTCGACCATGAGGTTGGCCAGGTCGTGGCCAGCCCGCTCGCCGTGCACGGTCCGGACGCTGCCGGAGTTGACGCCGAAGCGGATAGGCACGCCCCGCTCGGCCGCCAGGGCCAGTACCCGGCGGAGGCCGTCCGGGTCGTCCATGTTGCCGGGGTTCAGGCGGACCTTGGCGACGCCCGCCTCCAGGGCCTTGACGGCCAGGCCGCTGGAGAAGTGGATGTCGGCCACGACGGGCAGGGGCGAGCCGGCCACGACCTCGGCGAGAACGGCGGCGTCGGGCGGGGCGGGGACGGCCACGCGGACGATCCGGCAGCCGGCGTCGGCCAGGCGGCGAATCTGGGCCAGCGTGGCGGCCACGTCGCGGGTGTGCGTCGTGGTCATCGACTGGAGGCTCACCGGATGCCCGCCGCCGACGGGCACGCCGCCCACGTCCACGGTCCGGGCGGTGCGTCGCGGAAACGGGGTGGTTGGGGTCATGGCGGCATTATCGTGCCGGCGGGCGACCTGTCAAGCGAACGCTGGACATCTGCGGCGGCCGGGCGACACCGATTCACAAGCAATCGCTGGCACCCGTGGAACCCGGTTGACGCCGTGCTACTGAATCAGTATCCTGTAACACGGTTAAGGAGAGTGGCCATGAGCGAACTGGTGCGTTTCGGGGTCTCGATGGACCGTGGACTTCTGGCCTCGCTCGACGCCATCGTGGAGGCGCGCGGCTACGCCAACCGCAGCGAGGCCATCCGCGATCTCGTGCGGGCGGAGCAGGTCCGCGAATCGTGGGCCGCCGGGTCGGGGCCGGTCGTCGGGACGCTGACGCTGCTGTACGACCACCACGTTCGCGAGGCCGGGCGGCGTCTGACGGACCTCCAGCACGAGCAGGACGACCTGGTCCACGCGACGATGCACGTGCATCTGACGCACCGGATGTGCCTGGAGGTGATCGTGATGCGAGGCGATCCGAGGCGGATCGAGGGTTTGGCCGACCGGCTGATCGCGGCCCGCGGCGTGAAGCACGGGCGTCTGGTGGCGACGGCGGCCGGGGACCTTATCTGAGGAAAGGTGGCACGATGCATATTGGTCCGGGGTTTCTCTCGCCTCCGGTTTGGATGGGGGCCGCCGCCGTCAGCGGCGCGGCGCTGGCGGGGTCGCTGGCGGTCGCCGGGCGGCGGCTCGACGACCGCAAGGTGCCGCTGATGGGCGTGATGGGGGCGTTTGTGTTTGCCGCCCAGATGGTCAACTTCCCGGTTCTGCCGGGCACCAGCGGGCACCTGGGCGGCGGGTTTCTGCTGGGGATCCTGCTGGGGGCGCCGCTGGCGATGATCGTGATGGCCTCGATCCTGATTGTCCAGGCGCTGGTGTTCCAGGACGGAGGGATCGAGGCGCTGGGCGCGAACATCCTGGTCATGGGCGTCATGCCGGCGGTCATCGGCGAGGCCGTGCGGCGGCTGTGGCTGAGGCCGCTCGGCGTCCTCGCGGACGTGGCCACGTTCCTGGGCGGCGTGGCGGCCGTCGTGCTCGGGGCCACCGCGGTCATCCTGATGCTCTGGGTTTCCGACTCGCTGCCGGGTTCGGTAGGCCTCTGGCGCGCCATCGGGGTCATGGACCTGGTGCACCTGGTCATCGGCGTGGTCGAAGGGGCGGCGTCGGTGGCGGTGGCGCGGTACGTCCTGAAGGTGCGGCGCGACGCCGTTTTCGGCGAGCCGCTCGCTCAGAGGGAGGGGGCCGCGGCATGACGACCTACAACCGTAATACGCTGATCGTCGGGATCGTGGCGGCCTTGGTGGTCGGCGGGGTGATGTCGTACTTCGCCTCGTCGTCGCCGGACGGCCTGGAGAAAACGCAGGAGGACCTGGATGCGGCCGAGCCGAGGCACGGCGGCGTCGAGGCGCCGCCCGTGGCGTTCCACGAGTACAGCCTGAAGTGCCTGGGCGAGGGGTTCTGGTCGAACGCGGCAGCGGGCGTGGCGGGGAGCCTGCTCGTGCTGGGCATCGTGCTGCTCCTGGGCCGCGCGCTGCGGCGGAAGGACGCGCCGACGCCGCGCGCATAGCGAGGATGTCGGGTCTGTTGACCCGACCTACGCGCTCGGCAAAGGATGTCGGGTCTGTTGACCCGACCTACGCGCTACGCGCCCGGCAATCACATTTAGCCGCCGCGCTTGCGCGGCGCGTGTTTTAATCGCGACGCGAAGCGGAGCCCGTGACGAGCGCGCTGACGAAGGATTGCCTTCGTGCATCACATGATGCTGGACCATTTCGCGAACCGTTCGACGCCGGCCCACCGTCTGGACCCGGCGGCCAAGACGGTGGCGATCCTGGCGGTGGTCCTGGCGACGGTGCTCGTGGGCCGCGACCGGTTCCTGCCGCTGGTGCCGGTGGCGGCGGCGCTGGCGGCGTATCACGCGGTCAGCCGGACGCCGGTCCGCTACGCGCTGCGTCGGCTGGCGGTGGTGTCGCCGCTGGCGGTGGCGGTGGTGGTCCTGTTCCCGTTCCTGGAGCCGGGGCGTGTGGTGATCCGCTGGCCTGTGGGAGGCGCCGAAATCGTGGTCACGGAGGAGGGGCTGGTGCGGGCGGGGCATCTGCTGGCGAAGTTCGTCCTGTGCTCGTGGGCGGCGCTGCTGCTGCTGGCGACGACGCGGTTTCAGGACCTCATGCAGGGCCTGGCGCGGCTGCGGGTGCCGCGGGTCCTGGTGACCCAGTTGGCGTTCCTGTACCGGTACCTGTGGGTGGTGATGGACGAGGGGATGCACATGCGGATGGCCCGGGCTGCGCGTGACGGCGGGCTGGGCCCATGGCGGCTGCGGTTTCGGAGCCGGGCGGGCGTGGTGGGCGTCCTGTTTCTGCGGTCGTGGGACCGGGCGGAGCGGATCTACCGGGCGATGACGGCTCGGGGCTTCGACGGGACGCTCCATGCGCCCCGCCGCGGCCGGATGCGGGTTGCCGATTGGCTCTTTGTCACATGCACGGTGGCGCTGGCGGCCGCCGTCGTCGTGGGGGACCATCTGGCCCATGCCTGAGCCGGTGCTTGAACTCGCCGACGTCCGATACCGGTACCCGACGGGGGCCGAGGCGCTTCGCGGCGTGACGTTCGCCGTGCAGCCGGGCGAGCACGTGGCCTTGGCGGGGCCGAACGGGGCGGGCAAGAGCACGCTGGTGCTGGCGATGGCGGGGTTCGTCTCGGCCGCGGGCACGATCCGCGTGGCGGGGCACACGCTGACGCCCGGGTCGGCCCGCGACGTCCGCCGGCACCTGGGCCTGGTGTTCCAGGACGCCGACGACCAGTTGTTCATGCCGCGCGTTGCCGACGACGTGGCGTTCGGGCCCGCAACGATGGGCCTTGAGCCGGAGGAGGTTCGCGCGCGCGTCGGCGAGGCCCTGGCGGCGGTGGGCCTGGAGGGGTACGAGGATCGCGAGCCGTACCACCTGTCGGTCGGCGAGAAGCGGCGGGCGGCCCTGGCGACGGTCCTGGCGATGCGGCCGCAGATACTCGTGCTGGACGAGCCGTCGGCCGACCTGGACCCGCGAGGGCGGCGGATGCTGATCGACCTCTTGCGGCCGATGACGAGCACGCTGATGGTCATCACGCACGACCTGGACCTGGTGGTGGAGACGTGCCGGCGGGTCGTCGTCCTTGACGCCGGCGCCGTGGTGGCCGACGGACCCGTGCGGGAGGTGCTGTCGGACCGGGCGCTGGTCGAGGCGCACGGCCTGGAGGTTCCGCTGCGGCTGGCACAAGGGGCCCCCGATATGCAGGGCACGTGAGCAGAAGGAGCAGCCGTGGATGCGTTGACGCAGGCGCTGGTGGCGTCGGCGATGCGGGTGTTCATCCCGCCGGGGCCGGTGCTGGAGGTCGGGTCGCTCCAGGTCCAGGGCGAGGCGGTGGGCGACCTGAGGCCGCTGCTCGGCGGCAAAGCGTTCATCGGCTGCGACATGCAGGCGGGCCCCGGGGTGGATGTGGTGGCCCGTGTCGAGGCGCTGCCGGTGCCCGACGGGGCCGCCGGGACGGTGCTTTGCCTCAACGTGTTCGAGCACGCGTGGGACGTCCGCGCGGGCGCGGCCGAGATCCGCCGCGTCACCGCACCAGGGGGCTTGGCGCTGGTGACGACGGTCTTCGACTTCCACATTCACGCCTACCCGGACGATTACTGGCGGTTCACGCCGCGGGCGCTGGGGCGGCTGTTCGAGGGGTTCCCGGGCGTGATTGTCGGCTGGCAGGGGCACGCGAAGACGCCGCGGGCCGTGTTCGCCCTGGGCCTGAATCGTGCGTGCGACGACCTGAAAGACCTGGCCGACGAATGGCGTTACCAGACGCTGCTCCGATGGCAGGATGAGCCGTCGCTCGCGAAGCGTCTGCGGGCGGCTGTGGGGGGGACGCTGTTCGGGCGGCGGGGTTTCCGGGCGATTCGGTACTGGCGGAAGTTGACGGTGGAGGCGCTTTCGGATTAAACGGCAAAGACAACGGCCTTGAACCGCAAAGAGCGCGAAGAGCGCAAAGAACGGCAACGGATTTCGGATTGAAGGCAACAACGGCAACGACACACATTTAGCCGCCGGGCTCGCCCGGCGCGTGTGGCCCAGCCGGCTTGTCCGGCCGGGAACAGCGCGGCGGCTCAGGAGAGCCGCCGCGCGATCACGGGCACGACGGGTCGTGCCCCTACGGTTGCGCTACTTGGCGGCCACCTCGGAACGGGCGGCGACGGTAACGTCCGCCGGCTGGAGCGGCTTGCCGTCGGCGCCCAGGCAGACGACCTTGCCGTCGATCGTGACCAGGTAGAGCCGGCCGGGGACGGCGATAAGGCCGTCGAAGCGCGGCATGGCGTCGAGTTTGTAGGCCGCCAGTTTCGTTCCGTCCTTCGGCGAGACGGCCAGGAGCAGGCCGCCGAGCCGCCCTTCGAAGGCGGCCGACTGCTCGGCCAGCCGGCGCTGGGTGTCGGGGTGGCTGAGGGCCTTGGCGGCCTCCTCCTCATCCGACACGTCGGGCACGCCGGCGACGAAGAGCACGTTCTTCGCCAGCACCAGGGCCGTCGTCTGGACCGACACGTCGTCGGACCACGTGGGCACGAACCGGGTGACCGGCAGGTCCCTGGACTTGCCGGTTGCCTTGCCGGCCTTCTTGACGGGTTTCTTCTCGACCCCCGCCTGGACGACCTCGGGCTGCATGCCGGCGGCGAAGAGGTGGTACTCCAGCGGCGTGGTCCAGCGGTAGTATTTCCACAGGCGGCCGTAGCCGTAGACGGTGTCGTCGTTGAAGACGAGGAGGCGTCCGGCGGGGACGAGCCGCCCCGCCTGGTGGTATCCGCCCGCGCCCGAGGCGAACGCACGCCCGTACACCCAGTACGTGCGGTGCCACATGGTATCGTCCAGGAAGCCCGTGGGGCTGAACAGGTGGACGTCGTCGCCCTCCTGGTCCTTGACGTTGATGTACTCCACGAACTTGCGCTGGCCGTCCATCGTGAACGGGAGCGAACGCATGTAGACGTACTTGCCGTCGCTGGAGAGGACGTCCGGCAGGCCCACGGGCATGTTCAGGCCCTGGATGTGGACCTGGAGGTTATCGCCCGTCCCGGGGTCGCGGTCGTCCATGATGGTTTCGGAGAGTTTGCGGCCGGTCTTCGGGTCAAGGCGCAGCAGGCGCAGGCCGCCGTCGACGAACATCGACCGGCCGGCCACGCAGTAGAGCACGTCGTCCTGAACCAGGACGCTGCCGCTGACGGGCCAGACCGATTCGACCTGCTCGAACGCGCCCATGCGGCGGTCCTCGGGGGCGGCGCGGAAGCGCCACGCCAGTTGGCCGTCGGCGGCATTGACGCAGTAGACGTAGCCGTCGGCCGAGCCGAACAGGGCCTGGCCTTGCCAGATGGTGGGCGGCGAATCGACCCGGCCGCCCGCGGTGAACTGCCAGGCGGGCCTGCCGGTGGCGGCGTCGAGCGCGTGGACGGTGTGCGTGTCGACGGAGGCGACGAAGATCTTGCCGCCCGCGAGGACGGGGCTCGTGAGTTTGCCGCCCAGGGCGGTCTCCCACGTGCACTTGAGGCCGGCGGGCGCCACCTCGGCCGGCGTCGAGCCACTGCGGGCGGCGTCGCGGCGGTACGTCGGCCAGTCGGCGCCTGGAATCTCGGATTTGAGATTGGAGATCTCGGCGCCGTACGCCGGTCCTTTGTCGAGCCGGCCCGCATCGGGCACGTCGCGCGGCGGGGCGGCGGTCTTCGACGCGGCCGACAGGGCCGAGAAGCCGAACAGTTTCGCCTCGATGTAGCACGCGCACGGATGCGGCGGGGCGTAGATAAGGCCGTTGGCCGGCATCACGCCGTAATGGCACGCCCCGCGGACCCAGTGGTTGCAGGTCCACTGCTTGGCGGCGTGGTCGACGAACTCGATGCCTGTCCGCGAGTAAAGGAGGTACTTCTCGGTGGCCTTGGCGCGGTAGCAGCGATGGTGGAACCAGTGGGTCTTGACGTCGGGCAAAAACTCGCTCTTGACCTCGCCGGTGTGGAGGTCGCGGCCGATCGTGACGCCGGAGTCCGAGCCTTGGGCGATCTCGCCGTGCCAGACCAGGCCGCCCGCCACGAGAAGGTCGTCGGGCGTGCCCTGGTGTCCGCCCGGAAGGAGCGGCGCCTTCCAGAGCGTCTTGCCGTCCTTGGCCGAGAGGGCGAATACAGTGGTCGTCCGGCGGTCCTCGTACTTCTCGGCCGCAATCTGGCCGCTGTAGAGGACCACGTCCTGGTAGATGACCATCGTGCCGCCGGAGGAACTGCGCATGGGCGTCTGGCTGGGAATCGGCTCGGACGACCACATCGGCCGGCCGGTCTTTCGGTCGAGGCACTGGACCTTGTCGCCGTCGTGGAAGACGACGCGCTGGGCGTCGGCCGCCAGCGATAGCGAGACGAGGTTGGAGGTCTTCGTCCAAAGCAACTTGCCGGAGTCTGCCTCGACGGCCATGATGGTGCGGGGCGCCTCGGCCCAGAGGGGTCCGGTGTTGGCGCCCCTGATCTCGGCCAGCGAGGCGTACTTCTTCTCGGGGTCGCTGCGGAGCGGCTGGCCCTTGGCGGCCACGCTCAGGAAGAGCACGCCGTCGTCGCACAGGATCTCTTCGGTCACCTTGGTGTCTTCATACGTGCGGACGGTCTGGCCTGTGGCGGCGTCGAGGGCCACCAGCGGCGCGTCGGTGCCGAGCGTGACGTACACGCGGTCGCCGACGGCCACGAGGCGGCGGGCCATGATCTGCGGGCCGCTCTTCAGCGGCCACAGGTGCTCGTGCCAGGGGCCGATGTCACGCTGCCACAGGACCGTGCCGTTGAACGCGTCGCGGGCAATCAGGTGCCACTCGGGCGGCGTCATGATGGAGGCCCGCGGCGCGTCGTCGAAGATGTAGAACACCCGGCCGCCTGTCGTCACGACGGCGCTGACGCTCGACATATGGTCGTGCTGCCGCGAGTACCGCTCGCCGCCCACCCACTGGTACTGCCGCGGCGGCGCGACGAGGCTGTCGTGGGCGACGGCGTTGTTCGTGGCGTCGTGCAGGTAGTGCGTCCACTCGTCAATCTCTTGCGGCCGCGGCTTGACGGTCTTCGTCCACTCACTGCCGCGCTTGGCGTACAGCACGCCGTTCGGCGCCAGGACGCGCATGGCCTCCTCCGCCGGCACCTTGCCCAGATCCTCGGCCACGAGGAGGTTGACGAGGTTGTCGTTGTACGGCAGGCGGGCGCCGTTGAACGTATCGGCCGACACCGGCCCGTAGACACCCAGCGAGGCGATGTGCACCCGGGCGGCCGTCACGGTCGCGGCGTCCGTGTCGAGGCCCTGGACGAGGTAACTGTCGCTCGCGCGGAGGGCGGCCGTCAGTCGGCCGTCCCCGCAGCCCACGTGGACCACCAGGCCG
Organism: Planctomycetota bacterium; assembly: GCA_016782785.1. Classification (GTDB taxonomy): domain Bacteria; phylum Planctomycetota; class Phycisphaerae; order FEN-1346; family FEN-1346; genus BS750m-G62. The sequence goes on along the minus strand of JADHXV010000004.1, from coordinate 8,110 downwards.
CCCTTGACGCCGGTGGCGTCGAGGATGCGCGTGGCCTCGGCCTTGGGCGAGTCGGCCGCCAGGACGGGGCCGGCGGCAACAAGGCACACAATCGCCGTCGCCAGGACGGCGGCGCGGCACCGACGGACGGTCTCGAAACGGGATAGGGTCATGGTTTGGCTCCCCGCGCGGCGTCAGCGCGGCCCGTACGGGGTCGCAGAGGACGACGCGATTCTCGGCCCGCGGGCATCGCGAGCCGGCCCGCATACTGTATCGGTCAGGCGGTGCCACCGCAAGCCTGATGAAGGGAGAAACCCGCGCGCGGGGGAGAGTGGCCGGGGGAAACGGCGCGGAGGCGGCACAAGCATGTCATTTCGAGCGAGGCCCGTATGGGCCGAGTCGAGAAATCTCTCCGTTCTCGAACAGCGAGATTTCTCCGCTCGGCCTCGCTTCGCGAGGTTTACCCGCCGCAGGAGGGCCTCGGTCGAAATGACAGCCCCTGGCGCTTCGGCGCAAGAAAGCGCGGCCCGAACGGGCCGCGCTCGATTCGGCTTGACACATGGTCACCCCCTGCGGGGGATGACCATGCCACCCGGTCGGAGGCTACTTCCTGGCCTTCTTCACAGGCTTCTTGCCGGCCGCTTTCGTGGCCTTCTTGGCGGCCTTCTTTGCCTTGGCCTTCTTCTTGCTGCCCGTGCCGCTGCCGGCGAGGGTGGCCTGGGCGGAGGCCAGCCGCGCAATCGGCACGCGGTAGGGCGAGCACGAGACGTAGTCCATGCCCACGCGATGGCAGAAGTGGATGGACGCCGGGTCGCCGCCGTGTTCGCCGCAGATGCCGACCTTCAGTTTCGGCCGCGTGGCCCGGCCGCGCTCGATGCCCAGGGCCACCAGTTCGCCCACGGCCGTCTGGTCGAGCGTCTGGAACGGGTCGGCCTTCAGGATGCCGCGGTCGAGGTAATCGGGCATGAAGGCGCCGATGTCGTCGCGCGAGAAGCCGAAAGTCATCTGCGTCAGGTCGTTGGTGCCGAAGGAGAAGAACTCGGCCACGCCGGCAATGCACCCGGCCGTCAGGGCGGCACGCGGAATCTCGATCATCGTGCCTACCAGGAAGTTCAGTTTCTTCAGGCCGAATTTTTTAAGCACCTCTTTCTTGACGCGGGCGATAATCGCGGCCTGGTCCTTCAGCTCGTTCACCGAGCAGGTGACCGGGATCATGATCTCGGGGATGGCCTTCTTGCCTTCCTTCGTCAGTTCGGCGGCGGCCTCGAGGATGGCCCGGACCTGCATCTCGCTGACCTCGGGGTACGTCACGCCCAGCCGGACGCCGCGGTGGCCCATCATGGGGTTGGACTCGTGCAGGGCCTCGGCCCGCTTGCGGACGTCGTCCAGGGTGATGCCGAGGGCCTTGGCCAGTTCCTTCTGCTTGGCCTCGCCCTGCGGGATGAACTCGTGCAGCGGCGGGTCCAGCAGGCGGATGGTCACCGGCAGGCCGTCCATCGCCGCCAGGGTGCCCTTCATGTCGCGCTTGACGTACGGGAACAGTTCGTCGCAGGCGGCGCGGCGTTCGTCGGTGGTGCCCGAGAGGATCATCTTGCGCAGCAGGAAGAGCGGCTCGTCGGCCCCCTCGCCGTAGAACATGTGTTCGGTCCGCAGCAGGCCGATGCCCTTGGCCCCGAAGGCGCGGGCGGTGGCGGCGTCGGCGGGCGTGTCGGCGTTGGCGCGGACGCCCAGCCGGCGGACCTTGTCGCACGCCTCCAGGAACTCGACCAGCAGCGGATTCTCCGGGTCGGGGTCCACGGTCGGCATCTGGCCGGCGTACACGATGCCGCGGGTGCCGTTCAGGGAAACCCAGTCGCCTTCCTGGAGGGTCTGTCCGGCGACCTTCATGGTCTTGGCGCGGGCGTCGATGGCCAGGGCGCCGCATCCGACGATGCAGCACTTGCCCCATCCGCGGGCGACGAGGGCGGCGTGGCTCGTCATGCCGCCCAGCGCCGTCAGGATGCCGCTGGCCGCACGCATGCCTTCGACATCCTCGGGGTTGGTCTCTTTGCGGCAGAGGATGACCGGCTCGCCGCGCTCGGCCCAGGCGACGGCGTCGGGTGCGTTGAAGACGATGCGGCCGGTGGCGCCGCCGGGACCGGCCGGCAGGCCCTTGGCGAGCGGTTTGTGGTCCTTCTCGGCCTTCGGGTCGAGGATGCGGTGCAGCAGTTCGTCGAGTTGGGCCGGCGTGACGCGCGTGACGGCCGTCTCCTTCGTGATGCGTCTCTTGCGCAGCATCTCGACGGCCATGCGGATGGCAGCCGTCCCGGTCCGCTTGCCCGTGCGGGTCTGGAGCATCCAGAGCCGGCCGCGCTCGATGGTGAACTCGATGTCCTGCATGTCCCTGTAGTGGTTCTCGAGACGGTCGCGGATGGCGTAGAGTTGTTTGTAGACCTTGGGCATGGCCTGTTCGAGGCTGGGGTGCCCGGCGTCGTGCTCGGAGCGGGTCTGTTCGTTCAGCGGATTGGGCGTGCGGATGCCCGCGACGACGTCCTCGCCCTGGGCGTTGGTCAGCCATTCGCCGAAGAACTTGTCCTCGCCGGTGGCCGGGTTGCGCGTAAAGGCGACGCCCGTGGCCGAGCCCTCGCCCATGTTGCCGAAGACCATCGCCTGGACGTTGACGGCGGTGCCCCACTCGTCCGGGATACCCTCGATGCGGCGATACGAGACGGCCCGCTTGCCGTTCCACGACTGAAAGACCGCGCCGACGGCGCCCCAGAGTTGCTCCTGGGCGTCGTCGGGGAACGGTTTGCCGAGCACGGCCTTCACCTTGGCGCGGAATTGGCCGCAGAGGGTCTCGAGGTGCTCGGCCGTGAGGTCGGTGTCGGCCTTGGCGCCGGCCTTCGCCTTCATCTGGTCCATGAGGTGTTCGAGTTGGTGGCGGATGCCTTCGCCCTCTGCGGGCTCGCGGCCGGCGGCCTTCTCCATCACGACGTCGCTATACATCATGATAAGGCGTCGGTAGGCGTCCCAGACGAAGCGGGGGTTGCCGGTCAGGGCGATCATGCCGGGGATGGTCCGCGCCGTCAGGCCGATGTTCAGCACCGTCTCCATCATGCCGGGCATCGAGGCGCGGGCGCCCGACCGGCAACTCAGGAGCAGGGGGTTCTGCGGGTTGCCGAAGGTCTTCGTCATGGCCTTCTCGACGCCGGCCAGGGCCTTCTCGACCTGGCCCTTGAGTTCCTTCGGGTACTTCCGCCCGTGGTCGTAGTAGGTGGTGCAGACCTCGGTGGTGAGGGTGAAGCCGGCGGGAACCGGGATGCCCAGGAGGTTCATCTCGGCCAGGTTGGCGCCTTTGCCGCCGAGCAGGCCCTTCATGTCGGCCCGGCCGTCGGCCTTGCCTTTGCCGAAGAAGTAGACATACCTTGTGGACTTGGCCATCGTTCGTCTCTCCTCTGCGTTTCGTGTTCGGTGGGGCGAGTGTCCCACGCGGGACCGTCAAGCAGGCGGCGCACACTCGGGCCGGGACAACGTCCCGGCGATCCATACCGCGTTAAAGGGAGGCCCTTATATCGGCGTGCAGCGTCGGCGTCAACTGTTTTCGCGGCGGGGGAGAGATGGCGGGCTTCACGCAGAGGCACGCCCCGGCGTGCCCGCGTCGGCGGCGCATACGAGCCCGCCCTGGCGTGCCCGCCGCGACGGCGCGTCTTGACCCGGTCCGCGCCGGGCGGTACAGTTTTCTGCTCAGGTCCGCCCGGACGCAACCGCCGGGCGGCCGTCCCCTCGGACGCTGGAGACATCCGTGGCACGCAAGGCGCCTCACCCCGACCTGGTGGACCTGCACGTGCATTCGAGCGCCTCGGACGGCATGTTTCCGCCGCGCGAGGTGGTCCGCGAGGCGGCCGAGGTCGGCCTCAAGGCCCTGGCGCTGACGGACCACGACACGACGGCCGGCGTGCCGGAGGCGCTGGCGGCCGGGGAGGAGTTCGGCATTGAGGTCATCCCGGGCGTGGAGGTCTCGGCCGAGTTCGCCGACGGGGCGTGCCACATCCTCGGCTACTTCGTGGACCCGGCCGATGCCGGGCTGGTCGGCATGCTCGACGCCGCCCGCGAGGCCCGCGACAAGCGGAACGACGAAATCCTCTGCCGCCTGCGCGACGCGGGCGTGGACCTGACCATGGACGACCTGACCCGCGGCCGGCTGTGCGACACGCTCACGCGGGCGCACTTCGCCACTGCCCTGGTTGCGAAGGGCCTGGTGGCCAACTGGGAGGAGGCGTTCGACACGTACCTGGGCCGTGGCAAACCGGCCTACGTGCCGCGGCGGCGCGTGGAGCCCGAGGCGGCGATCGCGGCCATCCGCGGGGCAGGGGGGCTGGCGGCGCTGGCCCATCCGCGGCAACTGAACCGGTCGCTGGCCGAGACCGAGGAGTGGATCGCCCGGTTCGCCGACGCCGGCATCGAGGCGGTCGAGGTCTCGACGCCGGACCACACGGCCAACTTCGCCCGGCATTACGGCGAGATCGTCCAGCGGCTGGGCCTGGTCTCGACGGGCGGCACGGACTGGCACGGGCGGCCGGACTCCCCGGTTCAACTCGGCCTCGGCCGAGGCCAGATGGCCGTCCATTACACGGTGGTCGAGGAGATGAAGGCCCGCCTGGCGGCAAGAGGGAGGAAGTAGGTGGACGCGCCGAGCCGTGGCGGCAGCGCACGCCGACCCGCGACCGTGAGGTCGAGGGTATTCTCGCTTGGCGATGATGTCGGCGAGCCAAACGTGTGCCGCCATTCGCGAGTACCCGCGACCTCACGGTCGCGGCTCGAAATGGCGCCTTGCCGCGGCGCGCCGCGGCCTACGTCGCGTCGTAGGCGGCGCCGAGGTTGTCGAGAATCGCCTTGACGCTCTGGACGGCCTTGCGGAAGAGGTCCGGGCCGCTGTAGCCGGAGTGCTTTCCTGCGACCGCCAGGTGCGGCTCCAGCGAGACGAACCCCTGGTAACCGAGGCGTCCGACGGCGTCGGCCAGGATCTCCGGGATGTGGCCGTCGCCTTCGCCGGCGGGGACCATTTGCCCGTCGGCCGCCCGCATGTCCTTGATGTGGAAGTAGACGACGCGGTCGCGCAGCATCTTCCACGCTTCGAGGGTGTCGATGCCGGCGTGGACGAAGTTGGCCGGGTCGAAGATGAGGCCGAGGCCGGGCACGTTCTCGGCGATGTCGAGGCAGGCCTCGGCCCTCATGCCGAAGATGTCGGCCTCGTTCTCGTGCAGAAGCGTGACGGGCCGGCCGGCGGCGATTTCGACCTGTTCGTTCAGGCGGCGGAGGACCTCGTCGCGGTGGTCGGCGATGCGGCCGCCCTCCGGCGGGTAGTAACTGAACAGGCGGATGTACGGGGCCCCGAATTCTTCCGCTACGTCCAGGCAGTGCCGGAAGCGGTCCACGTGGTCCTGCCACGGCAGATCGATGCGGACCTTGCCGATGGGCGACCCGATGGACGAGACGCCGATGCCGGCGTCGCCGAGGCGATTCGTGATGTCGCGGCGCTGGGCGTCGGTGAAGTCCAGGACGTTGGTGTCCCACACGCCGCGGAGTTCCAGGTAGTGCATGTGCTCGGCGCGGAGGGTGTCGATTTGGAGGTCGAGGTCGGGGCCGATTTCGTCGGCAAAGCCGCTCAAGCGAATCATCGCGGGCTCCTTTCCGTAGGTGCAGGTCGGGACGGGCACTGTACCGGGCGGGCCGGCGCGCGTCAACGTTCTCTGGAAGTGGTTTCACAACTCCCGCGTGGTGGCCTTCGGCATACGCCTCCGTATGGACCAGGCCACCACGCCCTCAATTGCCCCGAGATTCGCGGCGGCCTGGGAAGGCCGCCGCGCGGCAACAGGTTATGAAACCAGTTCTACGGACCGGCACAAAAGACTAGTAGGGCGGCAGGGCTGCCCCTATAATCCGCCGAGGTTGCGGCGGCGGTGCGCCGCGCAACGAGTCGAGGGCAGCGCGTGCAGTTCGCCAAACTTCACGGCGCCGGCAACGATTACGTCTACGTGAACGGGTTCGAGGAGTCCGTGCCGGACCCGTCGCGGCTGGCGGTGCGCGTCAGCGACCGGCACGTGGGCGTGGGGTCGGACGGCCTGATCCTGGCCCTTCCGCCGCGCGAAGGCGGCGACGTGCGGATGCGGATGTTCAACGCCGACGGCTCGGAGGCCGAGATGTGCGGCAACGGCGTGCGGTGCCTGGCCAAGTTTGCCGTCGAGCGCGGCCTGGCGACCGGCGACACCGTTCGCGTGGAGACGCCGGCCGGCGTGCGCGAGGTGACGCTGGTGCGCGACGAGGCCGGCCGCATCGTCCGAGGCGCCGTCGGCATGGGTCGACCGAGCCTGGCACCGCCCGATATTCCGGTGCTCGTCGATGGCGAGCGGGCGGTCGATGTGCCCATCGACGTGGCCGGCCATAGCCTCCGCATGACGTGCGTGGGCATGGGCAACCCGCACGCGGTCTTCTACGAGGATTCGGTCGCCGAGTGGCCCATCGAGACGCTCGGGCCGCGCATCGAGCAGCACGCCCTGTTCCCGGAGCGCGTGAATGTGCACGCGGTCCAGGTCGTCTCCCCCGAGGAGGTGATCGTGCGGACGTGGGAGCGCGGCAGCGGCCTGACGCTGGCCTGCGGGACGGGGGCGTGCGCGGTGTGCGTGGCCGGCGTCCTGACCGGCCGGACGGCCCGGCGGCTCGTGGCCCACATGCCGGGCGGCGACCTGGAGGTCGCGTGGCCCGACGATGAGGCCGAGGTCCGCCTGACGGGCCCCGTGGAAGAGGTTTTTGCGGGCACGTGGCCCGACGAGTCAAGCGACGCCTGATACAGGAAGTGTTCGCCCCATGACGAACCGACGCCATCGGGTATGGACGCTCGGCACGGCCCGGCGCAAGGCCGTGCTCGTGTTTGTTTTCGCGGCGGCGGCCGTCGCGGGCCTGGCGCGGGCGTCGGCGGGCAGCGAGATTCCCGACTTCACGCCCGAGCAGATGGGCGGCACGCTGCGACGCTGCATCTCGTCCGAGCCGCAGAACCTCAACCCCATCACCGGCAAAGACCTGTACGAGCGGTACGTCAACGAGTACGTGTTCCAGGGCCTGATTACGTACGATGCCCGCACCGGCGAGTACGAAGGGGTGCTGGCCGAGCGGTGGGAAGTCTCGGACGACGGCAAGGTCATCACGTTCCACCTGAGGCCGGAGGCGTGCTTCTCGGACGGGCACCCGGTGACGGCCGAGGACGTGGTCTTCAGTTACAACCTGGTCATGAACCCGAAGATCGACGCGCGCAGCGCGGCCTCGTACCTGTCGGACTGCGAATCGTGCGAGGCGGTGGACGAGCATACCGTCCGGTTTCGCTGGAAGAAGACGTACTTCATGGTCGTCGGGTCGGCCGGGAACATCTTCGCCGTCCTGCCCAAACACCTGTACGAGAAGAACGTGGAGGTGGACCCGGAGAAGGCGAAAGAGGCCGGCATCACGCATTTTAACGACCTGGTGCAGGGGTTCATCGGCAGCGGGCCGTACCTGTTCGAGTCGTGGAAGACCGGGACGGAGATCACGCTGGTGCGCAACGAGCGGTTCTGGGGCAAGCCGCGGGCGTACGACCGGATCACCTTCCGCATCATCACCGACGAGCTGGCGTCGGTGCAGGCGCTTCGATCGGGCGACCTCGACTACCTGGCCGTCACGCCCGAGTGGTGGGTCAAACTCAAGCACGACAAGAGGCACGGGCCGGCCTTCAAGATGGTCCAGTACAGCAGCCCGGCCAACGGGTACATGTATATCGGCTGGAACAACGCCCAGTACGAAACGGTTGTGAAGGCGAACGGGGAGATGGAACGCATCGAGCGGCCTCACCCGATCTTCTCCGACTGGCGTGTGCGGCGGGCGATGACGCACCTGGTGGCCCGACACACCATGCTGGAACATATCTATTACAACATCGGCGGTGTGGCGACGGGGCCGTTCTGGCCCGAGTCGCCGCAATCGGCCCCCGATGTCACGGCCTGGCCGTACGACCGCCGCGAGGCGCAGCGGCTGCTGGCCGAGGCCGGCTGGGAAGATCGCGACACCAACGGCTGGCTCGAGAACGCGAAGGGCGAGCCGTTCGCGTTCGAGTGGACGCTGCCGG
>JADHXV010000092.1 GCA_016782785.1 Planctomycetota bacterium | reverse complement strand
CTGGCCGCTCCGGTGGTGGGACCCGACCCGCGAGGCGCTGTACACGCTGTCGGCCCTCTGCCAGGACGCCTTCGGCGCCGACGGATGGACCTGGGACCTGACGGCCGAGGACGGCGAAGGTCAGCCGCTGAACCGGTGGACGCCGGCTGCCGCCGCGGTCTTCGCGGAACTCTACCACGCCGTCAACCGGCTGGACCGCGTGCGCCTGCTGCCGACTGTCGGCGAGAGCGTCCGGCGCGACAGCGTGTACCGGCTGACGTTCGGCATCAGCGACTGGCCGACCGACCGGGCCGACACGTTCGCCCTGTTCGACGGCGCGGACGACGAGGTCTCGTGCGGCCTGGCGTACGACGTGGGGATGGGCGGCGAGGTGTTCGACGACGGCTTCAGCCAGCAGTGGTTCCTGGAGTCGCGGGCGTTCCGCATGACCTTCGCCACGGGCGCGCTGGCCGGCTGCACGGTCCACCAGGCGTGGCTCGACTTCGCGACCGAGGCGCCCGGCGGCTCGGCGGACTTCGCCGACACGTTCACGGCCGAGGTGGTCGACGCGGACGAGGAGCCGCTCGACTCGTTCGCCTCGGACGACTACGGGGCCAAGCGCATCCTGGTCCCCGCCGGCTCGGTCAACACCGGCGGCGACACCGTCCTGACGGTCCGGTCCACGCGGCCCGATACGAACGACCGGTCGGCGTGGTCGCCCGGCGGCTCGAACTACACCAGCACCTACCGGGAGGGGCTGGCCGTCGCCGGTCCCATCCGCCTGATTATGGAGGTGGACTTTGACTACCACGGATGATACGCCGCGCGGCGCGCCCGCCGGCCGGCCGGCGGAGGCGTACGTCAGCCGCGAGGTCTGCGACGCCTCCCGCCTGGAACAGCGCGAGGCCAACACCCGGACGTGGCAGGAACTGCGGTCGCTCCGGCGGGTGGTCATCCTGCTGGTCGTGGGCGGGCAACTCTTCGCCGGCGGCCTGAACGTGGCGGGGTTCGCCTACTGGATCGACCGGCACGCCGCCCACCCGCACGCCTCGACGCTGGAGATGATCGCCGACGCCCGTGCCGAGACGCGCGAGGACCTGCGCGACCTTCGCCGCGAGATCCGCGACCTGGCCGTCCTGGTCCTCCAGCGTGCCCCCGCCGAGCGCAACGCACCCGAACCCGAGGAAGGAGTCCGTCCATGATTCGCCCGGCCCACACCCTGCCGCTCGCCGTCGTCCTGGCCGTCCTGGCCGCGACGCTGCTACCCCTGGCCACCGGCTGCGGCGTGCCCGACGCCATCCAGCGGAGCCAGCAACTGCAACTGGCGGCCATGGAGCAGTACCGCGACGAGATGCAGGTCTATCACGAGAAGGCGACCGCCCAGTTGGCGGCGGAGAAGCACGCCCAACTCGACGCGGCGCTGGCCGCCTCGCTCGGCCAGGCCGCCGACGCCGACGGCCGCGTGACCGTCGCCGACGCCCTCGAGAAGACCGCCAAGCGGCTGGCCCTGGAGGAGGCGTTCCGGGCAGAGGTGGCCCGTCTGGACGGCCAGTTCGGCCAGCGGCAGGAGGCCATCGGCCGCGCCATCGACCTGGCCCGCGACACGCTCGACCTGGCGGCCTCGTACGGCCGGCTGTGGGCCATCGTCACGAACCTCTTCGTCCGCGACGCCGAGGCCCGGCAGAGGCTGGCGGACTACGAAACCGAAAGGAGCCCCACCGATGCAGGAAGCCGAAACTGACCTGAAGCGCGCGGCGCTGGACTTCCTGGCAGCCGCCGAAACCCTCGCCGAGGACGCCGCCCAGAGCCCGCCCGACCCGCTCGACGACGTCGCCACCGACCTCTTTGACCTGGGCGACCTCGAGCCGGTCATCGACCGAGGGGAACTCGCCGACCTGAAGGCCCGGCTGATGCGCGAGCGGCTCGTGCCGGCGACGCTGGTGGAACTGGTGACGCTCGCGCGGCAGGTAGCGGGCATTCTGGGCGGCGTCTGACGGCGCCACTTCAATCCGACTCGCACGCCGCGAAACCACCAGCACGCGACCGCAGCGCGAGTTGTCATTCCGAGCGAGCGCAGCGAGTCGAGGAATCTCGCTGTTCAGAGAACCAGATTTCTCCGCTCGGGCCCTTCGGGCCCTCGGTCGAAATGACAGAAGGAGGAGCAGCCATGTCAACGATCACCGATCTGTTGGCGAGCAAGAAGATGGTCCTGAGCCTGGTGGGCATTGCCGCTGTCGTGGGCCTCGTGCTGGCCGGCCACGACCTGGAGACCGTCAAGTGGGTGGGCGGGTTCATCGCGGGCATCGTGGCCAGCCTGAACCTGGGCCAAGGCCTGGCCGACGGCCTCTCGGACGGCCAGACCAGCGCCGGCGCCCGCAGCCCGTGACGGCGGCGTACGTTGTCATTCCGAGCGAGCGCAACGAGTCGAGGAATCTCGCTGTTCGAACACCGGGATTTCTCCGCTCGGCCCTCCTGCAGCCCGTACGGGCCGCGGGAGGGCCTCGGTCGAAATGACACGCGGTGTGCCCGCCGCGTCTTTGTTCTGTACCTCTAAGCGCGCCCCATGCGGGCCGCGCTTGACTTTTGCCGCCAAGGCGGCTAGATTCTGCAATGCACGTCCCTGGCCACCCATGCTGCCGGGGAGGCGGCGTCACGCGATTTTGCGTCACGGTACGCCGGGCGGCATCGGTACAAACGAGTGGGACGCCATTTCTGGCCGCCGCGCCGGGCAGGTGCATGTCGTGGCGCGTAAGCAGGCGCTCAATGCCCACGCTCACCATCATCCAGGGGCCCGACCACGGCAAGACGTTCGACGTGGAAGGGTCGACGTCGACCATCGGCCGGGACGCCGACTGCGAGGTTCCGCTGCGCGATCCGGGCGCCAGCCGGCGGCACGCGCGGTTCGAGTTCCAGAACGGCCGGTGCATCCTGCGGGACCTGGAGTCGGCGAACGGCACGTTCGTCAACGGCATGCGCGTCGAGAACGTGGAGATCCACGCCGGCGACCAGATTCACATCGGCAACACCCTCCTGGCCCTCGGCGAACCGCCGCGCGAAGGGCCCGTGGTCGACCACCGCGGCATGCCGATCGAGATCGACACCGAGGGCCGCGTCGACAGCGCCATCATCACCACCGTCCGGGCCGGCGACGACCCCCACACGGCGTTCGCGGTCGGCGAAGACATGGCCGACATGCGGACCAGCATCATCGGCTTGCGGGCCCTGTACCAGATCGCCGACATGCTGGCCCGCGACTACGACACCGGCCGGCTCCTCAACCGCATCATGGACATGGTGTTCGACATCGTGGACGCCGACCGCGGCTTCATCCTGCTGCGGGAGGGCGGCAAGGGGCCGATGGTCCCCCGGGCCGTCCGATACCGCGAGGAACTGATCGAGCAGATCCGCCGGGAACGGGCCGCCGCCCAGAACCCCGCCGACACCCAATGGGTGGACCAGAACCAGGCCGCCCCGCCCAGGCCGCCCATCTGCGTCTCCAAGACGATCATCAATTACGTGATGCGCAGCGGCGAGGGCGTCCTGACGACCAACGCCATGCAGGACCAGCGGTTCGAGGAGGGCGAAAGCGTCCAGGACTTCGGCATCCGCAGCGCTATCTGCGTGCCCATCAAGAGCCGCGACGCCATCCTCGGCGTCCTGCACGTCGACACGCACGTCAGCCAGGGCCAGTTCACCCCCGACGACCTGAAACTGATGACCGCCATCGGGTGCCAGACCGGCCTGGCCGTCGAGAACGCCCTGCTGATGGCCGGCCAGGTCCAGCAGGCCCGGCTGGCGGCCATGGGCCAGGCAGTGGCCAGCCTGTCGCACTCCATCAAGAACATCCTCCAAGGCATCCAGGGCGGCTCCCACGCCGTCGAAACGGGCCTGGACCGCGAGGAGACCGGCACGGTCCGGCAGGGGTGGGAGATCGTCCGCCGAAACCTCCGCCGCATCAATGCCCTGGTGCTCAACATGCTCTCCTACAGCCGGCAGTCGCCGCCCAACCTCCAGCAGATGTCCGTCAACGCCGTCGTCCGCGAGGTGGTGGAACTCGTCCAGGGCGCCGCCAGGGAGAAACAGGCCAAACTCACGACGAAACTCGATACGTCGCTTCCCGAGATCCCGATCGACCCCGACGGCCTGCACCACGCGTGCCTGAACATCCTGACGAACGCCATCGAGGCCGTCCCGGCCATCCAGGGCCGGGTCGAGGTGGCCACGCGCCTCTCGCCGCACGGCAGCGAGGTCTGGATTGCCGTGGCCGACAACGGGCCGGGCATCCCCCGCGAGCAGCAGCCCCATATCTTCAACGCCTTCCACTCGACCAAGGGGCACAAGGGCACCGGGCTGGGGCTGGCGGCGGCCCAGAAGATCGCCCGGGACCACGGCGGGTTCATCACGGTGAACTCGCAGCCCGGCCAGGGGTCCGCCTTCGTCATCCACCTGCCGCGGAAGTAACCGGCCGGCACCTGCCCGCCGAACCGGCCGGAACCGCGCCCGGGTCAGGGGGGTTTCTTCCACAGGACGTTTCCGTTCCGGAGGCACCCCATGAGACGCGCCATTGTCTTGCTCTGCATCCTGACCCTGCCGATGTGCGCCCTGGCGGCGCGGCCGCCGAAGAAAACACCGGCACCCGCCCCTGCGCTGACGGGCGAAGCCGGGGCGCCGAGCGAACCTTTGACGCTGTGGTATCGCCGCCCCGCATCGGCGTGGCGCGAGGCCCTGCCCGTCGGCAACGGCCGGCTCGGCTGCATGGTGTTCGGCGGCATCGCGCAGGAACGTTTCGCCCTGAACGAAGACACGGTCTGGTCGGGCGCTCCCATCCCGGTGCCGGACGACCCCGGCCTGGCCGGCCGTATCCCCGAGGTGCGCCGCCTGCTCTTCGAGGAGCAGTACGCGGAGGCCGAGAAACTCATGTGGGAGATCGTGGAACCGGTCTCGAAGTTTCACGACCAGTTCTTCGGCAGCGCCCAGATCCTCGGCAACCTCGATCTCCGCTTCGACGGCCTGGACGCGGTGTCCGACTACCGCCGCGACCTCGATCTCGACAGCGCCATCGCGCGCACGCGGTTTGCCTGCGACGGCGTCACCTTCACGCGCGAGGTGTTTTCGAGCGAGCCCGACCAGGTCATCGTGGCCCGCTTCGCCGCCGACAAGCCGGGAAGCATCACGTTCACCGCGTCGCTCACCCGCCCGGAGCGCTTCACCACGCGGGCCGACGGCAGCGACGCGCTGGTCATGTCGGGCCAACTTCCGGGTTCCCGCGGAGCAGAGAACGGCCTGCATTACATCGCCCGCGTCAAGGCCGTGGCGGAGGGCGGCACGGTCGCGGTCCAGGACAACGCCCTTCGCATCGAGGGGGCCGATGCGGTCACGCTGCTGATTGCCGCGGGCACCGACTATCTGCCGAAACCGCCCGACTTCCGCGGAAATCCGCATGAGGAAATCACCGCCGGGCAACTTGCCGCCGCGGCCGCCAAGTCGTACGACGCGCTGCGGTCCGCCCACCTGGCCACCCACCAGGCCCTGATGCGCCGGGTGGAACTGCACCTGGACGCCACCTCCGCCGCCGACCGGGCCGCGATGCCGACCGACGAGCGGCTCGAGGCGTTCCAGAAGGACGCCGACGACGCGGGCCTGATTGCCTTGCTCTTCCAGTATGGGCGCTACCTGCTCATGTCCAGTTCCCGGCCGGGCACCCAGCCGGCCAACCTGCAGGGAATCTGGGTCGACGGCACCAACCCCTCCTGGAACTGCGACTATCACCTCGACCTCAATATCCAGATGAACTACTGGCCGGTCGAGGTAGGCAACCTGTCGGAGTGCGCGCTGCCGGTTGCGGACCTCGTCGAATGGATCGTGCCCTCCGGCCGCGCGACGGCCCGGATCTGTCACGGCGCCAAGGGTTGGGTGGCTCACGTCTGCACCAACCCCTTCGGTTACACATGGCCCCGGCCGGACAACCGCTGGGGCTATCTCCCCGGCTCCGGCGCCTGGGTCATGCAGCCGGTATGGGAACACTACGCCTTCACCGGCGACCGGGAGTATCTGCGGCGCGTGTGGCCGCTGTTCCAAGAGGCCGGCGAGTTCTGGCTCGAGTGGCTGGTGCCCGATGCGGAGACCGGAAAACTCGTCAGCGGGCCTGCCAGTTCGCCGGAAAACCGGTTCATCGCTCCCGACGGCTCGCCGCGCGGCCTGTTCATGGGACCGTCGTACGACCAGCAGTGCGTGTGGGAGTTGTTTACGGAGATCCTTGAGGCCGCGGAGGCGCTGGGCATCGAAGACGATTATGTCGCGCGCATCCGCACCGCTCGCGAGAACCTGCTTGGCCCCCAGGTCGGCAGCGACGACCGGCTGCGGGAGTGGGCCCGCGAGTTCAAAGAGGCGGATCCCCATCACCGGCACAGGGCCCACCTGACCGCCCTCTATCCCGGCCGCCAGATCACGCCGGCGGACACCCCGCAGTGGGCCGAGGCCGCGGCCCGCTCGCTCGACGCCCGCGGCCCGTCGAAGGTCCCCTGGGTAGCGGCCTGGGGCGTAGGGTTCAACGCGCGGCTCGAGCGCGGCGACATGGCGCTGGCCGATGTGCAGCGCCTGCTGCAGGGCCAGGTGTTCATCAACCTGTTCGGCAGGGGCGGCAACCAGTTCCAGATCGACAGCAACCTGGGGGCGACGGCCGGCATCGCCGAGATGCTTCTTCAGAGCCACCGGCGCGACGGCGACACGGGCGCCCCCATCATCCACCTGCTGCCCGCCCGGCCGACCGCGTGGAAGTCCGGCTCTGTAAAGGGGTTACGCGCCCGCGGCGGGTTCGAGGTGGACGTCGCGTGGAAGGACGGCCGGTTGGAGGAAGCGACGATCCGGTCCGTGCTCGGCCGGCCCGTGCGCGTGCGCTACGGCCAGAAGGAGGTTGCGTTCCCGACCGAGGCGGGCGAGACGATCCGCCTGGACGGGAACCTCCAACGGATGTAATGCGGGTACGTGGATGCCAAGACGGCCTTCAGCAAGCCTCAGCGCTTGACCCGTCAGCCGAGGACTCGTTCAGCCTCCAGACGGCGTAGAGTTCGCAGTCGGCATGGGGCTCGTCGGGGTACTGCTCGCGCAGAGCAATCCTGACCTCTGCCGCACGCGCGTAATCTGAAATCAGGCCACAAGGGTTCAGTTCCTGATTCGAGAATGCGTTCGGGAACCCCCCGCAGTCGGTCACGGCGCTGATCTGCGTCGCTTCCTCGATAAGGTCGTAACCGACGAACGCGAAATCCCCAGGTCCGGGCGGGCGCGTGATGTGGGCCTCGGGATTCCGATAGACGCCGAGGATATTACGCCTGGTGTGCCGCCTGACGCGCTTCAGCAGGTAGTCGAGGTGATAGAAATAATCCGAGCGGAAATCCTCGATCACAATGTGGTCCCAGTCCGGCCTCTTGATGGCCTTGACCAATCGCGGGCAGAGAAGCATATCGAGGGACACCACCTCAACCAGCCCCGGAATCTGCGCGCACTTGCAGTACTCCTGCCACCGTTCGGCGTCGCTCGGGTCAAATCGCTCTGTGGCGACAAAGAGAGGGACCATGCTTGGGTTCCGGCACTTCGGGAAACGATCTGGGCTCGCAACACATCAGAAGGACGGCGCCGCCCGGCGGCCCCGTCACTCCGTCACTCGCCCTTCTTCGCCAGGCTGGTGATGATCTCGTCGGCCAGGCCGTAGTCGACGGCCTCCTCGGCCGACATGAACCGGTCGCGGTCCACGTCCTTCTCGATTCCCTCGAGCGGCCGGCCGGTGTGGTCGGCCAGGATCTGGTTCAGGCGCTCGCGGAGGCGAAGGATCTCGGCCGCCTGGATGCCGATGTCGGTGGCCGGGCCGCGGGCGCCCCCGATCGGCTGGTGGATGAGGATGCGGCTGTTCGGCAGGACGTACCGTTTGCCCTTCGTGCCGGCGGCCAGGAGGACGGCGGCCATGCTGGCGGCCTGGCCCAGGCAGTACGTGCGGACGTCGCACCCGACGAACTGCATGGTGTCGTAGATGGCGAACCCCGCCGTGATGTACCCGCCCGGCGAATTGATATAGATCGAGATATCGGCGTCGGCGTTCTCGTTCTGGAGGAACAGCAGTTGCGCGATGACGAGGTTGGCGGTGTCGTCCTCGATCTCGCCGCCCAGGAAAATGATGCGGTCCTTCAGGAGCCGCGAGTAGATGTCGTAGGCGCGTTCGCCGCGGCCGGTTTCCTCGATCACGTGCGGAATGAGTTGGTTGCGGGTAGCCACGCGCGGTTCCTCTACTTGGTCGACGGGCCCTCTTCGTGCGCCAGCACCTCGTCCACCAGGCCGTAGTCCTTGGCCTCGGTGGCGGAGAAGTACCGGTCGCGTTCGGTTTCTTCGCGGATCTTGTCGGCCGGCTGGCCGGTGTGCTGGGCAAAGAGGTCGATGAGCATCTCCTTGTCGCGGAGGACCTCCTTGGCGGCGATTTCGATGTCGGCCGCCTGGCCGCCCACCTCGCCCGCCGGCTGATGGAGCATGACCTTGGCATGCGGCAGGGCGTAGCGTTTGCCCGTCGTCCCGCCGGTCAGAAGAAGGGCGGCGCCGCTGGCGCACAGGCCGATGGCGTACGTGGCCACTGGGGCGTCGAGGAATTGGATCGTGTCGTAGACGGCCATCGTGCTCGAGACGTACCCGCCGGGCGAGTTGATGTACAGGCTGATTTCCTGGTTCTTCTTTTCGCTCTGGAGGTACAGGAGTTTCATCACCACGTTGTTGGCGGCGCCGTCGGTGATGACCCCCTCCAGGAAGATGATGCGGTTCTCCAGCAGCAGGTCCGACAGCGTGAGCCAGCGCTGCTGCTGGTACGGGGGCATGGCGGCGGACGGCCGGACGAGCCGGCCCGACGGGTCGAACGGATGGGGCATGGCGTGTCGCTTCCTTCCATGCAGGTTGCAGTGCGTTGCCCGGGGGCCGGAGCCGGGGCCAACGCAGGCCGGTGCGCGGGCCTTGGCGGGGGCCCGCCGACCCGCCGAGGCCTACGTGCTCTCGACGTCGTCCTCGGCCTGGGCCTGGGCATCGGCGGCGCCGGGCGTCTCGGCCTCGGCCGCCGGCTCAGCCGGCGTTTCAGTCTCGGCCTCGGCCGCGGGCTCGGCCAGCGTTTCGGTTTCGGCCGGCGGGGCCGGGGCGGCCGGTTCCTCGGACGGCTTGGTGGTCCGTTCCAGGAGCAGGCGGACGACCTTGTCTTCCAGGATCTGGCCGCGCATCGAATCCAGGTGGCCGGAGGCCTCCATCTCCTCGCGGAGGCGTTCGGCCCGGCGGCTGTACTGGGCAGCCATGAAGCGGATGCGGGCGTCGACCTCGGCGTCGGCGACCTCGATGTCCTCTTTCTTGGCGATGGCGTCGAGGATGAAGTAGAGGCGGAGGTCGCGGGCGGCCTGCTCGTTGGTGGTCGTCTGGATTTCGCCCAGGTGCTGTTCGAGTTCGTCGGCCGGCACGCCGCGGTACTGGAGGCTCACGAGCCGGCGCTGAAGCAGCCGGTTGGCGTGCCGGGCCACGAGGTCTTCCGGCAGGTCGAAGGGCATGCGCTCCAGGAGCCAGTTGCGGACGGCCTCTTCCTGGGCCTCGCGGAACTGGGCCTCGGTCTGCGACTGCTGCTGCCGGCGGACGGCCGCCCGCAGCGCCTCCATGTCCTCGTAATCGGCGGCCGCCAGCAGCGCCTCGTCGGTGGGCAGCCGCAGCCGCTGGACCTCGTTGATGCGGACCGTGAGGTCGGCCTCCTGGCCGCGGACGTTCTCGTTGTCGGCCTCCTGGCCGATGGTGATCTTGGTGGTCTTGTCCTCGCCGGCCTTGGCCCCCTTCAGGAGATCGGGCAGGGCCTCAAGGCGGATGCCCTCGATGGCCACCTGGGCCACCGGCAGCCGGACGTTCTGGTGGTCGACGACCATGACGTCGCCGGCCTGAATGGTGAGGTCGGCCATCACCAGGTCGCCTTCCCGGATCTGGCCGTCCCCGCCGGCGGGTCCCATCTCGCCGTGCTGTTCGCGCAGCCGCTGGAGGGCTTTCTCGACGGTCTCGTCGGTGACCTCGGGCCGCTCGACCTGGTCGATCGGGATGTGGGCGTAGTCGTCGGGCAACTCGAACTCGGGCCGGACCTCCAGGTCCACCGAGAAGGTCATCGGCCCCTCGTCGGGCAGTGTGATCTTTTCGGGGTCGATGTCGGGCTCGCCGACGATGTTGAGTTTCTGCTCCTCCAAGGCCTTCTCGAACGCCTCGGCGACGAGTTTGGCCCGGACCTCTTCGGTCACGGCCTCGTGGAACCGTTTCTCGATGAGGCGGCGCGGGGCCCGCCCCGGGCGGAACCCCGGCACGATCGCCTCGCGCTCCAGTTCCGAAAACCGCTCGTTGAACTTTGCGTCGATCTCCTCACGCCCAATGGTGATCGAGAGGCGTTTCTTGCAGACGGCGATATCCTCGACGTTCACGTCCATGCTCGCTGGGCTCCTCGCTCTCGGCCGTCACGTCATGCGGCGGCCGCACCGGCCGACCGCGGCGGCATCCGGACGGTCTGCCGGACCCGCCGCCTGGAGGCGGGCGGGCGCCCGGGCACCAGAGCGCCGGGCCGCCGGCGTCGCACCCCATAAAAAAAGCCGGCTCGCTAAGACCCGAACCCCGGTCGTCGCCGAGCCGCTATCGCAGCAGAACCATGGAGCGGGCGATGGGACTTGAACCCACGACATCAACGTTGGCAACGTTGCGCTCTACCACTGAGCTACGCCCGCCCGCTGCCCGCACGGTTGTCGGGACCACCCTTACCGGGCCCACCGACTACCTCAGGGCCTTTAGTATACGCCCCCAGAGAGGCGATGCAACCCAAAATCCAAGGCGGCACACCACCGTTCTTGCTCTGGCCCTGCTGTCGACGCCCCACACACGAGGATTTTACCTGGGCCAGAAGATAGCCGCCGCTGGGCAAGCCAAGCATAGGGGGGAAACCCCTTGCATCGGAATCCGTTGCCTGCTCCAATCCGTGGTACAGTGGTGGAGGACCCTGCCATGCCCAAGAAGAAGCACAAGGCCAAGAAGGTGGAGCCACGACCTCAGAATCTTGTGATCGGCCTCACGGGGCCTGTCGGCAGTGGCTGCAGTGAAATGGCCGCCACGCTGAAAGATAAGGAAGGCTTTGCCGGCTACAAGATATCGGACGCGATCCGTAATGTGAGCTTGTACCCATTGACTGGACAGTTGAAGCGGTGCGTTAAGGTGTAACCGTCTCCAACA
>JADHXV010000091.1 GCA_016782785.1 Planctomycetota bacterium | reverse complement strand
CGTTTCGCATCGACGCGCCGTTGTCCGAGCAGAAGAAGACCACCGTCTTCTCGTCCAGCCCAAGTTCCCTGAGGAGCGCGAGCACCTCGCCCACCTGGCGGTCCACCATCATGTTGAACGCCGCGTGGCCCTTGACGTTCGCGTTCCACGGCTTGTCCTTGACGGCCTGCCAGGCCGGGTCGGTCTCGGGCATCTCGTAACGGGCGTGCGGCGGTGTCCACGGGGCGTAGCAGAAGAACGGCCGGTCCTTGTGCTTTCGGATGAATGCTTTCATGCGGTCCAGGATGAGGACCTGCGAGAACTGGTGCTCGAGGCCGCCGGTCTCAACCGGCATCCCGCCCGACCCCTTGTGCGTCTTGTAGAAGTCCTTGTTGCCGGGCAGAGGCACCTTTTTACCCGTGTCGATGAGATAATCGGGATAATAGTAATGGGCGTGGACCTGGTCGTAGTAGCCGAAGAACTCGTCGAAGCCCTGCTTCTCGGGCACGCCCGGCGTGTCGAGGTCCCCGAGGCCCCACTTGCCGAAACCCCCGCAGGCGTAGCCGGCCCGCTTCAGGACCTCGGCCACGGTGACCGCCCCGTCGGGCAGCGGGATGCCGCCGCTGTTCCCGCGGACCGGCGTGTGCCCCATGTGCAGGCCCGTCATCAGCGTGCTGCGGGCCGGGGCGCAGACCGTGCACCCGGAGTACGCATCCGTGAACCGGAGCCCCTCGGCCGCCATCCGGTCGAGGTGCGGCGTGGGGTACGCGTCCTGGCCGTAGCAGCCGAGGTCGGCCCAGCCCATGTCGTCGGCGATGATGAAGACGAAGTTGGGCTTGGCCTCCGCCTGCGCGGCCGACGCCCGGCCCGCCAGAGCCAGGTGGGCCGCCCACGGAGCCGCGGCCGCGGCCGCGAGCGACCGCGCGAGAAACGCGCGGCGCGACCCGCGCGCCGACCCGCTGTTCTTCTCCGACCCGCTGCGCTGCGTCATGTCGAACCTCCCAATCCGAGTGCCCGCTGCGATGCGGCCCTCCGCGGCCGCCGAACGTCGACGTGATACCATGGAAAGAAGCGGCAGCACAAGGAAGAAGCAGGACGCTGGCGAAGCGGCCGGCCGTTGCTGTCCAGCCCGAAGGGCTGAAACAGGATAGCCCAGGGCAACGCCCTGGGTCTCGGGACCGAGCCCGGACCTTCCGAGCCCTGAAGGGGCGACACAGCCCCAAGTGCCTGTTGCGCCCTTTCAGGGCTCAGGCTCTCCGGAGAACGCCGTTATCCCAGGGCGATGCCCTGGGCTTTTCTCTGGGAGCCCTTCGGGCTCCACAACGAACGGCGCTTCCAACGTTGCAGTACTAATACCACGGAACGGATCGGCGTCACAAGCAAGAAGCAGGACGCTGGCGAAGCGGCCGGCCGCGCCGTAGAATCGGCCGGTACTCGCCCGGGGGGTCTTCCGCAAGGAGTCACGCCATGCCGCAACGTTTGAAGGTTCGCTCGTACCGCACCGCCCCGGCGATTCTCCTGGTCCTTGCCGCGCTGACGGCACCGGCTGTCGCCGGCGACGCCGGTCGCGCCGTGCCCGAGGCCGTCGTCCCCAAGGTCCAGGGCCTCGTCCAGCCCCTCATCCAGGAGCACCTGGCCGACGCATGGACCACCACCGCCGCCAAACTGCAGACGGGCGCGGCCTACCACATCCCCTTCCGCGCGCCGTGCCGGACGACGGCCGCCCGCGACCCGTGGAAGGGTCTGGCAGACCTGGAAACCGCCGGCCTGACCGTCGCGCACCTGGCGGCGGGCGGCGAGGCGAACCTCGGCCCCCTGCTCGAGGCGCTCCTGGCCACGATGGGCAGAGCCCCCGGCCACGCGGCACCGGCGGCCCCCGACGCGCCGGCCGCGCCCGACGCGCCTGCATCGCCGGCCTCGACCCTCGACGAAATCATCGAGCGGCTCCGCTCGGCCGATGCGCTGCGCAACCAGGCCCTGGCCAAGGTCGGCGCCCAGGATCGCGAGTTCCTGTTCCTCTGGCCGGCCACCATGGTCCAGACCTACGGGCCGCAACTGCCTTATAACGAGCAGACGCAGCCGCTGCTGATGAACACGCGGGCGCTGGCCGCCTTCGCCGCCCAGCGCTACGACTGGACCGCCCTGTTGACAGCGGCGAAGACCCTGGCCTCGATCGCCGACGCCCGGACCCTCGCCGCCCTGCGGAAAGAGACGGCCGGCGCGGAGCCCGTCGCCGAAAACCCCGAAGGCGTCACCGGCACGCTCCTCATGGTCCGCGAAACCGACGTGGGAAGAGTCCTTATCGGCGGCACGGGACCGAACACCTACGACCTGAAGGAGCCCCCCGCCCTGCTCATCGACCTGGGCGGCAACGATTCATACACGGGGATGATTGCCGCCACGGGGTCGGCCGCCCATCCGCACAGCGTGGTCATCGACATGGACGGCGACGACACGTACGCCCCGGCGGCGTTGGGCCTGGCCACCGGACGGGCCGGCGGCGTGGGTCTGCTCATCGACCGGCGCGGCAACGACCGGTATGACCTGGCCGTCGGGACGGGCGGCGTGGGCCTCGGCGGCATCGGCATCCTGGTCGACGCCGAGGGCGACGACGTCTACACCGGCCGCCGGTTCACCCAGGGCGCGGCCCTCGGCGGACTGGGCCTCCTGCTGGACCTGGCCGGAGCCGATAAGCACACGAGTTTCGGAAACGCCCTGGGCTTCGCGGGCCCGGCCGGCGTCGCCGCCGTCATCGACGCGGCCGGCAACGACTCGTACCAGTGCGGCGGCAAGTATCCAAGCGCATACAATTCAAGCATCAAGCCGCCGCCCGAGCCCGGCGACCCGAAGTTCCAGTACTTCGCGATGGGGATGGGCGCAGGCCAGGGCCGCCGCGTCCTCTCAAACGACGCCCAGCACGCCCAGTTCAACCTGGCGGGCGGCGTCGGCATGATGATCGACCTGGCCGGCCGCGACACCTACGAGAGTTCCAACTTCTCCCAAGGCACCGGCTACTTCTTCGGGGTGGGCCTGAAACTGGACCTCGCCGGCGACGACACCCACGGCGCCGCCCGTTACGGCCATGCGTCCGGGGCCCACTTCGGCATGGGCCTCTTTGCCGACTACGCCGGCCGCGACCGCTACACCTCCACCGGACCTACGTACAACTGTGGATGCGCGTGGGACCACAGCATCTTCCTCTTCGCCGACGCCGGCCGCGAGGGCGACACCTACGACCTGGACCGCTCCACCGGGCCGGGCCGGGCCGACATCGGCGGCTGGGGCGTGGCCGTCGACATGAGCGGCGACGACCGGTACGTCATCCCCCGAGGCGCCGGACGGGCCACCCGCGAAGGCCTGGCCGTCTTCCTGGACGCCGGCGGCACCGACACGTACGAGAAGGCCCCCGCGAAGGACGGCGACACACCCGGCGGCGACCCTCAGACGCCCGCCGACGGCCGGACGTTCACCCAGGGCAAAGCCGGCGGCCTCTTCGCCGACCAGGCGGAGTGACCCAGAGCGCAACGGCTCGTGCCCTCGACGCCCGCGATTGAGTTCGCAGACAGAGCCTCGTACTACAACGCCACAAACCGCCGGTCGTGGAGCCCGAAGGGCTCCCACAGAAAAGCCCGGGGCAACGCCCCGGGGTCGGGAAGCGGGTCAGAGGACGTCCAAGCCCTGAAAGGGCGGCACAGGGCGACGAACCTGTTGCGCCCTTACAGGGCTTGGATCCCGGAACCGGTCTACATACCCAGGGCGTTGCCCTGGGCTATCGCGTTTCAGCCCTTCGGGCTGTACAGCAACGGCCCGCAACATGGCCTTGCAGCGTTGTAGGCCTAGCGCGGAGGGACGTTCCTGGCTGCCCGAACGGCTTCCAGCGCGTCGAGCAGGCCGGCCCCGAACGTGTAATCGCGGCCCTCCTCGCCGATGTCGGTGCAGGTCTGCTCCATCAGTTGCTTGACCTGCCACGCGTTCAGATCGGGGCGGACCGACAGCATCAGCGCCGCGACGCCCGCCGCGTGGGGGCCCGCGAAAGAGTTCCCTTCCGGTCCGACGATCAATCCAACGTCGCCGCCCTCGTCGGCGGTCAGCGTCCACCGCCCGCGCGTCCGCTGGATTACGGACGGCCGGCCCCACATGGGATACCCGCCGAAGCACCCGGTCACATCGGGTTTGGACAGGGGGCCGTCCTCGGGATAGTCGTCGTAGAACTTCACGCCGGACCAAGTGCAGGGGCCTTCGCTGCTCGCGGGCGCTTTCGAGCCGTCCTCGCAGATCCCCGCCGCGGCGATCACGCAAGGGATGTCCTTCGGCAGGCCGATCTGCTTGCCCCGAGGATGCGAACCGGCGAAGTTCCCCGCGCCGCCCACCGCCACGATGCCGGCGGCCGCCAGGTGCTCGTGGGCCAGGCGGTACAGGCCGCGGTAGTTCCCGAGCGGAATGCCCACACACATGTAACTCATCGAGATTACGTCCGCGCCGTTGGCCAGGGCGTACTCGTAGGCCTTCAGGGGCCCGCCCGCGCCGCGCAGCACCATCAGCCGCGCCCGCGGCGCCACGCCCGTGATCAGATTCTTGCTGTTCAGCGGGCGACCGGCGACAATCCCCGCGCACATGCTCCCGTGCGTCATCATCGGCCCGTCGTCCAGGACGTACCACGAGTCCCGACCGATGTCCCAGCCAAACAGGTCGTCGACGTACCCGTTCCCGTCATCGTCCTTGCCGTTGAACTGCTCGCCCGTGTTCAGCCACAGCGCCCGGGTCAGGGACGGCGTGACGAGAAGCCCCGAGTCGATCATCGCCACCACGACGCCCTTGCCCGTTGCGCCTTCCCGGGTCCAGGCCTGGTCGGCCTTGATGCGCTTCAGGTTCCATGGCAGCACGAGTCCGTCGGTCGTCACCGGCTCGTCACCGTCGTCCTTCCAGTCGTCGAGGACGCCTTGAAAGACCTCCTTGTACCGGGCGGCGAACCGCTCCGGCATGGTCGGCCGGTCGACCCTGTGCAGCGGGACCGGCAGCCGCTGCAGGTACACGAACGACACGTTCGGGTCCTTGGCCATCGCCCGGCAGGCATCCCCGGTCGCCCTGCACGCAAAGCCGTTGACGATCCAGTACCGCTGAAGGTCCCGCAGACTCCCGTCTTTCTGAAGTTTCGTGACTGTCGGCTCGATGGCCTTCCACGACTCGTCGCTGTTGCGCTTCAGGACCTGGAGCACCTCGCGTCGAAGTTCGCCCCGCTTCCGATCGGCGTTCTCCCGGCAGAATGTCTCGTACTCGCCGCCGCGGGCGAACAACTGCCTGGTCATCCGCACGAATACCGGCTGGAGTTTTTCCCCTCCGAGGCCGTCGTCGATCTTGTCATCCCCGAACGCGTCCGCTGACAACAGGGCTGCCGTGATGAGGAAAAAGATGAAGGCTCGTTGCATCCCATGTCCTTCCGCAGATGGAGTTTCTCCGATTATCCGTGCCGGTCGCCGGCGGGTCAAGCCGCTGTTCGGATGGGGCCACATCTGCAAGATCGCCCAGAATCCGCTTCGCGAGATTCCAAGGGGGACGGGACTTCGCAGCCGTACAGGGGTAATCCGTATGGCCCTGGAACGCTGGGAAAAGGACCGCGCCGAGAGTGCGGGTTTATGACCTATTTGTGACCAAGCCTTGACGGCCGCCGGCCGAAATCGTTATAAGACCCAATCAGGAAACCCCTTGCGCCCGTAGCTCAATGGATAGAGTCACGGACTTCGAATCCGAAGGTTGGGCGTTCGAATCGCCCCGGGCGCGCCAGGTAAACCATTGTTAAATAAGATCTTACGCCTCGGACGCGCCGCTGGCCGTCTTGGGCACGGCACAGATTTGACACACGTTTCTGCCGTTCAGTCCTCGGCTTCAAGGCGTTTCAGGGCACGGTCTGCTGCTTCTCGCACGTCTCCCGCCGCGCATCGGGGCCGACCGGGTCCGCACAGGGCGCTGCCTCAGCGGGCAAGACCTTGCAGAGCGTGCCGGCATGCGGCACAATGAGAGCGCCTGACCCAGGTGGCATGTCTCCGCTCAACAGACGAGAGACGAAAGGGTGGGCGATGATCCTTTCCGCGAATCGCTTTCGCTGGCTTGCCCTTATTGCCGCGTTGTGCACGGCGGCTGCCGGGATGACGCCGGCACCCGGCTGCGGCCCCGAGCGGGACGAACCCGCCTCCCCGTCCACCGGGCACTGGAAGGCCGGCCTCGCCAAGGTGTGCATCACGCCGCAGAGCCCGGTCCCGATGTCCGGCTACGCCGCCCGAACGAAACCGTCCGAGGGCGTGCTTCAGGACTTGCACGCGCGCGTCCTGGCCCTGGAAGACCCGGCGGGCCGGCGGGCGGTCCTGGTCGCGGCCGACCTGATCGGGTGTTCCGCCGCGACGGCCTCGCGGTTGACCGGAGAGATCGCGCGGCGGCACGGGGTCGCGCGCGACCGGGTCCTCCTGGCCTTCAGCCACACGCACGGCGGGCCGAAAGTGGCCAACCTGCTGGAGGGCTCGGAGGACCCGCGCGTGGCCGACGAGCACCGTCAAGCCGTCGTGGACTACACGACGACTCTCCTGAAGACGATGGCCGATGCCGTGGCGTCGGCCCTGGCGAATCTTCAGCCGGCGCGCCTGGCGTTCGGCCGAGGCGAGGCCACGTTCGCCATGAACCGCCGGCAGAAGACCGACAAGGGATACGTCATCGGCGTGAACCCGGAAGGACCGGTGGACAACGACGTGCCGGTGCTGCGGGTCGAGTCGGCCGACGGCGACCTGCGGGCCGTCGTGTTCGGATACGCCTGTCACAACACGACGCTCGGCGGAACGATGTACGAGTTGCACGGCGATTACGCGGGATTCGCCGAGGCGGGGCTGGAGGACCGGCATGCCGGCGCCCTGGCGATGTTCATGGCGGGCTGCGGCGGGGACGCCAACCCGCATCCGCGCGGGACGGTGGACCTCGCCCGTCAGCACGGCCAGGCGCTGGCCGAGGCCGTGGAACGCGTGCTCGCGGGCCCGATGCAGCCCGTGCGCGCGGGCCTGCGGACGGCCTGCGAAACGGTCGACCTGCCGTTCGCCCCGCCGCCCACACGGGAAACGCTCGAGGCCCGGGCCGAGGACACGAACCAGTACCGTCGGCAGCACGCGCGCCGGCTGCTGGCGATGCTGGACCGCGGCGACCGGCTGCCCGCGTCCTATCCGTGCCCGGTCCAGGCGTGGCGCCTGGGCGAGGAAGTGACGCTGGTGGCCCTGGGCGGCGAGGTGGT
Source organism: Planctomycetota bacterium (assembly GCA_016782785.1). Taxonomy (GTDB): domain Bacteria; phylum Planctomycetota; class Phycisphaerae; order FEN-1346; family FEN-1346; genus BS750m-G62. The sequence continues at coordinate 4,055 of JADHXV010000091.1, read as the reverse complement.
CGTCGACTACGTCCTTCGGCTCCGGAAGGAACTGGGGCCCGAGGGTCTGTGGGTGGCGGCCTACGCCAACGACGTCTTCGCCTACGTGCCGTCGCGGCGGGTCCTGCAGGAGGGCGGGTACGAGCCGGAGACGTCGATGCTCCACTATTCCCACCCCGGGCCGTTCGCGCCGGAGGTGGAGGACGTCCTGGTCGGCAAGGTGCGCGAGGTCGTCGCTCGCGTCCGGCCAGGCGGGCGGGATTGAACGTTGCGACATAACTCCCTCTCTCACAAGGGGGAGAGGGAAGTCGCGGAGCGCAAGGAGGCAAGCCATGACGAGGGCACTGACACGGCGGCGGTTTCTGGCGACGGCCTCGGCGGCGGGCGCGGGGCTGACCTTCGGCGCCGGCCCGCTGGTCGCCGCAGGCGACGAGAAGCCCGCCCTCCTGGGCGGCCGGCCGGCCCGCAAGGGGCCGTTCCCCTCCTGGCCGGTGTTCGACGAGACGGAGGAACAGGCCCTCCTGAAGGTCGTGCGGTCCGGCAAGTGGTTCCGCGGATACGGGAACCACGTCGCCCGGTTCGAGGCGGCCTACGCCGAACGGATGGGGGCCAAGCATTGCGTGGCCACGGCGAGCGGCACGACGGCCCTCTACACGGCCCTGACCGCCCTGGGGGTCCAGGCCGGCGACGAAGTCATCCTGCCGCCTTACACGTTCGTCGCCTGCGTCAACGTGATCATGGGACTGAACGCCCTGCCCGTCTTCGTGGATACCGACCCGGAGACCTTCCAGGTCGATGCCTCGAAGATCGAGCCGGCCGTCACCGACCGGACGGCGGCCATCATGCCCGTGCACCTGGGCGGGAACGTGGCCGACCTCGACGCCATCCTGGCCGTCGCCGCCCGCCGCAACCTGCCCGTCGTCGAGGACACGTGCCAGTCTCACCTGGCCGAGTGGAAAGGCCGCAAGGCGGGCACCCACGGCAGTGCGGGCTGCTTCAGTTTCCAGGCCTCCAAGAACCTGAACGCCGGCGAGGGCGGCGCCGTCCTCACCGCCAGCGACGAGGTGGGAAACGAGTGCTACGCCGTGCACAACCACGGTCGGGGGCGGGCGGGCGCCACCGGCTCAGGGTACGCCCGCCAGGGCCTGAACTTCCGCATGACCGAGTTCCAGGCCGCGATGCTCCTGGCCCAGATGACGCGCATCGAGGAACAGGCCTGCCGCCGAGAGCAGAACGCCCAGTACCTCTCGGGCATGCTGCGCGAGATCCCCGGCATCCAGCCCGCCCGGATGTACGAGGGGTGCACCCGCAACGCCTATCATCTCTATATGTTCCGCTACGACAACGAGGCGTTCGCCGGCCTCGCGCGGGGCGCCTTCCTGAAGGCGCTCTCGGCCGAGGGCGTGTCGGCCTCCGGCGGGTACTCGCCGCTCAACAAGGCGCCGTTTGTCCGCGAAACGCTCCGGTCGCGCGGGTTCCAGCGCCTGTTCTCCAAGGAGCGACTGGACCTGTGGGCCGAGCGGAACCAGTGCCCCGCGAACGACCGCCTCTGCACCCAGGCGGTCTGGATGACGCAGAACGTCCTGCTGGCCGACCGCACGGAAATGGAGCGGATCGCCGAGGCGGTCCGCAAGATCCAGAAACACGCCGCCGACCTGGCCCGCGCCTGACGCGGCGCCGCGCCCGAGACACGCCGCTCACTCCAGGTCCTGGGCCGGCACCAGCCCCAGCGACGTGTAGACGGCGTAATTACACGTGCAGCCGCGCGCGTAGTTGGGCGCCACGAGCAGACCGTCCGCGGGAATCAGGCTGGGGGTGCAGCCCCCGCGGAAGCCCTGCAGGAACGTGCGCCGGCCGCTCGGCAGTTCGAAGAACGACGCGTGGCCGTCGCGCAGCGTCATCAGGTGTTCGCTGGCCACGGCGAAACTGCATCCGCGCTTCGACTCCCATGCCATATGGTCCATGTCGGCGCCCGTCAGCGGGTCGAACCCTTTGCCGGTCCACGTGTCGATGAACGCCGCCCGATGCAGGATGTAGCCGCCCGCCCGCGGGGGCTTGCCCTTCGGCTCCGGCACGTCCCGGCGCCAGAGCGGCATGCCGGCGTCGGCCTCGTAGACGGCGATGCCCTCTTTGTGGTCCAGGACGACCGAGTTGTGCGCCTCGCTGTACGCGACCGACGGCTGCGCGATGGGGCCGGCCTTGGCGCTCGCGGGAACGTCCCAGACCACGCGGCCGTCGCCGGCGTCGAGCGCGCGGAGGCGCGCCTCCTTCTGCGCCTTGGGGCCGCGTGTCCCGGAAGGACACTCGATCAGGAAGACCTTGCCGTCGCCAAGGGCGAAGTCGGTGAGCCCCGGCGCGGTCTGGTACGACCAGCGGGTTGAACCGCTGTGCCGGTCCAGCGCCACCAGGCGGTCGCCCAGGCGTCCGAACAGGCCGTCGCCCCAGACGCAAAGCGTCTCCCAGTTGCCCGGGCAGTCGTCGGGCGCGCGGAACTGTGCCAGCGTGGCCCCCGTGACGGCGCTCAGACGCAGCACCTCCGCGTTGCACGCCACGTAGAGGTCGTCCCCGGCCACGGCGTACGGGTAGAAGCCTTGGGCCTGTCGGGGCAGGGCTTTCTGCCAGAGAAGCCGACCCGTGTAGATATCCGCAGCCGATAGCGTCTGGCGGGTCTGGATGAACATGCGCCCCCTGGCCACCAGCGCGATGGGGTGGCACGAGTGCGTATAGTCCCAGTCCGGGAAGAGCAGGTCCATCGAGCCGCCGAACCACAGGGTGGCCAGCGGGGCCCGGACGCGCGCGTCGGCGCCCACGAACGACTTGCCGGCGTCGGCCTGGGGATGGGTCCAGTCGGCCGCCCCCGGCAGCGGGCCGTCGCGCGTCACGTGGACGCCGCCGGCCGTGGCGGTCACCTTGGCGCCGTCCAGGCCGGCCGCCTGGACCGACGCCAGAAACGCCTTCTGTTGCGCCGGGGGAACGGGCAAGTCGGCCGTTCCACCGTAGGGACGCAGGGCGCGGTAGACCCTTGCCACAAAGGCCACGGCCGCGCCGCCCGCCACATTCAGATGCTCGCAGGCGATCCGGCTCGCCATATACGGCGGGAAGGGGAACGAGGCGGGGTCGCCCGCGTGGACACTGACCTGCGTGCCGTAAAGCCCCGCGGCGTCGAGCCGCCGGCGGAAGGCGTCGACCTTCCCGGCATCCGGGTCGACGACGATGACGCGCATCCCCGATTCCCGCGCCAGCGTCTCGGCCAGCCGGCCCGTACCGATGCCCCAGACCAGGGCGTAGCCCTTCGCGGCGGCGTCGGCGAGGTCCGGCGCTGGCGGCCCCTTGTGCCGCTTGGGCGCCACCTGCGCCGGGCCGAAGCAGGCGAGCCGGCCCTCGAGCGTCGCGACGAACAGTTTGCCGTCGGCCGCCAGCATGGTCGCGGGCGTGCCCTGGATGGAGGCCTGCCACGTGATCCGCGGCGGCTCGTCCTGGTCGGGGATTCGCACGGCGGCAACGACGCCGGGCGCCCCGGCGTACAGGTGCCGGCCGGCCTTGATGTGCACCTTCAGCGCCGACGGCAACTGCCACAACTCGGGCAGCGTCGCCTGTTTGTATGAGAACTTGCCGTCCTTGGTCTTGCGGACCTCCACCTTCGTGACCTCGTTGCCCCACGCGACGATGGCCGAGTATTCCTTGTGGACCGGCCGGGGCCCGTCGGCGCGCCCCAGCGACGCCGTCGAGCAATAGATGGCCTTCTCGGTCAGAACGGTGTGGCGAAACGGGCCGAGGCCTTTCGCGTTGGCGGGGTCGACCTGGATCCGCTCGCCGGCCTTCACCGTGTACATGTCGCCGCTGTGGAACCAGTGGGCGCCGGCCGCGGCGACAAACCAACTGCCCTTGGCGAGCGATTCCCGTCCGCCCCAGCCGCTGATGTACTTGTCGAGCCGGCCCGTCCGCGGCTCGACGAAGGCCGGCAGCCCACGGCCCGACGGCACGGCCAGCCGGTCGCCGACCACGCTCAGGTACCCCTGCGGCGACACGCCCGCCACGCCCTTCGGGCCGCGGTGAATCTGGTGATCGTCCAGGGC
>JADHXV010000090.1 GCA_016782785.1 Planctomycetota bacterium | reverse complement strand
GCCAGGTCGCCCGACACGGCGGAATTCGCCGCCCCAGCCGTGCCGCGACTCATCCGGGGAATCGCAATGGCTGCGACGATCCCGATGATCACGACCACGATCACCAGTTCGAGCAAACTGAAGCCGCGTTTCCCATGAATTCTGGTCCGTGACATCGCACTTTTCTCCTGACTTGTGCCGATCCCTTTACTGAGTGCGCTAACGGGACCGGCATACCTATCGGCGAAACTTTCCGTCGACTTTAGGCACTTTCCTGTATTTTTAGTATATGTTTGAGGCCGAAAGAACGGATTTACTGGGCCGCGAAAACGGCCCTCGGGCCCTAGCGGCGGAGGCGGAGTTCCACCTCCTCGCCGGCAGCGCCGAAGACGGCGCTTTCGCGCGTCAGCCGCAGCAGCGTGAAGCCGTCGACCGCCTGCCCCAGGGGCACGACCTTGCCGTCGATCACGGCGCTGCCGCCCTGCGAGGTCAGGATGACGGAGGTCAGGGTGTGCCGCCCGGCGAACGCCTCGGCGGCCGACGGCTGGGGTTCGGCCGGCCCCGGCGGGTGCGCGGCGGTCGGCACCTGGAGTTCCGCCAGCCACGTCTCGGCGATGCTGAAGCCGTCGCGCATCTCGGTTGGCGCCAGCGCGAACTGTTCGGCGGCCGACTCCAGCCGCGCCGCCAGCGTGGGTGGACGGTCGGCGGCCGGCAGGGTCTTCTTGTCCTGCGACGCCCCGGCCGCGTCGGCGGAATCCGGCGCTGGCAGCGACGAAGCGCCGGCCGCCTTCGGGCCGCTCGTCCCTGACGCTAGAAACACCCGGTCCACAGCGAGGGCCGCGAGGGCCAGCCCAAGAATCGCCACGCAGAGTTTCCGGGACCGTGTCAGTGTCATGTCTCTGGTTCCGGGTTCGGCGGGTTCGCGCTCAGGGCCTGCGACGCGCCGGCCGACGGTGCTGCGCCCTCGCGGGCCGCATGCCACCTCAGGTCCATCTCGAAGACGGCTGGCGAGGCCGGCTGCTGGCCCCGGTCCGCCAGGGTGAGCGAAACGACGCACGTCTCCGGCAAGGCACGCCGCAACCGGGCCAGGAACAGCGTGCACGCGGTGTAGGTGCCCGTGCCGGACAGGCGGACGGGCACGGCGACGGCGTACTCGCCGGGGATGGCGGCGGCGGTCTGGATGTCGTCAAGCTGGAGCCCGCTGTCGGCGGCGAGTTGGGAGATTTCGGCCACGTGCAGGGTGGCCGTGGCGAGCGGCCGGAGGCGGAGCGTCCCCTCGGCCGCGTCGCGCTGGACCTTCACCAGGTGGGCCTGGACGGTCTTGAGGGTCTGTTCCAGGCGGCCGGCGCGGTCCTGCTCGGCCTCCAGGACCTTCAGTTGGGCGGCGTAAACGTCCTGCCGGTGGATGAGTGGCTCGACGCCCGCCAGGTACACGCCGGCCGCCAGCGCGACGCACAGCGCCGCGCCCAGGGCGTCGATGTGCCAGCCTTTCTCGAGGAGCGCGTCGGTTTTCACGGCGACACCTCCGCGCCGGTCCCCAGGGCGCACTGAATCTGGAAATGCGTAGCCGACCCGGCCAGGAACGGCTGGCGGACTGTCTTCAGGAGCCGCACCTCCTGGAACAGGCCCGTCCGTTCCAGCGCCAGAGCGTACTGGGACACCGACGTCACGGTCCGGCCGTACCCGGTCATGTCGAGCCGCCAGTCGGCGGTGCCGTCCGACGGCGCCTGGGCGTTGGCCTTTTGCGGCCCGAGGCTGCACTGGCGCAGGACGACCTCGTCGTTCATATTGCGCGCCAGGAGCATCAAGAGGAGGCTCCAGTCCGGATGACCGCCCACCACCTCGTTGGCCTTGATGGTGCAAGCGGCCTCGGCCAGTTCGGCCTGGGCGTGGGCGATCTGCTGGCTGATGGCCTGGACGCGCTGGGCGGTGGCCTCCTGTCGGCCCGCGAGGGCGTCGGTATCCACGCCCCAGGTCAGCCGGCAGCCGGTGTACGCGGCGGCCAGGGCGAGCGCATAGATCGCCACGGCCACGGTCCACGCCCGAACGCGGCGGTTTCGGCGCCTGGCCTTAAGCCGATACGACGGAGTGAGATTGGTGTTCAGCATGGGCCTTGCCTTGCTGGACCATCGCGAGCCCGACCGTGGCCACCAGGGACGGGTCCTTGGCGGCGTCGGCCGCACCGGGTACGGGCTGGGCGATGTCGCTGGGTATCACGATCTGCGTTTCGACGCCCAAGCGGGCCTCGAGGCGGCGGTCGACGCTTGGGATGGCCGCGCCGAGACCCGTCACGAGAATTGCCTCGGGACCGGCGCCGGCGTACATCTGTCCGGCATATGAGAAGGCCGCCTCCAGGGCCTCCGCGCAGGCGTCGAGAGGTCGGCGGACACACGTTGTGATGGCGTCGAGGGGAACCGAGGCGGCCCGGGTGCTCTGGACGGCGCCGGCCAGGCCCACCTCCTCCAGGAGGCAATCGACCGACTCGGGCGGCAGGTTGAAGTTCTTGCCGATAGTCTGGGCGGCGACCCGAAGCGCGTTCTCGGGCATGAGCCGGCGGTAGATGACCGTGCCTTCGCGAAGCACGAGCAGCAGGGCCCAGTCCCAGCCGTAGTCCAGGATGGCCGTCAGGCCTTTCTCGGCCAGCAGGCCGCGGCACGCGCGGACGAGGGCGGCCATGGTGGTGTCAAGGACCTCCACGTCCAGGTTGGCCTGGTCGAAGGTGTCGAGCAGGGTGTCGGCGTCGCTGTGGCGGAGGGCGACGGCCATCATCTGCGTCATGTCCTTGGTCCGGCTGGAGCGGGGGAGGTCCCAGCCGACCATTTCGGCGGCCGAGGGTTCGTAGCCGTGCGTCCGGGCGAGTTCGGTTCGGGCGATCTCATCGACCGGCGCGCTGGACCCCCGCGGGGGCAGTTCGAGGATGTCGACGGCCAGTTTCTCTTCCGGAGCAGCCAACACGAGCCGTTTGCCCGCAAAGCCCAGACGGACGAGTGTCCCCTGAAGATGAGCCAGGTCCTTGGCACCGAGTTCTTCGCCCGGGGCGACCCGCGGGACGCGGACGGCGGCTTGGAGGCGCCAACCCTGGCCGGCGCGCGCCAACTGGGCTGCCCGCAGGTACCGCCCGTCGTAGTCCACACCGATGGGCGCGGCGCGATGCGCGTTGAACCACGTCACGGGGCGCCTCCTTGCGTCATGCTCGTCAGGTCGAACAGCGGCATGAAGAGGCTGACGGCCACCAGGCCGACGACCATGCCCATCACGATCAGGATGACCGGCTCGACGATGCTGGTCAGGCTGCGGACGATCAGTTCGTTCTCCTCGTCCATAAACTCGGCGGCGCTCAGAAGCATCAGCGACACCCGGCCGGTGCGTTCGCCGTTGCGGACCACCTCCTGGACCGACGGGCTGATCAGGTTGGACCGGCTCCAGACCGAGGTGATCGTGTCGCCGCTCGTGATGGCGTCCTGGGTGCGGGCGAGCAGGGCGTCGTAGCGGTGGCTGCGGACGGAGCGGCGCGTGAGGTCGATGGCCTCGAGGATCGGCACGTCGGCCTCCAGCAGGATGCCCAGCAGCCGGATGATTCGGGCCGTGGTGAAACTGCGGACCATACCGCCCACCTGCGGCAGGGCGAGGATCAGGTTCTCCAGCATCCGCCGGCCCGTCCGGGTGGCCAGCCAGATCGGGATGCCGACGGCCGGCGCCACGATCGCCAGCACCGCCAGGTACCAGTAGGCGAAAAGCGCCTCGCTGAGGGTCACCAGGGCCTGGGTGGTGGGCGGCAGCGGCACGTCGAGCGATTTGAACAGTTCGCCAAACCGCGGGATGACCACGATGAACATCAGCGTGAGGACGCCGGTGGCCACGACCGTCAGCAGGATCGGGTAAATCATGGCGCCCAGGAGGGCGTTGCGGACGCGGACCTGCTTGCGGACGGTGCCGGCCAGCCGCTCGAGCATGCCGGCCAGGTTGCCCGAGGCCTCGCCGGCGGCGATGAGGCTCCGGTAAATCGGCGTGAAATATTGCGGATGGCACTCCATGGCCGCCGACAGCGAGATGCCCTCCTCCACGCGTTTCTGGACGTCGGCGATGGCGGTGCGGAGGCCGCGGTCGGTCGTCTGCCGGGCCAGGGCCCCCAGCGCCTCGACCAGCGGCGTGCCGCACGAGACCAGCACGTGCAACTGGCTCGTCAGAAGGGCCACGCTCTTGAGGCGGCGAGGGCGCGTGCGCCCTCGGCCGCCGGCGCCGGCGGGCGGGGCGCTTCGCTCGCCCGCTGCGATCTCGGTCACGTACAGGCCGCGGCGGCGGAGGGCCTCCGTCGCCTCGGCGGAGTCGCCCGCCTCGATCGTGTCGGCGACCTGTCGGCCGGTCTTGTCGAACGCCTGGTACGTCAGTTTCACGGGTCGCTATCCGTTGGCCTCGGGAGGGTCGAGGTCGTCATCGCTGTGGGTGACGGCCAGGGCCTCTTCGAGGCTGGTTCTTCCTTCCAGTGCGATGCGGACGCCCTCCTGCCGGAGCGAAAGGCATCCGAGCTGCCGCAACTTCGCCCGGAGTTCGTGCGACGGCGCCGCCCGGTGGACCATCTTCCGCAGGTCGGCCTCCACCTCCATTACCTCATAGACGCCGATGCGGTGGCGGTACCCGGAGTTGTGGCACTGCTCGCAGCCGGCGCCCTTGTGGAAGACCTGGTTGGTCTTGCCGGCGAGGCCGGCGTCCTCCAGGACGTTCTCGGCGGGGTAATACTTGGTGACGCAGTTCTGGCAGACCGTCCGGGCCAGCCGCTGAGCCACCACGCCGTTCAGGGCGCTCGAGAGGAGGTACGCCTCGATGCCCATGTCGATGAGGCGCGCGACGGCCCCGGGGGCGTCGTTGGTGTGGAGGGTGGCCAGGACCAGGTGGCCTGTCAGGGCGGCCTGGACGGCCACGCGGGCGGTTTCCTCGTCGCGGATCTCGCCGACCATGATGACGTCCGGGTCCTGCCGCAGCATGCTCCGAAGGACGCGGGCGAACGTCATGCCGGTGGCGGCATGGACCTGGACCTGGTTGACGAGGTCAAGTTGGTACTCGACGGGGTCCTCGACGGTCAGGATGTTGCGCTCGGGGCTCCGGATGAGGTCCAGGGCGCTGTAGAGCGTGGTGGTCTTGCCGCTGCCCGTAGGACCGGTTACCAGCACCAGGCCGTAGGGCTGGTGGAGCATCCGCTGAAAGGCGTCGAGCGTTTCGGTGCGGAAGCCGAGGTCCTCGAGGCGAACGTGGAGGTTCTCCTTGTCGAGGATGCGGATGACGAGTTTCTCGCCAAGCAGCGTCGGCATGCTGGAGACGCGGAGGTCGATCTCGCGTTTCTCGGCCACGATGCGGACGCGGCCTTCCTGGGGCAGCCGCTTCTCGGCGATGTCCATCTTGCCGGTGACCTTGATGCGCGATGTAATGGCGGCGTGCATGCCGGGAGGCGGCTTCATGAGGTCGCGCAGCAGGCCGTCGATGCGGTACCGGATGCGGGTGCCTTTCCTGTCGGGTTCGATGTGGATGTCGGAGGCGCCGTCGCGGATGGCCGTCATCAGCACCACGTTGACGAGGTTGACGACGGGGCTGCCGGCCACCATGTTGTCGAGGTCGGTGACGGGGCCCTCGTCGACGGTTTCCTGCTCGATGACCGAGACGTGCGACTCGTCGAGCGAGGCCAGGAAGGCGTCGACGTCGGCCTCGCCGCCGACGCACTTCTGGATGAACTCCAGGATGTTCGTCTCGAAGGCCAGGACGGGCCGGATCTTGCACCCGGTCCGCCGGCGGAGGCGGTCGATCTTGGGCAGCGACTGCGGCTCGGCCATCGCCACCGTCAGCGTGCCGTGCACCTTGAACAGCGGCAGGCACTTCAGGCGTTCGGCCTCGGCCTGGCCGATCAGGTCCAGGCACGCCGGGTCGAACAGGCCGTGGCGGATCTGGCATCCCGGGAGGCCCAACTGCTGGGCCACGGTGCGGATAAGGGCCTGCGGGCTGATGATGCCCTGCTCGATGAGCACCTCGCCCAGCAGTCGGCCGGTCACCCGCTGCTCTTGCAGCGCGCTGGTCAACTGCTCGCGCGAGATCACGCCCTGCTGGACGAGCGTCTCGCCAAGCGGCGCCTTGGCCTGGGTGGCCGTCGTCACAGGAAACTCCTCACGGCGGCGTTGACATCGGCAAAGAATTCGAACTGCGGCGCCAGGCCCGTCAGTTCCAGCACCTGCCGCAGCGTCTCGTTCACGCCCGACAACTTCAGCGGATGGCCCGTGCGGACGATCTCGTCGTTGGCCTCGACCAGCACCTCCAGGCCCCGGCTGTCGGCGTACTGGATGGCCGAGGCGTCCACCACGCACCGGCCCATGCTCCCGTCGAGCAGGCGGCTGACGTGGCCTTTCAGTTCGTCGGCGTCCTTGCCCGTGAGGGGGCCCTCGGGCCGAAGGACCCGCACGGCGCCGCATTCCTGTTCGGCGATCTTCACGCGACCGGCACTCCCTCGGTCACGGGCAGCGTCAGGGTGAAGGTGCTGCCCTTGTCGGGCTCGGACTCAACGGTGATGTCGCCCCCGTGCAGGCGGACGACCTCGCGGGCGATGGCCAGACCCAGGCCGGACCCTTCAATTTTCGAGACGCGCGTGTCCGGGCTGCGGTAGAACTTCTCGAAGACGCGCTGGCAGTCCTCCTCGGCGATGCCGATGCCCGTGTCGGCTACGGCGACCGTGAACCGGTCCTCGTCGCAGTCGACCGTGACGGTGACGCTGCCGCCGTCGGGCGTGTATTTCAGGGCGTTGCCTAGAAGATTGTGGATGGCCAGGGCGACCTTCTCGCGGTCGCCGTGGATAACCGGGAGTTTGGGCGGCAGGTGGAACTCCAGGGCGATCTGCTTCTCGCGGGCCTGGGCGGCATAGTCGACCTGGAGCGACGCGAACAGGTCCGCCAGCCGAACGTCGTCCAGGTTCAGCCGCAGCGAGCCCGCCTCGATCTCGGCCACCGACAGGATGGCGCCGACGATGCGGTCCAGCCGGCCCGCCTCCTGGTTGATGATGCTCAGGCAGTTGGCCTGCGTGGCGGGGTCGCCCTGGCCCTCGTCCAGGCCCATCTCGGCGTACAGGCGGATGTTCGTCAGCGGGGTTCGCAACTCGTGGGTGGCTTGGGCGACGAAGGCGTTGCGGGCGTTCTCGGCCGCACGCTGCTGGGTGATGTCTTCCACGACGATCATGACGGCGGCGGAATCCTCTCGCCGCACCGGACGGACGATGAACCGCAGCAGCACGTGGCTGGTGTCGTCGTGGCGCTCGACCTCGAAAATCTGCCGGCGCTGCAGCGGCCGTTCGGTGGCTTCGCGGACGGCCGCCACGACGTGCTCTTCCTGGATGAGCGCCCCGACGTCGGTTCCCTCGATGGTTTCGTTGCGGGTCCTCAGCAGCACCGCCGCCGCGCTGTTGGCATACAGGGCCTGCATGTTGGCATCGACCAGGATGAGGCCCTGCGACAGGGCGTCGCAGGCGGCCGACAGGTCGCTGGACGAGCGGCCGTGGAGGCGCAGCGTTTCCTGCGTCCGCGCCAGCGCCGTCTGCCGCTGGGCCTGGTCCGTCTGGTCCAAGAGGTCGTTCCAGGCCTGGGCCTCCACGCCCCAGTCGGGGTTGACCTTCAGGGCGCTTGGCGTCCGCTGGCCGTCGTGGTATGCCGCGAGGGCCTGCCGGACCGCCCAGATGCCGCGGAACGTCAACCGGAACCGCCGGTGCATCAGCATCAGCGTCACCAGGGCGACGACGCAGACGGCCCCGATGCCCGCCCGCGTCTGCCAGTACACCTCGCCCAGCGGGTCGGGCTTGCCGGTCACCTGGAGCAGGGCCTGGCCGCGGTCGCCCACCACGAGCGGGAACGATTGCAGCAGCCCCTCTTCGCCGGGGGCGGGGGCGGGGGGCGCGCCGTCCCATGTCGCGGGAAGGTCGGCGAGGGTGATCTGTTGCGGATTGGCGTCGGCGATCGTCTGGCCGTCGGGCAGGATGATGCGGCAGCGGGCAAGGTCGGCGTCGCGCGCCGTCTCCACGACCAGCCGGCGGACCGAGGTAAGCCGGCCGTCGGCCAGCATGGTCTCGGCCGTCCGCGCCAGGCTTCGGCCCACGGTCCCGCGCCAGTCGGCCCGGGCCTTGAGGATGGCCTCATCCTGCATGCGGCCGGCCCACCAGGCGGCCGTGGCCATCGCCGCCAACAGAATGGCCGTGAACCCGAACCCGATCGACGTCAGGTGCAGGTCGTTGCGCAGCACCGTGCGGAGACGGTGCCAGGCGCTGGGTGCTGGAGCCGATTCGTGCGTCATCTAACCCCCCTGCCGAGGGGGTGTTCTCCCCGCCGCCGGTCCGCCGACTGGATCCCTTCGGGACAGGGTCCCCACCCGTCCGCGGGCGGGGCCCGAGCGGCGTCAAGGAACGCCCCCTACATATTCCCCGCGCAGTTATCGGCGCAAGGGCCTGGGTGGCGACACCTTTTCTGGGGTTCGGCGATGAGTCGACCGGTCCGAAGTCCCCCTGGCCGTTCGCTCGAGCCTTCCCTGGCCGTTCGTCCGAGCCTGAGGCTCGGCCGAAGGCTCGGGCAGGCGGCTCGACCGAAGGCTCGGGCAGGCTGGCCGCGTCGGCGTACGCCCTCGGGCAGGCTGGATCCCTTCAGGACGGGAGAGGGGCGGATGCGGTCAAACGGCGCAGGTTGACACCTTATCGGACCTTCCGGCGGGCCGGGCGTACGCCCCCCTACGGGGCCGTGGGCCCCGTACGGGCTGCGCGAAGAAGCCGAAAGACTGGCCAGGGAAAGAAAGCCCCCGCCTTCCGGCGGGGGCTAGTGGTTTGTCATCCGCCCACTCAAGGCGTGTGCCGCGGCCTACGCGCGGCGACGCCGGCGAAGGACGAACGAAGCGGCCGCGCCCAGGCCCAAGAGGGCCAGTGTGGCCGGCTCCGGCACGGCCTCCAGGTATTCGCAACCCTGCCGTAGCCGCCGAGCGTGCCGCCGCCCCCCACGATCACGGTGGTGTTGCCCCATGCGACGATGGCCCCGTCGGACCTCAGCGCCAGACCGTGTTGGCTTCCCGCGGAGATGGCGATGAAGTCGTCACCGGTGGGAAAGGGGTAACCTGCCGTATAGGGGTTGCCACCTGGGTCGTAGCACTGGCCAGCCGTGTTGTCGCCCCATGCGACGATGGTCCCGGCCCGTGCGGTCGGGCCCGGCCCAACGACCGCCCAGGCAAGCCCAACGAGAACCGCCACCATCACCACCACCAATCCCGAAGGGATCCAGTCCCGAAGGGATCCAGTCGGCGGACCGGCGGACAGCCGGACAGCCTGAACGCGCATTCCGTGAGTGACATCGCTCCCCCGTTCCGCAAAAAGGTTCACCTTCCCTGGCCGTTCATTCCCTGGCCGCATAAACTAAAGCGTATATCCGCCCATGAAAAAAGGCGAAAAAAACTGAAAAAAACTGAAAATTTCCGAAAATCCGGGGTAAAAAAGGGGTAAGTTTCCGCGCGTTTCGGGGGTGGTTTTCCTGCCATTTTGGCAGGACAACGGCTCTGGCGCCTCGGAAACGGCGATTTGCCACCCGCGGCGAGCCAAAATGCCCGCAAGGGGCGGGGGCCGGTATACTCTAGTGTATCCCCCCGAGGCCGAACATGGTCACCCTTCAGGATGACCATGCCGCCCGGCTGGGAAACGATTTCGGATTTCGGCCTGCCCGCCTGCCCGATCCGCGCTTCTGACGCTCAGGGGCAGGACGGGTCAGCGGTCGGTCATGCAGACGACCTTGCCGTCGGTCGTCGCCAGGTACAGCCGCCCGCCGGCGGCGGCCATGCCGTCCCAGACGACGGGGCGGGGCAGGTCGATCTCGGCCACCTTGCTGCCGTCCTTGGCCGAGACGACCCAGATTTTGCCGCCGAGGCGGCCCTCGTAGGCGGCGTGCGGGTCATTCGTGGGGACCTCGACCGGCATGACGCCCATGTACAGGTGGTCGCCGGCCTTGAGCATGGCGCGGGGCCGGACGGGCAGGTCGTGCTGCCAGGCGTAGTCGCGGATGTCGCCGCCCGCCTTCTTCTCCTTGGGCGGACTGCGGAAGTCGGGCAGCCCCTTCTCGTTCTCTGCAAACGGCGTGTTCGGCTGGCGGAACAGACGGTACTTGCCGTTGGCGTCGCCCTGGCGCTGGGCGCCCCACACGGTGTCCTTGTCGAAAACCATCACGACGCCCGTCGGGACGGCGATGGCGGTGCCCTTGCGGCCGGGGCGGTTGACGATCCACGAGTAGGCGACGGAGATGCGGCTGAAGTCGCCGGTGCCCAGAACCCAGTGCGAGCGGTGGTTCTCGACGCCGTCGAGGAGGTTGGAGGTGGAGAAGAGGTGCGGGGCCATCTCGTCCTGCTTCACCAGTTGCGGGCTGAACGTCACCTGGTGCAGGAAGACGTTGGTGCCGTCGCTAACGAGGACGTCGGAGTTGGCGCCGCCGGCCATCGAGAACGAGTCGCTCTTGTCGCTCTGGAGGAAGGTCTTGTAGTCGGTCGTGTTCTGGTCGATGCGCTGGATGTACTTCTTGTCGGACGCCTGCTCCTTGCCCTCGGCGAACTTGGGGTGCGGCGACTCGAAGCGCGTCTTGCGGACGATCTTGCCCGTGGCGGGTTCCAGGGCGTAGAGGTCGATGCCGCCGTCCAGCCACGTGGACCGTCCGGCGGAGCAGTAGGCCAGGCCGTTCAGCACCAGGACGCTGCCGTGCACCGGCCAGAGCGATTCCACCTGCTCGCGGGCGACGGCCCGCAGGTCGGCCGGGGCCGCCAGGAACCGCCACGCCAGGGCGCCGTCCGCCAGGCGCAGGCACGTGACCCGGCCGTCGGCGCTGCCGAAGAGCACCAGGCCTTCGTGCACGGTCGGGGGCGAATCGACCCGGCCGCCCGCCAGGTGCCGCCAGAGTGTCCGGCCGGTGGCGGCATCGAGGGCCAGGACGGCGCCGGCGTCGGTGTCGGCCACCAGCACCTTGCCGTCCGCGACGACCGGCTGCGTCAGGTTCCCGCCGAGGTCGGCCTGCCAGGCGGGCTTAAGTTGCGTGGGCAGGGCCGTGCCGGCCACGCCCGACCGCAGCGCGTCGTGCCGGAACGAAGGCCAGTCGCCCCCATTTCCGATTTCCGGTTTCCGATTTCCGATTTGGCCGTACGCCGGGCCCTTCTCCAGCCGATCCGTGTCGGCGACCTTGCGGGCCGGGTCCTCGGCGGCCGGCTGCTTCGCGGCCAGGGCGTAGAAACCGTGCAGCAGCGACTCCATGTAGCACCCGCAGGAGTTCGGCGGGACGTACATGAGGCCGTTGGCCGGCAGAACGCCGTACTGGCACGTGCCGCGGACCCAGTTGGCGCGCGAGTGGTCGGCGCCGGCCAGGTCCATCATCTCGATGCCGCG
>JADHXV010000089.1 GCA_016782785.1 Planctomycetota bacterium | reverse complement strand
CCGCTGGAGGTTGACGTCGAGCATGCCGGGGCTGGCCGAGATCTGGCCGACGGCGAAGTTCGCCAGCAGCGCGTATTCCTTCGTCAGGTCGTACGCGCCGCCCAGCGTGAAGGTATGGAGGGGGTCGTCCCATTCGTCCCGGACCTCGACCGTGCGGAGTTGCGCCCCCTGTGCCCCCTCCAGGCTAAACCCGCCGAATCGCCTGATCTCGTTCAGGGCAAAGCGGTACCCGGCGTCGACGCGAAGGCGGTCGAACTGGTGCTCGTCCACCACGAAGCCGGTCCAGGTGACCAGGTCGCCGGGGTTGCCGACGTAGAAGCGGGCGCCGGTGGGCGTCCGCCAGCGGTTGAACGTCCCGCCGAACCGGAGGGTGTTGGCGTCGCAGGGCTTGAGGGTCTGGATAACGCCGGCCCCGTACTCGTAGTCCTCCTCCAGCCAATCCGCGGCGCCCTCCTGATGGCCGAAGAACCGGCGGATGGCGTAGTTGCCGGTGATCTCGGTCGAGGCCCGGTCGCTTGGATGGTAGTTGGCCTTGCCGACGAATCCATATGTCCGCATGGGGTCGAAGGACTGGACCTGGGCCAGGGTGTTGGGGGCGGCCGGCGGCTTGGCCAACTGGAATTCGCGCTTGCCGAGAAACGAGAAGTGCGTCATCGACAGGGTCAGGTCCTTCGTCGGCCGGTACTGGACGTTGGCGTAGAGGTTGACGATGTTTTCCTCGGCGTTCTCTTCCTTGGGCCCGTCGGTGTGGCGGAAGCCGACGCCCAGACCGTAGGAGAGCGTTTCGTTGCCGTCGCCGTGCGTCAGTTCCGTACGCGTCAGGTTGTCGCTACCGTAGATCTGGGTGAGCGTGGTCTCGGGCCCGGTGTAGGTGCGGGGCACGATGTTGACCATGCCCGTCATACCGCCCGGACCGTGCAGCAGCACGCTGGACGAGCGCAGCACCTCGATCCGCTCGACCGATTGGCTGCTCAGAAAGTAGTCCATCTCGTGGAACTCGCGCATCCAGGCGCCGTCCACCACGTACCCCGGGTACGGGTACCGCTGGCCGCGCACCGAGAAGAACTGCTTGACCTTCCGGCCGCGGGTCTCGACCCAGGCGCCGGGGACGTACTGCAGGGCGTCGACGACCGAGTAGGCCTCGAGCCAATCGATTTCCTCGCGGCCGACCACGCTGGTGGCCGTGTCGAGACCGGCCGACTCGGTCAGCGGCCGAAGCATCAGGTCCCGGGGCGGGAGGGTGGTGAAATGCGACCGCTCGCCCTGCTCGACGGCGGGCTTCTTGCCGGTGATGACGACCTCGCCGGCGTCGTGCTCGCCGGTCGTGGTGCCGGCCGTCTCACCGCCGCCGCCGACGGACGCGTCGGCCGCTGCGGCCTCCTTCGCCTTGGTCTCCAGGACGGCCTCTGCCGCCTCGGCCACGCCTGCCAGGCCGAGGACACGTTCGGCGGTCGGGCCCTCGGCCAATACGGGGACGCACACCAGGACCATCATGAGCACCGCACCCAGGGTCGTCCGCACGGCGATTCGCCTGCTCACAGCCACCTCCCTTCATCTGAGGGCATCCCGTATGGGCACGGCATGCCGTGCCCCTGCCGGTGGCCGGGTGGCGTGGTCATCCCCCGCAGGGGGCGACCCCCTGTACACGACACGGGTGGCACGGCAGCGGCACAGCCGCGGCCGTGGGTCCGCTTGCCACGGCCACGCCAAAAGCAGCGTGGCCGTGCCACCCGCCGCCCGCGTCCGGCGCTACCGCCCGCCGAGGGCCACCGCGTGCACCACGCCGTCCCACGTCTTGACGAAGCCGGTGCCGCCCGCCGTCTGGAAGACGCCGCACGATTGCAGGCCGGCGATGGCCCACGCCGTCTGGCCGGTCCGCTCGTCGATGGCCACCAGCCGACCATCCCGGGCGGAGTCCACAAACTGGACCAGCCCGTGCTCGCACGTGAGCGGGCCGCAGCCGTCGGCCCGGCACGTCCAGACGGCCTCGCCGGACGCCTGGTCCAGCGCCCGCACGTCCGTGCCGCGCAGGTACACCCCGTCCATCGTGGCCACCAGGTGCCGGGGCAGCGGCACGTCGCGGGACCAGAGGACCCGCCGGCCCCGGTCGTCCAGGCAGACCAGCCGGCCGCCTTGGCCGCTCCCCCCACCGGCCACGTACACGCGGGGGCCGGCGACGGCCAGGAGCGGCGGGACCGTCGGCGCCAGCCGGTGGGCCAGCGCCGCCCGCCACGCCGGCTCGCCCGTGGACGCCTTCAGGCCGTAGAGGGCTCGGCAACTGGCCACCAGCACGCCATCATCGGTGGCGGCGGCCTCGGAAAGCGGCCCCTCGCCGGGCACCGACCGGCTCCAGAGGCCGGCGCCGGTGGCGGCATCAACCAGGTGGACCGTGCTGCCGACCGTCCAGGCCACGCGGCCTCCCGGCAGCGCCACCGGCCGCGACGGCCGAAGCGCCACGCCGCGGCCCGACCCGCCGAACCGCCACAGCATCCGCCCGTCGGCGGCGTCCAGCGCGACCAACTCCAGGCCATGCCTGGCCGCGTTCGCCACGCAGTAGATGCGGCCCTCATCGGCGGCCAGGTAGCCGACGGCCGGCAGACGCGATTCCCAGACGGGCTCGCCCGCGGCGGTGTCGACGGCGACCACGGCCCCGCCCGTCTCGTTGCGGCGGACCAGGTACAGCAGCCGGCCTCGGACGACCACGCCCTCGGCGGGCGAGGTGCGCTCGGTCCGGCCGCCCTCGTACCGCCACCGCTCCCGCAGCGGGTCGAGACCGCCGTCGCCCAGCCCGACGCCGCGGACCAGGTAGCCGATCATCGCGCCCAGGACGACGGTGGCGGCCAAGCCGATCGCCAGCCGCAGGCCCCGGCGGGCCCACGTCCGGCGGCGGGCCGACCGAATCTCGGCCCCGGCGGCCACGCGGAGACGCGCAAGCGCCTGGGCCCGGACGGCGGTCGGCGGGGCGGCGTCGCGCAGCGCCGCCACGGTCCGGCGGTATTCCTCGGCGGCGTCGCGGCAGCGGCGGCACGAGGCCAGGTGGGCCTCGACCCGGGCCGACTCGGCCTCGCCCAGGTCGCCGGTCGCCCACAGCGGAAGGTCGTCGCGAATCGTTTGGCAGTCCATGGTCACAGGGCTATACGCACGGCGGGGAACATTCGGGACAGGCTTTGTTCGAGCCGGGTGCGGGAGCACGCAGTCACGTTCGATAGGCGCGGGGCGCGGCGCGGGCACTTATCCGAGCCGCGTGCGGAAGCACGCGGGGACGTGTGATTCTGCGCGCTCGCATCGCATCGCCATTCGACCATCCCCGCGACCTTCCGGTCGCGGCTCGAACGGCGCCGCGTGCCGGGCCACGCGCTACGCCCGGCTTGGCGCCAGCATCCGGTCGCGCAGCCGCTGAAGGCCGCGCTGGACCCGTTTCTTGGCGGCTTCCTCGGAGATGTCGAGGGCGGCCGCCACCTCGCGGAACGGCATCCCCTCGATGATACGGAGGACCAGGACAGCCCGCTCGCCCGGCGGCAGGAGGCCCAGCAGGTCGGCGGCGGGGCCCGCCGGCGGGTCCGGCGGCCCGGCGGGCGCCTCGGCCAGGCCGGCCGCCAAGGCGTGCGACGCCACGCCGTCCATCGCCTCACGGTACCGTACCCGACGCCGCGCGAGGTCCACCGACACGTGCCGCACGATGGCGTAGAACCACGGCGCGAACGGCTTGCCGGGGTCGTACTGGTCGCGGCTGCGGATGAGCCGCAGGAACGCCTCCTGGACGGCGTCCTCGGCCAGGGTGCGGTCGGAAAGAATCTGGCGGGCCACGGCCGTGGCCGGCCGAAGGAACCGGCCGGCCAGGTGGTCGAAGGCGGCCTCGTCCAGGCGCGACTGAAACCGCGCCATCAGCCGCTCGTCCGGCATGGATGCAAGGTCCGGCATGGTCGTGACGGTCCGTCCCGAGTGGCAACTTCCGACCCGGCAGTGTACGGCGGGCAGGTGGGGGATGCAATCTGATTCCTCCCCGGCGGCGCGGCCGTCCCGGAGGCCTCAACCTCCTTGGTTCCACCGGCGCCGCGGTGTATACTCCCATCCCCGCGAAGGCCGGCGCATGCGCGGGCGGGCAGCATGGTCGGTTCTCAGCGTCAAGGAGCGCCGCATGATACGCACACACGCGGTCTTTCTCGCGACCATCGCGTGGGCGATGGCGGCCTGGTCGCTTGCAGCCCGGGCCGACTGGCTCGACGGCAAGATGCCGCAGAAGATCGGGCCGGCGGTCGATTGCGCGGCCCGGCCGTTTCCGCTCGAGCAGGTCCGCCTGCTCGACGGCCCGTTCAAGACGGCCCAGCGGCGCGATCACGACTACCTGCTCTCGGTCGAGCCCGACCGGCTGCTCGCCCGCTTCCGCAAAGAGGCGGGCCTGGAGCCGAAGGCCGAGGGCTACGCCGGCTGGGAAAGCCAGGGCGTCTCGGGCCACTCGCTCGGGCATTATCTCTCGGCTTGCGCCATGATGTTCGCCTCGACGGGCGACGAGCGGCTCAAGGCCAAGGTCGATTGCATTGTGGACGGCCTGGCCGAGTGCCAGAAGGCCCACGGCGACGGGTACGTGGCCGCCATCCCCGACGGCCGACGCTGCTTCAAGGAAGTGGCCGCCGGCGACATCCGGTCCAAGGGCTTCGACCTGAACGGCATCTGGGTCCCCTGGTACACGCTGCACAAGCAGTTCGCGGGCCTCATCGACGCGTACCGCTACTGCGGCAGCGCGAAGGCCCTGGCCGTGGCGGCAGGACTGGCCGACTGGGCCGGCGAGGTCGCCAAGGGCCTGACCGAGGCGCAGTGGCAGACGATGCTGGCGTGCGAGCACGGCGGCATGAACGAGGTGCTGGCCGAACTCTACGCCATCACCAGCGAGGCGCGGTACCTGGCCCTCTCGCGGAAGTTCCACCACGAGGCGATCCTGGGCCCGCTTTCGCGCGGCGAGGACTGCCTGCCCGGCAAACACGCCAACACGCAGTTCCCGAAGATCATCGGCTGCGCCCGCCGGCACGAACTGACCGGCGACGGCCGTGACCGCGCCGTCGCCGAGTTCTTCTGGCAGCGCGTCGTCTATCACCACTCGTACGCCACGGGCGGCAACAGCGACCACGAGCACTTCGGCCCGCCCGACCACCTGGCCGACCGCCTCAGCGCCAACTCCAGCGAAACCTGCAACACGTACAACATGCTGAAACTGACGCGGCACCTGTTGGCGTGGCACGCGGGCGTCGAGTTCGCCGACTTCTACGAGCGGGCCCTCGTCAACCACATCCTCGGCTCGCAGAACGCCGACGGCATGATGACCTACTACATGCCGCTGGCCTCCGGCGAGTTCAAACGCTTCCAGACGCCGTTTGCCAGTTGGACCTGCTGCCACGGCACCGGCATGGAGAACCACGCCAAGTACGCCGACTCCATCTACTGGCACGACCAGGAGGGGCTGTACGTGGCGCTCTTCATCGCCTCGGAACTCGCCTGGCCCGAGAAGGGCCTCGCGGTCAGCCAGCAGACCAGGTTCCCCCACGAGGACACGACCCGGCTGGCGATCGTCTGCAAGAAGCCGGTCGAGATGGCCGTCCGCATCCGCTGCCCGGCCTGGGCCGCCGGGCCGCTCGAAATCAAGGTCAACGGCAAGGCCGTCCAGGTGGACGCCGAGCCGGGCACCTGGGCGGTCATCAACCGGACCTGGAAGGACGGCGACCGCCTCGACGTCCGCATTCCGATGGCCCTTCGGACCGAGCCGATGCCCGACAACGCCGACCGGCAGGCCGTCTTCTACGGCCCGGTCCTGCTGGCGGGCGACCTGGGACCCATCCAGCCCAAGGCCCCCGGCGCCGCGGCGGACGAAGGCAGGCCGCGCACGCCTGTCCTCGTGACCGGCGGCAAGCCGGTCGCCGAGTGGCTCCGGCCGGTCGACGACCAACCGCTCGCGTTCCGGACGGCCGACGTGGGCCGGCCCCAGGACGTGACGCTGACCCCGTTTTTCGGTTTCCACGACCGCCGCCACGCCGTCTACTGGGACCTCTTCACGCCCGACCAGTGGAAAGAGCGCGAGGCCGAGTACCGGGCCGAGCAGGAACGGCTCCAGCGCCTGGCGAAGCGGACCCTGGACGTCCTCCGCATCGGCGAGATGCAGCCCGAACGCGACCACAACCTGACGGGCGAACACACCTCGGCCGGCGCCTTCGGCGGACGCAAGTGGCGGCACGCGCTCGACGGCGGGCACTTCGCCTTCGAGATGAAGGTCAGCCCCGACGCCCCCGTGGACCTCCTCTGCACCTTCTGGGGCAGTGACGCCGGCGGACGCGAGTTCGACATCCTCGTCGATGGGCAGAAGATCGCTACTCAGAAACTCGAGCGCAACCAGCCCGGCAAGTTCTTCGACGTGACGTACCCGATCCCGGCGGACCTGACCCGCGGCAAGGAGAAGGTGACCGTGAGGTTGCAGGCCCACGCCGGCAAGACGGCGGGCGGCCTCTTCGGCGTCCGGACGCTGAAGCGCGATACGCCTTGACCACCCGGCGCGCGGCGCGGCCCGTGTTCGCCGGCGGGGCCACCACGGCGCGTCTGCGTGGTGCGCGGCCCGTACGGGCCGCGCCGCCTCGAAAATGCATCTTCACCCGCGGTGGGCGCTCCAGACCCACCGCACAAATTGACGAGGAGCGCGCCATGCCACGTCCAATCACCTTTCTCCTTGCCGCGTTGAGCGCCGCCGCCCTCCCCGTCCTCGCGGCGGCCGCCGAGCCTGTCCGCCTCACCCTCGAGGCCGACACGGTCGTCAACCCCATCGACGTGAAGGTGTACGGCCACTTCCTGGAGCACATTTACCACTCGGTCAACGGCGGCCTGTGGGGCGAGATGGTGTGGAACCGCAGTTTCGAGCAGGCCTCGGCCGGCGGCGGCCAGTGGCGGGTCGACAACGGCGAGGTCGTCCAGACGAGCCCGGCGGCCGACGTCCGCCTGCCCTTCGGCGACCCGGCCTGGCGCGACTACGAGTTCTCTCTGGAGGCCCAGAAGACCGCCAGCGCCGAAGGCTTCCTGGTCCTCTTTCGCGTGGCCGGCGACGAGGATTTCTACTGGGTCAACCTGGGCGGCTGGGGCAACAAACGCCACGCCATCGAGCGCGGCCGCAAGGACGAAGGACGCCACCGACCCGTCGGGCCGGCCGCCGACGGGGCCATCCGCCAGGGCACGTGGTACGCCATCCGCGTCCGCTGCGAGGGCCGCCACATCCAGGTCTTCCTGGACGGCAAGCCGCTCATCGACTTCACCGACGACGCCAAGGGCCATGCGGCTGGCAGGGTGGGCGTCGGCACCTGGGCCACCCGGGCACGCTTCCGGAACCTCAAGGTCACGTCGCTGGACGGCAAGGTCCTGTTCGAGGGCCTGCCGGGCGACCTGGCCCAGCCCTCCCCCGCCAAGTTCTGGGAGGCGTACGGCCAGGGCGCCGTGGCGATGGGCGGCCAGGACGCCCTGAACGGCGACCTGTGCCAGCGGATTGCCTCCGAGGGCGGCGAGGCCGGCATCCAGCAGACGCCGCTCTGCGTCCGCCGCGGCGATGCCTGCGCGGGGTCGCTCTGGGTCCGCGGCGAGGCGCCGGGCGGCCTGGTCATCCGCCTGCGGGACGGCGACACGACCCTGGCCGAACAGACGCTGCCCGCCCCGACCGGCGAGTGGCAGGAGCGGGCCATCCGCCTGGAGCCCAAAGCATCGGCCGAGAACGCCACGCTCCAGGTGGGTGTCCGCGGCAAGGGCGCCGTGTGGCTGGACCAGGTGAGCCTGATGCCGGAATCGGCCCGGGCGGCGGGCGGGTTCCGGCCGGACCTCCTGAAGGCGATTGCCGACCTCCGCCCGCCCATCATCCGCTGGCCGGGCGGGTGCTTCGCCTCGGCCTACCGCTGGAAGGACGGCATAGGCCCGCAGCACCGTCGCGGCAAGTACCCGCGCGAAATCTGGGACGACGTCGACGTCAACTCCTTCGGCACGGATGAGTTCATCGCCATGTGCCGCAAGGTGCGCGCCGAGCCGCTCATCGTCGTCAACATCGGCACGCCGCGCTGGAACGGCGACGTGCCGCGCGAGGACTTCATCCGCGAGGTCCAGGCCTGGATCCAGTACGCGAACGGCCCCGCCGATTCGGAGTGGGGCAAGGTCCGGGCCGCCAACGGTCACCCCGAGCCGTACGGCGTCGCGTACTGGGAGGTCGATAACGAGACGTGGCACATGGGCGCCGAGGCGTACGCCGAAGCCGTCCGCGCGTTCGTCCCGAAGATGAAGGAGATCGACCCCTCCATCAGGATCGCGGCCTGCGGCAGCGGGGGCTACGGCGACAACGTCCGGGGCCTCGAATGGAACCGCACGATCATCGAGCGATGTGCGGACCTCATCGATTATCTCAGCATCCACCACTACGAGAGGCCGGACAACTTCGCCGACGGGCCGCGGGCCTACGAAGAGTTCTTCCTCAAGACCGCCGAGATGATCGCCCAGTCGAAGAATCCGAAGGTCAAGATCTATGTCTCCGAATGGAACGCCCAGACCACCGACTGGCGGACCGGCCTGTACGCCGGCGGCCTGCTGAACGCCTTCGAGCGGTGCGGCGACGTGCTCGAGATCGGCGGGCCGGCCCTGTTTCTGCGGCACGTCTCGGCCTCGCGGTGGGATAACGCGTTCATCAACTTTGACCACCGGACGTGGTTCCCCGCGCCGAACTACGTGGTCATGAAGTTGTGGCGGGACCACTACGCGCCCGAGCGCATTGCGATGACCGGCGACGCCGGGCCTCTGAACGCCGTCGCCGCCCGCGCCGCCGGCCGCGATATCACCTGGGTCGCCACAGGAGCCGACCGGGCCATCGTCTGGAAGGCCGTCAACCCGACGGCCGAGGCCGTGGCCGTGGAACTGACCGTGGCCGGCCGGTTCCAGGTGAACGGAGCCGTCATGCAGCAGGTGGCGCCGGGGGCGCTCGCGGCCCGCAACACGCTCGAAGCACCCGGCGCCGTGAAGCCCGCGGCGGCGGAAGCGAAGATCGACGGCCAGACTGTCCGCGTCACGCTGCCGCCGCTCTCGGCCGCCGTCGTGACGATCCTGGCACGATAGGCCTACGATGTCATTACCCGCGCGGCGGGTCTCCGGACCCGCCGCGCATGGGCGAATGGCCATTTTCTGCGCGGTGGGTCCGGAGACCCACCGCGCAGAATGCGAGAGGCTCTGCCTGAAACGCCCCTGCATCATGTAACGGGAGGATGCGCGATGAGAACCTGTCACGTTATCGCATTGGTGGCGGCCGGCCTGATGCTGGCCGCCGGTCCGGTGTCGTGCACGCAGGCCCGCGACGAGGCGCCCGCCGCCGCGGCCGAGACATCCTCGGCAACCGCGACCGCCGCCAAGCCCGCGGCCGAGAAGCCTGGCCCCATGCCCGCCGAAAACCTCCTGCCCAACCCGTCGTTCGAGACCGCCGGCAAGGGCAAGGCCCAGAACCAGCCCCTGGGCTGGCGGCAGGACCGCTGGGACGGCAAGGGCGAATGGCACTGGGCCCAGGTCGGCCGGACCGGCAGTCGCTCCGTCATGATCGTCTCGACCGAGGGCGCCGACATCTCCTGGACCGCCAACGTCCCCGTCGACCCGTTCGCCCGGTACCGCCTGTCGGCCTTCATCAAGACCGAGAACGTCCAGACGCAGAAGGGTGCACGCGGGGCCCTGCTGAACCTCCACGCCGTCCAGGGCGTCGCCACGCCCGCCGTCACCGGCACGAAGGACTGGACCCGCGTGGAGGTGGAGTTCGACTCCGGCGACCTCGACGGCATCCAGGTCAACTGCCTCTTCGGCGGCTGGGGGTTCGCCACCGGCAAGGCGTGGTTCGACGACGTGCGCCTCGAGAAGATCGCCCAGAAGCCCGTGCCGCCGCCGCGCGTGACCATCGACGCCGCCGCGACCGGCGAGCCCATCAACCCGTTCGTCTACGGCCAGTTCATCGAGCACCTGGGCCGGTGCATCTACGGCGGCATCTGGGCCGAGATGCTGGAGGACCGCAAGTTCTACTATCCCGTGACGGCCAACTACGACCCGTACGGCGGCGGGCGGCGGCCGACCGACGAGGCCCCGTTCCCGGTCCTCGTGGCCTCGCCGTGGGAAATCGTCGGTCCCGCCGACGCCGTCACGATGGTCAAAGAGGACGCGCTGGCGGGCGAACAGGACGTGCGCCTCGCGCCCGAGGGGGTCATCCGCCAGCACTGCCTGGGCCTCGTCGAAGGCAAGACATATAATGGATATATATGGCTCAAAGCCGAGGGCCCGGCCCGGGTGGACGTCAGCCTCCTGATAAGCAACGACCAAGAGGGGGTATTACACGCGCGTCCGACTCCCGGCGCGTACGAGCGGCACGCGTTCTCGTTCACGTCGGACGGCACGCTGCCCGGCACAAGCCGCGTCGGCGCGTCGCTCCAGATCCGGGTGACGGGCGCCCCCTGCCGCATCGGCGCCGTCAGCCTCATGCCGGCCGACAACGTCGACGGCATGCGGGCCGACACGCTCGCGGTCCTCAAGGAACTCGACTCGCCCATCTACCGCTGGCCGGGCGGCAACTTCGTCAGCGGGTACGACTGGAAGGACGGCGTCGGCCCGCGCGACCGCCGGCCGCCGCGCAAGAACCCCGCCTGGACGGGCGTCGAGCACAACGATTTCGGCCTCCACGAGTTCCTGCGCTTTTGCGAAATCCTCGGCACCGAGCCGTACATCGCCGTCAACTCAGGGCTCGGCAGCGTCGAGAGCGCCGCCGACGAGGTCCAGTACGCCAACGGCGCCGCCGACACGCCCATGGGCCGCCTGCGGGCCGAGCACGGCCATCCCCAGCCGTGGAAGGTCACGTACTGGGGCATCGGCAACGAGATGTACGGCGGCTGGCAACTGGGGCACATGCCGCTGGAAGAGTACGTCAAGAAGCACAACGTCTTCGCCGAGGCCATGCGCCAGGTTGACCCTGCAATGACGCTCATCGCCGTCGGCGCCGTCGGCCGATGGAGCGAAACCATGCTCCGCGCGTGCGCCGACCACATGGACCTCATCAGCGAGCACTTCTACCGGCGCGAGAAGCCGGGCCTGCTGGCCCACGTCCGCCAGATACCCGACGCCGTCCGCGAGACGGCCGACGCCCACCGCCGCTACCGCCGCGACATCGCGGCCCTCGAGGGCAAAGATATCGACATCGCCCTCGATGAGTGGAACTACTGGTACGGGGGGCACGTCTTCGGCGAACTGGGCACGCGGTACTTCCTGAAGGACGCCCTCGGCATTGCGGCCGGCCTGCACGAGATGTTCCGCCAGAGCGATATCTTCCGCATGGCCAATTACGCCCAGACGGTCAACGTCATCGGGGCCATCAAGACCACCCGCACCGCCGCCGCCCTCGAGACGACGGGCCTGGCGCTCGCGATGTACCGCCGCCACTTCGGCAC
>JADHXV010000088.1 GCA_016782785.1 Planctomycetota bacterium | reverse complement strand
ATGGTCGTGGTGGAGGCCGAGCACCTGTGCATGACCATCCGCGGGGCCGAGAAGCCCGGCACCATCACCGTGACGAGCGTGGTGCGCGGCCAGTTCCGCGACAACCCCGCCACGCGGGCCGAGGTGGTGGCCCTGTTGACGGCCGGCCGGAGGCCGACGTGAGAGGAAAAGGTTCCAGGAGTCTTTTTGCGTAGAAAGGTTCCTGGAACCTTTTTCAGGATGAAAGGAACACCCATGGCTGATCCTCGAGCAACGTGCCTGGCCCGCCTGCTGGTCGAGTATTCGCGCAACGTCAAGCGCGGGCAGAAGGTGATGATCCGCGGCCCCTCGGCCGCCGAGCCGCTGTTGCTGGAACTCGGTCGCCAGGTCCTCCGTCGCGGCGGGCACCCGATGTACCGCATGGCGCCGAACCGGGCAGCCGAGGTCTTCTTCGCCGAGGCGGGGCCGGCTCAACTGGCGTTCCTGCCCGACTCGGCCATGGCCGTCGCCAAGGACGCCGACCATTACCTCAACATCATCGCCGAAACGAACACGCAGGCCCTGGCCGGCGTGGACCCGAAGAAACAGACGATTGTCCAGAAGGCCAACCGGCCCATCCAGGACTACGTCCTGTCGAAGAACGAGTGGACGCTGGCGCTGTACCCGACCGAGGCGTACGCCCAGGACGCCGGGATGAGCCTGGAGGAGTTCGAGGCGTTCGTCTACGCCGCCTGCCGCGTCGACAAGAAGGACTTCGTGGCCGAGTGGAAGAAGGCGAAGGCGTTCCAGCAGAAGATCATCCGCCGGCTCCGCGGGGCCGACAAGGTCCACATTGTGGCCCCCGACACGGACCTGACGATGAGCGTCAAGGGCCGGCGGTTCATCAACTGCTGCGGTTCGCACAACATGCCGGACGGCGAGGTCTTCACCGGGCCCGTGGAGACGAGCGCCGAAGGCCATATCCGCTACACGTACCCCGTGTGCTACCGCGGCCGCGAGGTGGTGGACGTGCGGCTGGAATTCGAGGGCGGCCGGGTCGTGAAGGCGTCGGCCGCCAAGAACCAGGCGTTCCTGAAGACCATGCTCGCCACCGACGACGGGGCCACGCGCCTGGGCGAACTGGGCATCGGCACGAACTACGGCATCCAGCGGTTCATCAAGAGCATCCTGTTTGACGAGAAGATCGGCGGCTCGGTCCACCTGGCCGTGGGACGCAGTTACGAGGAGACGGGCGGTAAGAACAAGTCGGCCCTGCACTGGGACATGATCTGCGACCTCCGCAAGGGCGGCCGGCTGGAGGTGGATGGCAAGGTGCTTCAGGCGGAAGGAAAATTCCGCCTGTAACGGCAATACTGCAATGATGAATGCAGAATGATAAGTGAGGCTCCACGCCCGTAGGGCGTGAAGCCTCACTGTTCTTGACGTTTTGGGAATATGGGATGAAGGCCGACACCCACGCGGATGCTCTGGCCACCCTTCGGACCATGCTCGCCCCGTGCCGTCTGTGCCCTCGCGACTGCCGCGTCGACCGGTCCGGCGGCGAGCGCGGCGTCTGCGGCGTCGGTGCCGAGGCGGTCGTCGCCAGCGCCGGCCCGCACTTCGGCGAGGAATCGTGCCTGGTGGGCCGCGGCGGTAGCGGCACCATCTTTCTGGGCGGCTGCAACCTGCGGTGCGTGTTCTGCCAGAACTTCGACATCAGTCACTTTCCCGCGGGCGCCGAGCGGACGCCGCACGAAATCGCCCGCCTCATGCTCCGCCTTCAGGCCGAGGGCTGCGAGAACATCAACTTCGTCACGCCCACGCACGTGACGCACGCCCTGGCCGAGGCTGTTGTCGCGGCCCGCCGCGACGGCCTGGCCGTCCCCGTCGTCTGGAACTCGAACGCCTACGAGAAGGTCGAGGTGCTGCGACGCCTGGAAGGCCTGGTGGATATCTACATGCCGGATTTCAAGTTCAGCCGCTCCGGGTCGGGCAATCGTTACGGCTCGGCGCCGGATTACCCGGAGGTGGCACGGTCGGCCGTCCGCGAGATGCACCGCCAGGTGGGCGACCTGGACGTGGCCGGGGGCGTCGCCCGCCGGGGTCTGCTGGTCCGGCACCTGGTGATGCCCGGCGGCGAGGAGGAAGGCCGCGAGATCCTCGACTTCCTCGCCTCGCTCTCCCCGAGCACGTTCGTGAACGTGATGGGCCAGTACCGGCCGGCGGGGCCTGTCCGGCCGGGCGGCGCGTGGGACGAGATCGCCCGCCCGCCGAGTCCCGGCGCGATTGCCGGCGTTCGCCGGCACGCCGCCCGGCTGGGCCTGCGGCTCGACGAGGGGCCGTAGGGGTGGCCGGCGGCCATGGCCACCCGCTGTCGGGTGTCCATGGGCAAGCGAATGTCATTCCGAGCGAGCGTAGCGAGTCGAGGAATCTCGCTGTTTGTTCTACAGCGAGATTTCTCCGCTTGGCCTCGCTGCGCGAGGCCTCGGTCGAAATGACAACCTCCCCAGCGCTCGCGCATAGCCACGCCGCCCGGCTGGGCCTGCGGCTCGACGAGGGGCCGTAGGGGGCGGCACCGGCCCGGCGCGCCGAGGTTCGCCGTGCAGGGGTTTGATTCCCGCGCCCGCTGCCGGTATAGTTCCGGGGGGGCTGATGCGGGAGGCACGCCCGCAGGATGCGGATACCGGCCGGGACAGCCCGTCCTGAACGAACGTGTATTGTGGTGAAGGGAACCATCTCGGGGTGCCGATGAAGGGATGGATGTCGGCTTTCGGCATCCCCGCTGGGCCCCGACAACCCGCCGGTATCCCTGACCCCGAGGTCAGCGGCGCATGGCAAAGGACACGGATACGGACACGCCCCGACCGCCCAGTCGGTACGGACCGGCGCTGCGCCATTTCTACATCGGCCTGGCCCACGTCCTGCTGTTCATCTTCTCGTTGTGGCTGGCGTACGGCCTGCGGTACGAGTTCCACATCCCGCCAGGGTGGGAACCCGTGGCCGACACCGAGGCCATCATGCCCACCGACAGCCGCGTGCCGGTCAGCATGTGGGACAACTTCTTCGAACTGCTGATCTTCGTCGTCATCGTCAAGGCCATCGTGTTCGGGTACTTCCGCCTGTACGCCGGGTGGTGGCAGTACGTGAGCGTCCAGGACCTGATCGAGACGTTCAAGGCCAGCCACATTTCCACCGCCGTCATCCTGGGCGGCGTGTACGTGTGCAAAGTGCTCGGGCCCCATGGATACAAGGTGATCACGGCCTCGGTCGAGGTGCCCGACACGGTGCTGATCATCGACTGGGCGGCCACGATTGCCCTGGTGGGCGGCCTGCGGTTCCTGGTGCGCATCATCAAGGAAGGGTCCCGCCCGGTCAGCCCGGCCGGGCTGACGCGGGTGCTGGTCATCGGCGCCGGCGACGTGGGCGAGGGCGTCATCCGCGAACTATACCGCCTGCCCGTCGAGCGGTACCACGTGGTCGGGCTCATCGACGACGACCCGCGGAAGCGCGGCATCCGGATCCACGGCGTGCCGGTGCTGGGCGGCGTGGACGACCTGGCCGAGGTCGCCGAGAAGCAGAACGCCGAGGAAGTCGTCATCGCGCTCTCTAGACCTGCGCGGGTCGAACTGCGGCGCATCATCGAGGTCTGCAAGGGCCAGCGCCTCACGTTCCGCATCGTGCCCGGCGTGGCCGACCTCATCGAGGGCCGGCTCGACGTCAGCCGCCTGCGCGAGGTCGACATCAACGACCTTCTGGGGCGCGAGCCCGTCGCCCTCGACACCGAAGACATCGGCCAGTTCGTCACCGGCAAGGTCGTCCTGGTGACCGGGGCGGGCGGGTCCATCGGCTCGGAACTGTGCCGCCAGGTGGTTGCCTTCCGGCCTCGCCGCCTGGTCCTCCTGGAGCAGGCCGAGAACAATCTGTTTTACATCGACCGCGAACTCCGCCGCGCCCATCCCGGCCTCGACCTGGTCCCCGTCATTGCCGACATCTGCGACCGCGAGCGCCTCGCCACCGTCTTCCGCAACTTCCGGCCCAACGTCATCTTCCACGCCGCCGCCCACAAGCACGTGCCGATGATGGAACTGAACCCCGGCGAGGCCATCAAGAACAACATCTTCGGCTCCCGGAACGTCGTGGACATGGCCCGCGAGGTCGAGGCCGACGCCCTTGTCCTCATCTCCACCGACAAGGCCGTCAACCCCACCAGCGTCATGGGATGCACCAAGCGCATCACCGAGATGTACTGCCAGGCCGTCTCGAGCCAGGCCGGGGCCGGCAAACCCAAGTTCGTCATCGTGCGGTTCGGCAACGTGCTGGGGTCGGCGGGCAGCGTGGTGCCGATCTTCCGCGAACAGATCGCCCGCGGCGGTCCGGTCACCATCACGCACCCCGAGATGCGCCGGTACTTCATGACCATCCCCGAGGCCGCCCAACTCGTCATCCAGGCGGGCGCCATCGGCAAGACCGGCCAGATCATGCTCCTGGACATGGGCGAACCTGTTAAGATCGTCGACCTGGCCCGCGACATGATCACCCTGTCGGGCTTCCGGCCCGACGTGGACATCGAGATCGAGTTTCTCGGCGTGCGTCCTGGCGAGAAACTGTTCGAGGAACTCCGCACCTCCGGCGAGGACGTCCTCCCCACCCATCACCACAAGATCTTCTTCTGGCAAAACCGCGGGTGCACCCTCGAAAAAATCGAGCACGCCTTCGAACGCCTCCGGGCCGTCTCGAACGGCGCCTCGCTCGACGAGATTCACCGGGCCCTCAAGGAAACCGTACCCGAGTACGAGCCCGGCGACCACGAGGACCGCCGTATGCCTTCCGACGCCTCCAGGGCCACGACGGCCTGACCGTTTTCCTTGGCATGCCCGCCGGCCGGACCTATAATCGCACCCTCACCCGCGCGCTTCCGCGCGGCCCGCCGAAGGCAGAGGATCGTGCCATGCGGACACTTATCACCGGCGCCGCCGGCTTCCTCGGTTCGCACCTGGCCGACCGCCTGGTGGCCGACGGGCACGAGGTCGTCGGCCTCGACGATTTCTCCTCCGGCCGCTGGGAGAACGTGACGCACCTGGTGGGCGGCGACCGGTTCCACCTCATCAAGGCCGACGTGGTCGAGCCGGTCCAGGTCAAGGGACCGTTCGAGCGGATCTTCCACCTGGCCTCGCCGGTGTCGGGGCACCTGGAGCGGCCGATCGAGACGCTGCGGACCGCGGCCGAGGGCACCCGCCGCCTGCTCGACCTGGCCGCCGACGGCCGCGCCGTTTTCGTCCTGGCCTCCTCCAGCGAGGTGTACGGCGCCCCGGCCGTTCATCCCCAGGTCGAGACCGACCCCGGCCGCGTGAGCCCCGTGGTGCCGCGCGCTTCCTACAGCGAGGCGAAGCGGTTCGCGGAGGCGCTGGCGTCGGCCTACCAGCGGGCGCGCGGCGTGCCGGTCCGCATCGCCCGCATCTTCAATACCTACGGGCCGCGCATGCGGCCGGACGACAAGCGGGTCATCCCGACGTTCATCACGCAGGCGCTCTCGGGCCGGCCGCTGCCCGTCTTCGGCACCGGCCGGCAGACCCGCAGTTTCTGCTACGTCTCCGACATGGTCGAGGCCTTGGTGCGCCTGGCCGAGACCGACTTGGCCGGCCCCGTCAACCTCGGCAATCCGGACGAGGTCGCCGTTGTGGACCTGGCCCGCGAGATCCTGGAGCTGAGCGGTTCGTCGTCGTCGCTGACGGCGTCGCCGCTGCCGGCCGACGACCCGCCCCGCCGCCGCCCCGACGTGACGCGGGCGCTGCGCCTGCTGGGGTGGCGGCCGGTCGTCTCGCGCCGCGACGGCCTGGAGCGGACGATCGCACACTTCCGCGACGAGGAGAAGGTTGAATGAACGTGTTCGTCACCGGCGGCGCCGGGTACATCGGCAGCCACGTGGTTCGCCGGCTCATTGAGGCCGGCCATCGCGTCCGCGTGTACGACAACCTCTCGGAGGGCCACGCCGCTGCCGTGCCCGCCGAGACGCTCTTCGTGGGCGACCTGATGGACGAGGACCGGCTCGTCGAGGGCCTGGCCGACGGCTTCGACTGCGTCATGCACTTCGCCGCCCACTGCTACGTCGGCGAGAGCATGGAGGCCCCCGAAAAGTACTACCGCAACAACGTGGTCGGCAGTCTTCGGCTGCTCTCCGCCATGCGGAAGGCGGGCGCGGGGCGGATCGTCTTCTCGTCCTCCGCCGCCACCTACGGCGAGCCGGACGAGGTGCCCATTCCCGAGGACCATCCCACGCGACCGATCAACGCCTACGGCCAGACGAAACTCGACTTCGAGCACGCGCTGCGCTACTACGCCGGCGCGTACGGCCTGGGATATGTGGCATTGCGATATTTCAATGCGGCCGGCGCGGCGCCCGACGCGCACATCGGCGAGGACCACGACCCCGAGACGCACCTCGTGCCCATCGTCCTGGAGGCGGCCCTCGGCCGCCGCGACGCCGTCAAGATCTTCGGCAGCGATTACCCGACGCCCGACGGCACGTGCGTCCGCGACTACATCCACGTCTGGGACCTCGCCCAGGCCCACATCCTGGCCATGGAGGCCATCGAGACGGGCAGCGGCCGCACGTACAACCTCGGCAACGGCAGCGGGTACTCCGTCCGCGAGGTCATCGAGACGGCCCGGCGGGTGACGGGCCGGAAGATTTCCGCCGTCGACGTGCCCCGCCGGCCGGGCGACCCGCCCGCGCTCGTCGCCTCCAGCCGCCGCATCGCCCAGGAACTCGGCTGGACGCCCGAGTTCCCCGACCTCCAGACGATCATCGAGACGGCCTGGCGCTGGCACCAGGCCCACCCCGACGGCTACGGCGACTGAGCGGCCGGATACAGGGCGTACCCCACCTCGCGGCAGGCGGCAATCGTCTCCGGGTACGGCCTGTCGCAGATGTCCACGAAGCCGATCTGGTAATTCTCGCCGTCCAGCGATCGGCCCACGGTCGACTCGTCGCGGTACTGGAACCAGTGGCAGCCCACGATCTGCGGGTGGGCGACGGCGCTTCGGACGTAGGCCTTGTACGCCTCGGCCCGTGCCTCCTGCGACGCCACCGGCACCAGGCCCGTGTGGAACAGGCCGCGGTCGAGCGCCCCGAAGTGGAACTCGCCGATGATGACGGGGGCGTCGACGCCCTCGGGCAGGCGGAAGTCCGCCACGCTCCGCTGGTACCGGTTGTAACTGACCACGTCGCAGAACTTCGCCCCGGCCCGCGCCGCCAGGTCGTTCACCCACGCAAAGCGGCATCCCAGGTACATCTGTTTGGGAGCGACGCGTTTGACGGCGTCGCGGCAGAGGCGGAAATACTGCTCGGCCAGCCGCGTGTAAAACGCCCGGAGGTCGTCGCCCGCGCGCTTCGCGTCGGGCTTGGCGGTGGAGGCGGCCAGGGCGTCCCAGGAAGTGTGTTTCGTTCCCCACGCGGCGTTCAGGCGGTCGATGGTCCGGTACTTCTTCTGGAGGTCGTCGAGGAACGCCCGCTTGGCCGGCTGGTCGGCCGGCGAGGCCAGGGCCGCCTCCGCCAGGCTCGTGTCGTTGCCCCACGCGATCTCGTTGTCGACGAAGTAGCCCAGGCAGAACGGGTCGCCCACCGTCTCCCTGGCCTCCCGCGTCATGGCGGCCTGCAGGCCGCGCTCGAAGTCCGGGTAGAACGGGTCCTTGAACTTGCCCCAGTACCCCTCGCTGCCTTCGATGGGCGGGCTGGAGAAGCGGACCGTTGCCACGTACGGCGTCTTCTTTTCGAGATAGACCCGTTCGTCGGACCAGTTGGCGATGGTGTTGAGGCCCCACGACCGGAGCCGGCGGTGGGCCAGGTCGGCCGTCGTCTGCTGCCAGTCCTCGCCGTACTTGCGG
This sequence comes from Planctomycetota bacterium, assembly GCA_016782785.1. Classification (GTDB taxonomy): domain Bacteria; phylum Planctomycetota; class Phycisphaerae; order FEN-1346; family FEN-1346; genus BS750m-G62. Next base: position 3,691 of record JADHXV010000088.1, on the reverse strand, counting down.
CGGATGTTGGCCAGGGCGAAGTTGAACGTCCGCACGCGTTTTCCCGCGTAATAGTCGCGGATGATGTGGCCGCCCCGGCCCAGCAGCGCCTGGAACTCCGGCCGGTCGCCCGGGAAGTCGTGCCACCACCGCTCGCGGTCATCGATGGGCGTCTCGGCCGTCTGCCTCACGCAGTCCATGCCGTGCGAGAAGAACGGCCGGCCGTCCGGGTCCACCAGGAGCCACCGGCCGCGGTATTTCACGGCGTGGAAGAAGCCGGTGGCCTCGAACTTCGGCCCGTCGGCCCAGCCGCCGAAACGGTTCCAGTTGGCCGGGCCGGGATGGGCCGCCAGGTCCTTCTCCTCCGCCTGCCGGGCGTCGGCGAGGTCGGCCTCCGAATGTGTCTTGCCCGGCCAGTCGCGATGGATGTACTGACCGAACGTATCGATAAACGGGTAAAAGGTGTCGGCCGTCAGGCCTTCTTCGGGCTGCGGCTTGGCCGAACCGCAGGCGCGCACGTTATCAATCTCGACGTTCGGGGGCCCGGCGGATTCGAGGTTGAAGCGGAGTCCGGTCACGCGGCCGGGGTCCAGGCGGCCGGTCGTTTCGCCCTTGCCGGCCACGGGGTACCCGCGCATGCCGAAGAGGTCCACGCCCTCGACCTTGGGCGGGTGCCGGGAGAAAGGCACGCGGAGCGTGGCCGCCGCGCCGGCTGCCAGCGTCACGAGGCCGACGTTGGTGTTGCGGCGGTCGTTCGCCCCCTTGTTCTCGACGCGCAGGTAGATGGTGACGGGCGCGGCCGCGGCGTTCCGGACCTCGGCCGCAATGCCCTCGCAGCGCGCCAGGTCCCACGGGCCGCCGGCCGGACGCAGGGTGACGGCGGGCTGGCCTGCGCCGGCGTCGGCGGTGACGTGCAGGACGTGCCGGCCGTCGCGGTCCGCTACGGCCGCCGTCGCGTTCTGGGCGTGGACGCGGGCCGTGTCGACCGTGGTCTCGAAGTCGAACAGGACCATGGCGGCCGGCGCTTCGGCTGCCGCGGCCACCGCAAAGGGCGTGGCCACGGCCGTCAGAAGGATGAGCGCGCGGAACGCGGCGCGGCAGACGGTACGGCAGGCGGGGCAGCGAACGGGCATTGGCAATCTCCGCATCGGATTCGCGGGGCGGGGCGGCACGTCACTCGGCCAGGGCCGCTTCGGCCACGCCGCGGGCGAGGGCTTCCACCAGGCCCTTCTGGCCCTCGGTGTCGAAGCGGGCTGTCATCCGAACGTAGTATCGGCCGGCCCCGAACTCGCACATCCCCGCGTCGCGGTACGCCTGGACGCCGGGGGCGATCTCGGCGGTCTTGTCGGGTGGCGGCTCGGTCATGACCTTCTTCACGCCCGTCGGGCCGGCCATGTCGTAGAGATCGATTTCGACGTACGCGCGGCCGGCGGCCCCCTTCGCTTTGACCTCGCTGTGGCCGAGCAGGACGAACCCCGCCGCCAGGAACTCCTCGGCTTGGCCGTCGATGTAATCGTACAGGTTGGCGGGCGTGTACCACGTGGGTTGGCCGGTGGGCTCGGCACCGGCGGAGGCGGTGGCGGTGCGGAGGATGTTGAGCATCGCGGCCTGCGGCCCCTCGTCGGCCTGGCCCGCCTCGTCCGACCCTCCGCAGCCCGCTACCGCCCAGGCCAGGACCGCGGCGGCCAGAAACGCAATCGGCACCATCGGCAATCGTTGCATGGGTTTTCTCCGGAACGCGACCGCATCGCGGCGCGTTCGATTCGACGGGCGTCTTCCTGTTGAACCGCGGAGGGCCAGTGTAGCCGTGCGAAATCGGCGGTGTCAACCGCAAGCCCGCGATGCGCGGCCAGTCATGCAGGCCGCGGCAGACTCCCGGCCCGTACGGGCCGGGCCACACACGGCGGGGTGACACCGATTGCGCCGCGCGGCCGCCTGGGAAGCACGCCGCGCTATCGCCTGTGCCCGGAAGGTTGTTCCGATTCGGCGGCGGCTTCGTATAATACGATCCCCGCGCATCGGGTGTGCCGGCAGCCATCAAAGGAGTCCGCATGATCAGCAAGCGAGCCGTGCTTATCGTATCGGCAGCCCTGTGGACCGGCGCTGTCGGGGGCGGATGCGAGCCGACCGCCGCCGCCGCCCGCCAGGCCGACCCGTCCGCCTCGTACGAGATGCTTCGCCGGACGGCCGTCGTCGAGGTGTACCAGGCCTGCAAGGACTCGGTCGTCAACATCGGCTGCTCGCGGCAGGACCCCGACGACCCGGACACCAAGCACACCGAGTATGCCAGCGGCTTGGTCCTGCACCCGGCCGGGTACATCCTGACCAACGCGCACCTGCTCAGGAAGGGCGGGAACCTGGCGGTGGGCTTCGAGGGCGGCCGCGAGTTCCCCGCCCGCGTCGTCGCCGTGGACGAGCAGCACGACCTGGCGATCCTGAAGATCGACGCCGACCGCCGCCTCAAGCCCCTCCGCTTTGGCCGGAGCAAAGGCCTGCTGGTCGGCGAACGCGTCGTGACCATGGGCAACCCGTTCGGCATGGGCTTGACCGTGGCGGAGGGCATCGTCAGCGCCATCGGGCGCAGCACCAAGAGCGATTACACGTTCTTCCCGGACATGATCCAGACCGACGCCACCACGAACCCCGGTTCCAGCGGGGGGCCGCTGCTGAACGTCTCGGGCGAGATGGTCGGACTGAACACCACCAAAAAAACCGGTGCCGACAACATCGCCTTTGCGATTCCCGTCGACCGTATCCGTGATGCACTGCCGGAGGTCCTCGACGCCGAGGCCCGCAACGGTTTCGTGGTGGGCGTCGAGGTGGCGGCCGACGGGCCCGCCCAGGTCAAGGCCGTCCGCGACGGTTCCCCCGCCGCCGAGGCCGGCGTGCGGCCGGGCGACGTGGTCGTCCGCATCGGCGAGGAAGACGTGCAGAAAGGCATCGACTACCACCTGGCCCTCGTGGGTGTAGCCGGGAGCAAGCCGTTCGACCTCCAGGTGCTGCGGGACGGCCAGTTCCGAACCATGACCGTGACACCGGCGGTCACGCCGCTGCGGCCGCCGGACGACGCGGCGAACGCGAAGCCTGGCCTCAGCCGTGCGTATTACGAGGGCAAGTGGAAACGCCTGCCCGCCTTCGACCTGGCGACCGCGGTCGAGACCGGCCGGGCCGATACGTTTGACCTCGGTCCGTACGCGGGGCGGAACGGGTTCGGCCTGGTGTTCCGCGGGTACGTCGAGGCGCCCAACGACGGCGTGTACGCGTTCTACACCGAGTCGGACGATGGCAGCCGGCTGCGCATCGGCGACCAGGTGGTGGTGGAGAACGACGGCGTGCGTGAGCCGGTGCGGCGCCGCGGGTTCATTCCGCTCGCGAAGGGCAGGCACGCGATTACCGTTGAGTTCTTCGACAGCGCGGGCGACGAGCACCTCGAGGTCTCCTGGCAGGGGCCGGGCTTCGCGCGGGCGCCAATACCGGCCGCCGTTCTGTTCAGCGACGCGCCGTAGCCGGCGTCGCCGGGGAGCGCGCGGGGTTGCACCGTGCGTCCTTCAGGGGCTACAAGGAGCAAGGGTCCAGGTCCGAAGGGCAGTCATGCGTTTGGCGCGGGCGCATCTTCTGATGGTCGTTCTCCTGGCGGCAGTCGGCCCGGCTTCGGCGGCCGAGAAGGACGCGCCGAAACCGGCCGAGGCGCCGCCCATCGCGATCACGTCCG
>JADHXV010000087.1 GCA_016782785.1 Planctomycetota bacterium | reverse complement strand
CTTCCATGATCTGCATGTGATAGATATCGTAAAGGAGTTTGACGCGGGGGCTGCCCACGCGCTTACACATCTCGGCGCCCCATGCCGTATGGTCGCACATGTAGCCCTTGTGGTTGACCTTGGAGTTGAGGAGTTCCATGACCAGGGTGACGCCCTTCTCCTCCGCGAAACCGGCAATCTGCTTGAGGGCGTCGACGCAGTTCTTCGCGCCGTCTTCGTCGGAGATGCCGTCGCGGTTGCCGGACATGCAGATGACGTTCGGGTAGCCGGCCTCGGCGGTGAGTTCGATGGCCTCGCGGAGTTTGGCGAGGCACCCCTCGTGGTTCTTCGGGTCATTCAGGCCCTTGGCGATGCCCGTATGGCCGGGCGTGCAGGTGCCCACGAGGCCGAACTTCTTCATCGTGGGCCACTCCTTGGGGCCGACGAGGTCGAGGCCGCCGATGCCCATGTCGACGCAGGCCTGGCACAACTCCTCCATCGGGACTTTGCCGTAACACCAGCGCGAGACGGACTGCTTGATGCGCCCTTTGAGTTTGGCCGGCCCTTCGGCGGCCGCGGCGCGCGGCGCGTGGGTCGATCCGGCGGCGGCCACGGCGGCGGCAGCAGCGCCACCGGCCACGGTCCGGATGAGGGTGCGCCGGCTGAGGCCGGCGCGGTTGTCGCTCTGTCGCTTCGTCATCGGTCGCTTCCTTTCGTGCAGGTGAGGGGTGCGCCGGCCATCTTACGGCGGCGGCGTTCGGGAATCAACGGGGCTGGGCGGCCTCGAGAAGATCGCACAGCGTCCGCATGTGGCCGACGAAGGTGGCGGTGCGGATGCGGCCGTCGGAGTCGAGCCAGCGGCCTTGGGCGTCGAGCGCCGCAATGGACTTTTCGACGCGCGGCGCCAGCGACCGAGCCCGGCTTGCGAGCGACGCCGCGGACGGTTGCCGGGCGCGGTCGGCGGCGTCCTTCTCGGCGGTCGCCTCCAGGCCGGCCTCCTTGACCTTCCTGTAATACGCCGCGGCGCCCTCGATGCCGTAACTCGACTGCCACGAGTAGCCGCTGCGGCGTTCCTCGCTGATTTCCTCCAGCGTGTAATGGACCTTGCCGTCGCGGTCGCCGTAGATGGGCTTGTTGGTCCCGACCTCGTAGAACCGCGCCCAGAGGCCCGCTTTCAGTTTCGAGCGCCCCAGCCACGCCAGGGCGAGCGGTATGGGCTCGAGATACTTCGCGTCCTTCGTGTAGACCGCCAGGTCGACGAGCGTTTGGATGTTGCGGCTGGTGACGGCGCTGCAGACGGCGGGCGGCTCGAACGCGCGGGCCCACGCGGGCTTCATGTCGTGCGAGTACTGCTGGGCCCAACCGGACTGCGGTTCGGGCAGGCGGGAGGCGACAACGAAGTCGCCGCCGCGCTTCGCCCCCGCCAGGACCTCCGGCCAGCCGTACTGGCGGTGGGCGTCGAGCAGAACGCGGATGCAGTCGTTGATGGTGTTATCGTTGAACGTATAATAGTCCTGATAGCCGCCGCGCAAGGGGTACCACTGCGGCCAGGCGCCGTTCGGGAACTGGCTCTTCAGCAGGAACGCCAGGCCCAGCCGGACGCCGTCGTCGAGCCACGGTTCGTCGAGCGTGCGGTCCAGGTCCATGAGGAAGTCGATCGCGCCCTGGGTGATGTCGTCGTCGAACGTGCAGTGGCCCTTGAGGCGGGCGGGCGCAGCGGCGCCGGGCGCGAGGTGGGCCACGCTCACGCGGTGATCCCATCCGCCGACGGTCCGCTGGCCCCAGACGAGGGCCCGGCCGGCGTTGCGAGCGGCGGCCAGGTACCGCTTCTCGCCCGTGGCGCGATAGGCCCAGAGGAGGACGCCGCCGACGGTCGGCGTGCCGGGCGGCTGGACCCAGATTTCGTCGGGCCCGCACTTTTCGTGGGTCGATTCCCCCCAGCGATCCTTGAGGTCGGCGCTATAGATGCCCGCCCAGCCGCCGTTTGTGGCGATGGACGTGAAGAAGCCGGTCGCGCGGGCCATGGCGTCGCAGGCCTTCGGCAGGAGGTCTTCCGGCGCTGCCGCTGCAAAGGTCGGCGCCGCCGGCAGGAGAATCGCCACCGCCGCGGCCGTCAGGAGGACCCAGCCGTATCCGCGCCAGGGTCGCCGCATGGTCATCTGTCTATCCCTTCCGCGCCCCGCGGCGCGCGCCTCGCGTCCCGCGGTGATCACGCGTTCGCCCGATCGCGGACCAGGCCCTGGTACATCGCGTACGCCTGCTTCGGCCGGGTCATATCGTGGACGATGGACCGGACGGCCTGGCCCATGGCCACGGGGTCCCTGGCGGCGAAGATGTTGCGGCCCATGTCGACGCCCGAGGCGCCCTGGTCGACCGCGCGCCAGGCCATGTCGAGGGCGTCGGCCTCGGGAATCTTCTTGCCGCCCGCGATGACGATCGGCACCGGGCACCCGGCCACCACCTCGTCGAAGTGCTCGTCGCAGAAGTAGGTCTTGACGACGTGGGCTCCCAGTTCGGCGAGCACGCGGCTGGCCATGCCGAGGTACTTGGCGTCGCGGCCCATCTCCTTGCCGACGGCGGTCACGCCCAGCGTGGCGATGCCGTACCGGTTCCCGGCGTTGACGACGCGAGAGAGGTTTTCCAGCGTCTGCCGTTCGTGCACGCCGCCCACGTAGCACTGGACGGCCATGGCGGAGGCGTTCAGGCGGATGGCGTCCTCGACATCGACGCCGATGCATTCGTCGCTCATGTCGTCCTTAAGGACCGTGGCGCCGGCGCTCACGCGCAGGCAGACGGGCTTGTCGGTCTCGGGTCCGATCGAGGTGCGCAGGGCGCCGCGCGTGCACATCAGGCAGTCGATGTGCGGCAGGAGCGGCTGGATGTTCAGGTCCAGGCGCTCCAGGCCCGTCGTCGGCCCCATGAGGTAGCCGTGATCGAACGCCAGCATCACGGTCCGGCCCGAGGCGGGGTTGAAGATGCGGCTGAGGCGGTTCTTCATGCCCCAGTCCAGGGCGTTCGAGCCGCGCAGGAAAAACCCCTGCGTGTTCATCGGCACGTCGACATGAAAGTTTTTTTCGGCTTTCAGTTCCTCTTTGGAAGGCATGCGTCCGGTCTCCTTTTCGCCATGGGGCGCCGCCCGCGCGGGCCACCCCCGTCAGGGTTCGACGACGTCGACGACGGCCAGGTCGAAATAGTTGGGCCCCTTGGCCTGCGGCACAAGGACGGCGATGGTGTTCTCGCCCTCTTTCAGGAGGCTCCGCTCCTCGGGCCGGAAGGCGATGGCGCACACGTCCACCAGTTGCGGTCCCCGGCCCTGGTTGACCACGTTGCGGAACTCGCGCCCGTTGATGAAGATGCGGCACTGCCGCGTGGTCACCAGGTGAAGCACCGGTTTGGCGGGCACGCGCTCCAGCGTGAACGTGCGGCGGAGGGCGTACTGCGGCGCGCCCGTGACCGTGCCGACAGGCGGCAGGCCGTCGGCCTTCTCGGACGCGAACGGGGCCGCGCCGGTCTGCCAACCGGCGTCGTCGAAGCCGGGCCGGGCCCAAGCGGGGACGGGCTCGGGGGCGTCCTTGGCCCGCTTGCCGCCGGCCGGCGGGACCTTGGTCGTGACCTTCCACGCGGCCCCGGCCGGGACCACCGTCTTCAGTTCCGGCGGACGGTAGAGGCGTCGGATAACCTCGCCCCACTTCCGCGGGTCGGTCTTGGGCGCCTGCCGGTCGTACGTCAGGAAGCCGTTGAGTTCGTGCTCCACGTCGGTGATCTGCGTATACACCACGGCGTCCAGGCCGCCGAAGGCGTTCAGGCAGCGGAGGTTGTCGACCCAGGTGGCGAAAACCTCGAGCATTTCGTCGGCGGTGGCCACGGTCGGCCGGCCGCCGTCGTCGGCATAGTCGAGCGTGGTGCTCGGCTCCTTGTCGCCGTGCCAGGTGTGGCCGGGTACGACCATGTTGAATCCGCCGGCCTCGCCCAGGACGACGGCCCGTCCGCCGGCGTACTGCTGGAGGGCGACGCTGGAGTAGAACGAGTAGTCGTGATGGTCAAGCGTGTCGCCCACGCCGACGTCGGCCCAGCCGCTGGCGCTATTGACGAGGCGCGTCCCGTCGCGCTCGGCCACCAGGGCGGCGAAGCGCTCGGTGTCGTGCTGGCCCCAGCCCTCGTTGAAGGGCACCCACATGATGATGGAGGGATGGTTGCCCAGCCAGTCCATCATTCGCTCGAGTTCCGTCTGCCACTGGGCCGAGGCCTCCTTCGTCACCGTCTGGCCGTACTTCGGCAGACAGATCATGTCCTGCCACACCAGCAGGCCCAGGCGGTCGGCCCAGTAGTACCACCGCTCGGGGTGCGTCTTGACGTGCACGCGGACCATGTTGCAGCCGATGGTCTTGAGGAATTCCAGGTCGTAGCGGATGGCCTCGTCGGTGGGCGGCGTGAGGATGCCGTCGGGCCAGTAGCCCTGGTCCAGCGGGCCGAACTGGAACACGGGCTTGCCGTTCAGGTGGATGCGGACGAAGCCGTCGGCCGCCTTCTTCCGTTCGATCTTCCGCAGGCCGACGTAACTTCGGACCGTATCGACCACCTCGTCGCCCACGACCAGGCGGACCGTCAGGTCGTACAGGTGCGGGTCGTCGGGCGACCACAGACGTGGCTCTTTCAAGTGGACGGCGGCGGCAATCGGGTTTGAGCACGGGAGAAATTCCCCGCCTGGGATTTCCGCCTCGACGTGGAACGGTTTGTCGCTGATATCACCCGGGATCGCATTAACGAGAACTCGCCCGCTTTCGATGTCCGGCGTAATCCGCAGCGACCGGATGTAGTTGGCCTTCGGCACGGGCTCCAGCCACACGGTCTGCCAGATGCCGCCGGTCGGCTGGTATCGGAACCCCTTGCGGTTCTCGGGCATGATCTGCTTGCCGATGGCCTGGCACTGCTGCTCGGTGGCGTCCCAGCAGGCGACGACGAGTTCGTTCGCGCCGTCCTTCAGGGCATCGGTGACGTCGAACGTGAACGGGTCGTAGCCGCCGCGGTGCTGGCCCAGGCGACGGCCGTTGACGTAGACGCTCGTCTCCCAGTCGGCCGCCTGAAAGTGGAGGAGGACCCGGCCGGCGCGCCAGTCGTCGGGCACGATGAACGTGCGGCGGTACCAGAGGCGCTCGTTCGGCCGGAGGACGTGGCCGACGCCCGAGAGCGGTGCGTCGATGGCGAAAGGCACCAGGATCGTGCCCTGCCACGCGGCCGGCGGCGCCGCGTCGGTGCAACTCTCGGCCGGCGCCAGGCCCTGGACGGGCGTGAACGTGCCCTCGGGCAGCGTCTCGACGGCGTACTGCCACGGGCCGTTGAGGTTCTGCCACCGGTCGCGGACCATCTGCGGACGCGGATACTCGGGCAGCGCGTTGTCCGGCCGCACGTCCTTCGCGAACGGCGTCATGATGTGGCCCGGAACGGGCGCCCACTCGGCGGCCGGCGCATGGCACGCCCACGAGAGGCACGTCACCGTCACCAGCGCGAGGAGCATCGAAGCGGTTTGCAGTCTCATCGCCAGAGCACATCCTTTCGTATCCGGGTGCAGCAGATTGGAAGAACGGCGGTCATTCGCTTTCCGCCGCCGCGAGGGCGTCGGCAAAGCCGCGGAACATCAGGCCGACCGACGCGGCCCCGGGGTCGACCGTGCCGACGCTCGCCTCACCGCGGTCCGCGGCCAGCCCGAACCGGGCCTGCATGGCGCAGGTGGCCTCGGCGCCCTTTTCGGCGGCGTCGGCGGCCGCCTCCATGGCCGAGGACACGTCGTGTCCCGCGTCGGCGGCCGCGCGATACCGCCCGACGGCCGGGACCAAGGCGTCGAGCAGCGTCTTGTCGCCCGGCTCGGCCTTGGTCTGCCGGCGGACCGCGGCCAGGGCGTGCGAGAAGACGGCCGCCAAGGCAGGCGCGTCGAGCGTAGCCCGCGTGCTGGCCGCCTCCGCCATCCCCATGAAGAACGTGCCGAACAGCGGCCCGGCGGCCCCGCCACCCGCCCCGATGACGGCCCAGCCCACGTCGCTCAGAACGCTGGCGATGTCGCGCGACCGGTTCTCGGCGATGGCCTTGGCCAGCATCGCCATCGCCCGGCGCATATCGGCGCCGTGGTCGCCGTCGCCGAGAACAGCATCGAGTTCCGACAGCCGGCCGTGATGCGTCGTCACCTTCTCGGCGGCGCCGCGGAGCATGCGGACGACCCCGTCGTAGTCGATGGTCTCGGGCATGGCGCGTCCCGTTCGGGCGAACGTGCTTGGTGCCAAGGGCGGACCTGGGCAGCGCTTGGGACCGGTCCGGCCGCCTTCTACACCTCCTGCATGAGTTCGACGACCACCCCGTCCTTGACGATGAAGGCCACCCGAAGGCCGTCCATGGCCTCGAACGGCTCCATGAGGATGCTTTCGCCCTCGAGGGCGGCGTCGAGGTCGTCGACCATATACGCCACGTGCGGGTTCGTCTGCATCCGCTCGGGCAGCGGCGTGTCGGGCTCGAACCGAAGGTACTCGAACCGGTAGGGATGGGTGTCGGCGTTGGTGATGTACACCTTCGCGCCGTCGAGGTACACCTCGTCCGGCTGCGGCTGGTCGGTGGGGACGCCGACGTGATGGAACGTGGCCACGGGCAACTCCTTCCTGGTCGGCCCGACGGCGTCCGCCGGCACCTCCGCGATGACCCCCTGGGCCGGACCCGCCCGGACGGCGTGCCACTGCACACCACGGGGTCCGCCCGGGCCGGACTCGACCGCCTACTCTGCCACCGCCGCCGCCTGAGGTCAACAGGTTTCCCATCGCCGCGGGGCGCCGCGCGACCATCAACCACGCGCCCCGCGGGTGGCATGGCCACGCTTGTCGCAGCGAAGCGCAGACCCGTTCGCCTTATCAGGGCGCGGCCACGGGCATGTTTCTCTTGATGGCCAACCGGCTCACTGGGCCGCCCGAAAGGTCCTGGTCAACCCGCCGCGCGGCGGTACACTGGAGCCGGACAACGGACAGCCCCTGCCGCTCAGCCGGTCCTGCGAGGAGCGTGGACATGACCCGAACGGCTCACCTCATCCGGACGGGGATGATCGCCCTGCTCCTGGCGTTGGCGCTCGCCGGTGCGGCGACAGCGGCCGGCGCCGCGGCGACGCCGCCGGACCCATCGCGGGACCCGTCGCCCGAGCGGTGGGCGAAACAGGTCGAGGCGTACGAGGCCCGCGACGCCGCGCACCCGCCGCCGGAGGGGGTGGTCGTCTTCGCGGGCAGTTCAACCATCCGCATGTGGCCGGACCTGGAGAAGACGTTCGCGCCGACGCCCGTCCTCGGCCGGGGCATCGGGGGCAGCCACATCTCGGACCAGGTCCACTGGGCCGGTCGGCTGGTCCTCCGCTACCGGCCCCGCCAGGTCGTCTTCTATGCGGGCGACAACGACGTGGCGGGCGGCAAGAAGGCCGAGCGGCTGCTGGAGGATTTCAAGCGGTTCATCGCGGCGGTCCGCAAGGGCCTGCCGGAGGCGTGGATCCACTTCCTGGCCATCAAGCCGAGCGTCAAGCGCGAGGCCCTCTGGCCCGAGATGGCCAAGGCGAACCGCCTGGTGACCGAGTTCGCCAAGACCGCACCCCGCGTCACGTATATTGATGTGGCCACGCCGCTGCTCGACGCCGGCGGCCGGCCGCGGCCGGACCTGTTCGTCGACGACATGCTCCACATGAACGCCAAGGGGTACGCCCTGTGGGTGCCGCTCGTGCGGGCGGCCATCGAGAAAGCGGCGCGCGAAAAGGCGGTGAGCGGCGAGGCGCCCGGCGAGGCCCCCGGCGGGCAAAGCCGGTAGCGACGGGGCCATGCCCCGGCGTATCGGCGCGGCCTACGCACTGGCGGGCAAACCGCCAGCGGCACTCGGCGCACGAAGCACTGGCGGGCAAGTTCACCCGCCGGAGGCGGGCCGCCAGTGGCACCCGGCGCCCCCCGGCCGGACAAGCCGGCCGGGCCACACGACCGGCGCTACCGGATGGACTCTTCCGGCAATTCCTTCTTGATGCCCTCGTAGACGGGCATGCGGTCGGGCACGGCGCCCGTTTCCTCTTTCAGGCGGGAGAGTTCCTGTTTCAGGTCCTCGACGACGTCCTTATATTGCGGATCGTCGATGAGGTTCTTGAGTTCCCCCGGGTCGTCCTGGAGGTTGTAGAGTTCGGCCTTGTAGGCGCGGGCGTCGGGGCCGCCGGGAGGGTACTCCATGTATTTCCATTGGTCGGTCCGCACGCCGCGGACGTTGGGCGTGTACGGGAACTGCTTCTCGTAGTTGTACTCGTAGTACCAGGCGTTGCGCCAGCCGTCGGCGGTGCCCGCCAGCAGCGGCTTCCACGATTGGCCGTGGACCTTCTCGAGCGGCCGGGCACGGCAGATGTCAAGGACGCTGGGCGCCAGGTCGATGTTCAGGACTTGCTCGGCCACCTTCGTGCCGGGCCGGATGAGTTTCGGGTACCGGGCGACCATCGGCACGCGGATGCTCTCCTCGTGCATCGACCGCTTGTCGGTCATGCCGTGCTCGCCCAGGAACATGCCGTTGTCGCCTGCGAAGACGATGAGCGTATCGTCGAGTTGCCCCGTTTCCTTCAGCGCTTCGTAGAGGCGTCCGACGCTGTCGTCGACCGACTTGATCGTGGCCCAGTACGAGCGGACGAAGCGGGCGAAGTCCTTGACGCCCTCGGGCCGCGTGTCCGGAAAGTCCTTCCGGAAGCCGTAGATGGGGCCGTAGATGCCGTGCCACGTGTCGATGCGCTCTTTGATCCACTCGGGCTTACCCTCGAGGTGAAAGGCCGAGTCGGGGTACTTGACCTCCACATCGTCAAAGAGATGTTCATACTTCGGCTCGGGCGTGAACGGCGTGTGCGGGGCCTTGTGGCCCAGGATGAGGCACCAGGGCTTTTCGTGCGGGCCCTTGAGGTACGCGATCGCCTGGTCGGTCACCACGTGCGTGTAATAGCCCTTGAGGACCTTGCGGGTGCCGTTGACGTTGAACTCGGTGTCGAAGTAATCGCCCTGGCCGCTGTGGCTGACCCAGAAGTCGAAGCCCGGCCGCTTTTCGTCGCTGGCCTCGCCCATGTGCCACTTGCCGATGTAGGCGGTCTCGTATCCTTCCTCGCGCAGTCGCATCGGCCAACTGGTCATGCCGGCAGGGTAGTCGGTGAAATTATTCGACACGCCGTGCGCGTGGGCGTACAGGCCCGACAGGAACGACGCCCGGCTGGGCGAGCAGAGCGAGGTGGTCACGAACATGTTCGTGAAGTGGGCGCCCTCGTCGGCCAGAAGGTCGAGGTTCGGGGTCTTCAGGTGCGGATGGCCGGCGCAGCCCAGGCAGTCGGCCCGCTGGTCGTCCGTGAGGATGAAGAGGACGTTGGGCCGGTCGTCGGCGCGGGCCTCCTTCGTGGCACAGCCCGCCAGGGCCCCGGCCGCCGCCGAGAGGCCCGCCATCTGGAGGAAATTGCGTCGACGCATGGTGTGTGCCCTTTCCGTGAACGCGCCCCATAAGCGGGGCGGCTAAGTGTTCGTCCATCATACTGCGGCGGCGTGCCCTCGCAAGGCGAACTTCGCGCAACGCCGGCGCACATCGCGATTGACTTGCCCGCCGCCGTGCGGTACACCGGTCGATGCAGCACCGCGCTGCCGGGCCGGGTCCGGCACGGCCGCGGCCGCCTGCGAAATCGAGGTCGGAGGAACTGCCATGCCGCGTCGCGTTTCACGCCGGTCCTTCCTGAAGCACACAGGCACGCTGACGGCCGCAGCGGCCATGACGGCGGCCTCGTACTCCCGCGTCGTGGGGGCCAACAGCCGCATCCGCATCGGCCTTATCGGGTGCGGCCAGCGAGGGATCGGCGCCCACATGGCCGGCATCCACAAGCACGTGGAGGCGGTGGACCACGCCGTCACCGCGGTGGCCGACCCGTGGCGGCCGGCCCGCGAACAGGCCGCCGCCAAGTGCAAGGAGTTGTACGGCCAGGAGGCCCGGGCGTTCGTCTCGTACCGCGACGTGGTGGCCCTCGAGGACGTGGACGCCGTCATGATCGCGTCGCCCGACCACGTGCACACCACGCACCTGGAGGCCGCCGCCAAGGCCAAGAAGGACGTCTACTGCGAGAAGCCGCTCGCGATGGACCTGGAACGCCTCAAACGCGCCTGCGACGCCGTCCGCGAGAATAACATCGTCTTCCAGGCGGGCACGCAACTGCGCAGTTTCCCGACCCTCACCGGCTGCCGCCAACTCTACCAGTCGGGCATCCTGGGCACGGTCGGACGCATCGAGCAGTGCCGAAACAGCGGCCGGCCGTACTGGTACGGGTACATCAAGGACGTGAAGCCCGAGGACCTGGACTGGAACGAGTTCCTGGCCGACCGTCCGATGCGGCCGTTCGACCCCGTCCTCTATTCCGGCTGGTACGGATACCGCGAGTTTTCGGACGGCCCGTTGACGGGGCTGGGCAGCCACTTCCTGGACCTGGTCCACTACATTACCGGGGCCACGTTCCCCACGAACGCCGTGTGCCTGGGCGGCACGTACACGTGGAAGGACGAGCATAAGTTCACGTGTCCCGACCACGTCCACGCCCTGTGGGAGTACCCCGAGGGGTTCCTGGTGAGTTACTCGACGAACTTCGGGAACGGGTCGGGCAACTCGTTCAAGATCTTCGGCGACGTGGGGACGCTGGACATGGTCAAGTGGCACGCGCCCGTGCTCTCGGCCGAGGGCGGCACGAAGAACAAGGGGGCCATCCGCGGCACCGCGCCGGTCGAGCCCGTCGAGCGGCCCGAGCATTTCCTCGACTGGCTCCAGTGCATCCACAGCCGCAAGCCCTGCAACGCCGACATCGACGCCGGCTACCAGCACGCCGTGGCGGGCCTGATGGCCGTCAAGGCGTTCGACTCGGGCCGGCGGCAGATCTACGACCGCGAGAAGCGCGAAATCCACGAGGGCTAAGCGAGCCCGTCACGGAGCGAACGCGCGGCCCGTACACGCCGCGCACGGTTTGCACAAGGAGCCTGCCGCGATGACCACGCCGGCCATTCCCACCCGCCGCCGCTTCCTGAAACACGCCGCCGCCCTTGGCGCAGCCAGCCTGCTGGCCGCCGGCGAGCCGCGCGCAGAAGCCGCCGCCGCGGGAGAGCAACCCGTGAAAGACCGCTGGCAGATAGGCATCTATACCCGGCCATGGGCCAAGGTCGACTGGCGAGTCGCCCTCGACGCCATCGCCGAGGCCGGTTACCGGTACGCGGGCCTCATGAGCACGAACTCGAAGACGCGGCTCGTCATCTCGGCCGAGACGACCCCCGAGGAGGCCCAACGCGTCGGCGAGGAGTGCCGCAAGCGAAACCTGCGCGTGCCCAGCGTGTACGGCGGCAACATCCCGGTGGCCGAGTCGCTTGAGGCCGGCATTGCCGGCATGAAGCGTCTTATCGACAACTGTGCCGCCTGCGGGGCCGCCAACCTCCTCATGGGCGGCATCGGTAACGAGAAACTGTACGACCTGTACTACAAGGCGATCGCCGAGACGTGCGCCTACGCCGTCGAGAAAGGCGTCGGCATCAGCGTCAAGCCGCACGGCGGCCTCAACGCCACCGGGCCCCAGTGCCGGAAGACCATCGAGAAGGTCAGTCACGCCAACTTCCGCATCTGGTACGACCCCGGCAACATCT
>JADHXV010000086.1 GCA_016782785.1 Planctomycetota bacterium | reverse complement strand
TTCACCTCCGATTCAGACGATACCCTGGCCCCGAGGGGACGGCGCGGGCACGGACGGCGCGGCCGGTATCGCCGGGCGGGTGCGTGCCAACGTGTCGCTAACCCTAGGTTTGGCGGGCGATTCTGTCAACAAAAAAAACGCCCGAGCCCCCCCGCCTCCTACACGGTTATACGCGGCGGACGGCGCCAAAGGCAAAGGGAAGCGGGGGGGAAGGGTGGCGGGTGAATCGGAGCCGCACGCGCGAGCGACCGCCCGAACGGCCCGCTGCCTTACGGTCGCGGCTCGGCGGCGCCGCCGGCTCCGGCGCAGGTCCCGCCTTCCGCCGCGCAGGCCCCGCAGCCACCCTCCGAGCAGGCAGCGCCGCCCGACGCCGCGCACCCGCCGTGCGCGGCCCCGGTGCAAGTTTCCCGGCATCGGGCGCGGACGCCCTCGGCGCAGAACCCCAGCAGTTTCCGCTGCTGTTCGGGCGTCAGGAGCGGACGGATGGCCAGCAGGTGCTCGGCCACGCGGCGTTCGAGGGCGGCATGGGCCTCCACCACGCGGTCCTGGTGACGATGGACCAGGTCGCCCAGCGCGCTCAGGTCGCCGCTGGCGACGGCGGCGACCAGTTCGGCGTCGGTTGGCTTCCTCGATGTCACTCGCTGCAAACCTTGCCCACCCCCGCCGGCGGGCAATTCTAGGACCGCCCCGCGCCAAATCTCAAGGGCGCCGCAGGATTCCTTCGGCTCGACCGTTCAACGGATAGGACCGCGTCGCCGTCGGTGAAGGCGCGGCAACAGGAGCGTGGGGGCTGAAGGTTACGGAAAGGAGTATCGTATGCGTCGTCTTCTCATCATTGCGGGAGTAGTGGGTTTGGTGTTGGTCCTGGCCCTCGGGCCGATGGCCCTGGCGGGCAAGCAGAAGCGCGGCGGGGACCGCGACCGCATCCGCGATTGCGCCCAGGTCGTCTCCCCGCGCCTCACGCCGTGCGCCGACCAGCAGCGCGACAAGGACCGCGACCAGGACCGCGACGGCGACCAGCAGCAGGACCGCGACCGCGACCGCCTGTGCGACTGCGGCAACTACGTCGATATGGACGGCGACGGGTTCTGCGACAACTGCGACTGCCCCGGTATGCCGCAGGACGGCACCGGCCGGCAGTACCGCGGCGGCCGGTAGGACGGTCGGCGTTCCGGCGTCCGCGACGCTCAGCGACGCCCTGGAGCCGAGGGTATGAGGCGGGTCCGCTTCGGCGGGCCCGTTTCGTTTTTCGGGCATGAGGTGCGGGCCGGGGGCATCGACTTCAAGGGCTGGTTCCGGACGGGCGACGCCACGCCGTGCGACCCGCTGACGATCAGCGACGCGCACACGCCGTGCCTCCTTCGGTGCCAGGAGCTGACGGACACGCGCTCCGAGACGGTCCGGTCGGTGTTGGAGGCGACGTTCCGCGAATACGGCCTGCCGTGGGCCATTCGGACCGACAACGGCGTCCCCTTTGCCAGCCGTGGCATCGTGTGTTCCTGGACCGGGGGTTCATCCACGAGCCGATTGGGATGGAACCGCTCGACGGCCGGCACGGGCTCGTGTATCATGCGACGGTGGCGTTGGGCGTGTTCGACGCCCACCGGCACCGGATGCTGTCGGCCCGGGAGGCCGCCAAGGTGGCGGCCGACGGACGGTTCGGCCGGCCCTTCCGCTCCGTTCCAGGCCCGGCCGAACCGTCTCCCAGGGGTCCGAAAGTGTCAACCATGTGCCCGGTCTGAAGTGTCAACGATGTGACCGGTTGCACACACACAACGGGCGCCCGTACGGGCGCTGCCGCGGACACACCTCTTGGCCGCGACCCGAGCGCGAGGGGGAAGCCCACCAGGGCGCAGGGCCGAAGGGGAGCTCGCAACCGGCAAGCGGCGACCGGAACGCCGCCAACCAATGACCAAGGACCCGTGACCAAGGACAACCGCCATGAACCGCCGCACGTTCCTTCAAACGACCGCCGCCACCGCCGCCGTCACCGCCGCTGCGCCGCTCGTCCTCTCGGCCGCCGGCGCCCGCGCGGGCGAGCCTGACCGCAGCGATCCGGGTGCTCCGGGTGCTCCGGGCGCTCCGGGCGCTCCGGGCGCCCCGGCCGCCCCGACCGAGGCCGACCTCCTCGCCTCGGCCCAGGAACGCATCGAGAAACATCGCAAGGCCGACGCCGCGGTCACCGTCGTCGACGCCGCCGGCAAGCCCGTCGCCGGCGCGGAAGTTCGCGTGGAGCAGACCCGCCACGCCTTCCTCTTCGGCGCGAACATCTTCAAGTGGGGCCGGTTGCCCGAGGACCTCGAGGAGCCGTACCGCCGGCGCTTCGCCGACCTCCTGAACTTCGCCACGCTCGGCTTCTACTGGCCCATGTACGAGCGCGAGCGCGGCCGGCCCGAGCACGCGTACACGGAGGGCGTGGCTCGCTGGTGCGGCGAGCGCGGCATCGCCACGAAGGGCCACCCGCTGGCCTGGAACATGGGCGACCCGCGCTGGCTGCCCGATGACCTGGACGAGATCCGCCGCCTCCAGATGGCCCGCATCGAGGACTGCGTCTCGCACCTCCGCGGACTCATCGACATATGGGACGTCGTCAACGAGGCCACGCACTTCGACCGCAAGGACTTTGCCGAGCGCCGCTCGCCCAAACTCAGCGCCATGTGGCAAAAGGCGGGCCGCGTCGAGTTCGCCCGCGAGTGTTTCCGCCACGCCCGGAAGGCCGGCCCCAACGCCACGCTCCTCATCAACGATTACCGCACCGACCCGCCCTACGCCGAAGTCATCGAGGGCCTGGTCGACGACGCCGGCAAGCCGCTCTACAACGTCATCGGCATCCAGAGCCACATGCACGGCGGCGCGTGGCCGGCGCGCAAAATCTGGGACGTGTGCGACACGTTCGCCCGTTTCCGCGTGCCGCTGCATTTCACCGAGACGACGGTCCTCTCGGGCCGCGAGGGGTGGAAGCGGTCGGGGATGGACTGGTCGCCGGTGACCGACTTCCCCACCACGCCCGACGGCGAGGCCCGGCAGGCCCGCGATGTCGTCCGCTTCTACACCATGCTCTTCTCGCACCCGGCCGTCCAGGCCATCACGTGGTGGGACCTCTCCGACCATCACGCCTGGCAGGGCGCCCCGGCCGGCCTCGTGCGCAACGACATGTCGCCCAAGCCCGCTTACGAGGAGTTATTGAAACGCGTCAAGGGCGAGTGGTGGACCCGCACGGCCGTCCGCACCGGCGCCGACGGCTCCGCCAGGGTCCGCGGCTTCCTGGGGGCGTATCGCCTTGCCGCGACGGTTGCCGGGAAGGAGGCCACGGCCGAGGTCACACTCGCCCGCGGCGCCGAGAACCGCTGGACCCTCCGCCTGCCGTGATGCACGGGCCGCCGCGCTCCCGGGCAAACTGAAAACGCTCTAAGCGTGTCCGCCCCGCGCCGCCTTGGCGGCCAGGATCGAGACCACCATCGGGTCCACCTGGAGCATCCCTTCCAGCGACACGCGCCCGAGGTTCCGGATCGATTCCTCCGCCGTCGCGCCCAGCACGCCGTCATCGTCCGACAGGCCGAACCCTTCGATGGCCATGAACGCGGCCCGCAGGGCGGCGTCGACGCCGGAGACCGTCTTCGTGGCGCAGCCGGCCTTGGCCCCGTCGCAGATCTGCCCGCTCAGGTCGCCGATGACGTTGTTGACGGCGTGGGCGATGCGCACCGCGTCGATGCCCGCGTGCTGGTACACGACGGCCACCGCCGCCGCGATGCCGGCGCCCGTGGCGCACCCGCAGATCGCCGACAGTTCACCCATATAGACCTTGACATACGCATTTATCGCGTGGGCCACCGCGATGCTTCGGACGACCCGGTCCGGCTCGATGCCGCGCTCGCCGCCCACCAGGTGCGGCACCAGCGTGGCCATGACGCCCTGGTTGCCCGACCCGCCGCTCGTCATGACGGGTTCCGGCACGCCGGCCATGCGGGCGTCGACCGCCGCCGCCACGTGCGTCTTGACGCGGTGGAAGAGGTCGTCGGCCAGGACGCCCACCTCGCGCATCCGCCGAAGTTGCGCCGCCGCCCCGGGCACCCCCCGGCCGCGCTCCGCCATCGCCAGGTTCATCGCCACGCCTTCCAGGAGGAACGCGCGGTCGGCGTCGTCCACCTGCTCGACCTCGGCCAGCACGTCCGCCACGGTCCGCGCCCCGAGCGCCCGGCGGTACGCCAGGCCGTCGTCCGACCCGCCGGCCGGCCGCTCATACACCGGCCGCCCGTCGCATTCAATCCGCTCGATATTCGCGTGGCCGTCGCTGAGGATGCAGACGGCCGTCCGCCCGCCGCCCGCGACGCGGGCCTCCACGCGAAACGCCGTCTGCCCCGGCGCCGCCTCGCACGTGCAGGCCCCGCGCTCCACGAGCGCCCGGGCCTTCGCGACCACCTCCGGCGTCACGTCGCGCAAGAGTTGCAGCCGGCCCTCGGACCGCGCCAGCACCGCCCCCACGGCCACGGCGATGCGGTTCCCCTTGGCCCCGCCCGTGTGCGGCACCACGACGGCCGCACCGTTCTTGTACGTGCCGATGTCCACGCAGACGTCCACGCGTTCGACAGGCGCGCCCAGCCGCTCGGCCGCCACCGCCGCGGCGTAGGCGCACGAGACCGGCTCCGTGCACCCGATGGCCGGAAACACCTCGTTCGCGAGGATCGCCTTCAACAGGTTCATGGGGCCTTTCTCGATTCCCCCGGTTCGGTGGGACGCCGGTTCTGCGGGGCAGGGGGTATCCTGACACGGTGCCGCCGGCGCGTCAAGGCCGAGGCCGGGTTTCTGAGGCCGATTCATCGGCCTTGGCCGTTTCGTAGCCCCGGCCCTTTGGGCCGGGGAGCGCGGCCGCCGTGCCATCCCATTCAATGGCCGGGGGCGGCCCGCTGAAAGCGGACCGCCCCCGGCCGAAAGAAAAAGGGGAAGAACACCACCGCCCGCCAGGGCTCAAAGCCCTGGCCTATACCCGCCTTCGGCGGGATAAGGCTGCTGAAGCAGCCTCAAGCCCCGCAGACGGGGGCGTGCTGCGGTCCGCCCGGCGGCCCTCAATCGGCCGGACGGCGAAGCGGCCGCTTGAAGAAGAAGATCGATTGCGTGGTCGTGCCGTCCTTCGCGCAGTTCGTCACGCCCACCAGTTCCCATCCTTCGCGCCCCAGGCCGCGGATGCGCTGCGACAGGTCGGCGTCGCCGATGACGCGGGCGGCTTCGTGCTGGAGCGCCAGGTGCTCCCATTGGGCCGGCGCGACCGGAGCGGCCGGAGCGGGCGGCGCCGCACCGTCCCCGCCGGCGGCCCACAGGACGGCGGCCGTGGCTGCGACGGCCACCACCACGCCCGCGATGATCAGGTTCCTCGTCAGGGCTCGCTCCTTCAAGTGCGGCGAATTCGGGGGACGCCGTGCCGATTTCCGGCCGGGCGCGTTGCCGCACTCGGCCTCCGAGTTACGGTCCATGAGGCCAGCATAGGGCGAACCGTGCCGGCGTCAAGCCCGCGGACCGCCAACGGCGCGAATGACCAATGACCAGGCCCCAATGCCCGATGGCAGTTCCCGGCTTCGGCGGGCATGGCCGCGCTCTGCACTTGTACTAAACCATCGATTCGCGGGTGTAAAAAACCGAAAAAAGCCGAAAATTTCCGAAAATTTCCGAAAATTCGGGGTAAGTTTGGGGTAAGTTTCCGCGCGTTTCGGGGGTGTTTTTCCGGCCATTTTGGCAGGGAAACGCCTCTGGCGGTGTCGAAAACGGCGATTTGGCTTCCAAATCGCGCCAAAACCGCCCCGAAAGGCAGGGTCCGGTATGCTTTAGTGTATGCTGCGAGCCACGAGCCAACGGCCAAACGGCAGGCATCAGGCATTAGACGTTAGGCATTAGGCAACGACCAAACGGCAACGGCAACGGCAACGGCAACGGCAACGGCAACGGCAACGGCAACGGCAACGGCAACGGCAACGGCAACGGCAACGGCAACGGCAACGGCGAGATTCCTCGCTGCGCTCGGAATGACAGCCCTCGCCCAGGGGCAGGCTTCGGTCGCTTCGCTCGGAATGACAGCCCTCGCTCAGGGGCAGGCTTCGGTCGCTTCGCTCGGAATGACAGCCCTCGCCCAGGGGCAGGCTTCGGTCGCTTCGCTCGGAATGACAGCCCTCGCTCAGGGGCAGGCTTCGGTCGCTTCGCTCCCTCAGGATGACAGCGCTTGCCGCGGCACGGCGGGGCCTACGGGCCAGGCTCGGGGGGCTCGGGCGCGGGGTGGGCTCGAACAGTGCTTCCGCACGCGGCTCGGGTGCGGCGCGCGGCGCGGCGGCACCCGGCGCGGCTCGAACGGCGCGAATTGCATGGCAACGTATGCGGGAGTGTGTAAGATACCGGTCGCCTCATGGACCGGGGCGGGCGCATGGTGGGCCAGGGCGGGAGAATCCCCAATGACGCGCGTATGGTTGTGGTCGGCTGTCGTGATGGCGGCGGTGTCCGGTGCGCTGTGGGCGGCGGAGGCTCCTCCCGCAGGGCGCGAGGCCCCGCCCGCCAGTCGCGAGGGCGCGCCCGCCGGCCGGGAGGCTCCGCCCGCCAGTCGCGAGGAGGCGATCGCGCACCTCGATTTCCGCGGGGTCATCCGGTCGGCCAAGGACAAGGTCTTCCCGGCGGTGGTGTACATCAAGGTGCTCCAGGAGACGCACGAGTCCGGGCAGCGGGTGTCGCAGGAGGTGTCGGGCAGCGGCGTCATCATCACGCCCGAAGGCGAGGTGCTGACCAACTGGCACGTCGTCGACAAGGCCCTGGAGGTCCGGTGCCTGCTGACCGACGGGCGGGCCATGGCGGCCGAGGTCGTCGGCACCGACAAGGACACCGACCTGGCCCTGGTGCGTCTGAAGGCGCCGGCCGAGACGGCCACGATCCCGCACGCCGTCCTGGGCGACTCGGCCCGCCTGCGCGAAGGCGACTTCGTCATGGCGATGGGGGCCCCGTGGGGCATGTCGCGGAGCGTCTCCATCGGCATCGTGTCGTGTCCGCGGCGGTATCTGCCGGGCAACAGCGAGTATAGTCTGTGGCTTCAGACGGACGCGGCCATCAGCCCGGGCAACTCGGGCGGGCCGCTCGTCAACACCGACGGCGAGGTGGTGGGCATCAACACGCGGGCGGTGCTGTACGGCGGCGACATGGGGTTCGCGGTGCCGTCGGACACCATCCGGCACATCATCAGCCAGATTCGCAAGTTCGGCAGCGTGAACTGGAGTTGGACGGGCCTGCAACTTCAGCCGCTGAGGGACTTCGAGCGGGACATCACGTTCGAGGGCGACGCGGGCGTCATCGTGGCCGAGACCGACCCCGAGAGCCCCGCCCGCCGGGCCGGCATCCGCGCCCGCGACCGCCTCGTGCGAATCGGCGGCCAGGCGGTGACGGCCATGACCGAGGAAGACCTGCCGGCCATCCGGCGGCTGGTCGGCCTCTTGCCGAAGTACGAGCCCGTGGCCATCGACCTCGTGCGCGGCGACGAGACGCTGACGGTCCGCCTGGAGCCGCGCGAAAAGGGCAAGGTCGAGGGCGACCGCCTCGACTGCCCGCGGTGGGACTTCACGGTCCGCGAGATCAACCAGTTCGACACGCCGGCCCTCTACTTTCACCGCAAGACGGGCGTGTTCATCTACGGCGTGAAGGAGCCGGGCAACGCGGCCATGGCCGGCCTGAGGCCGGAGGACATCCTGCTGAAGATCGACGGCAAGGAGGTCGTGACGCTCGACGACGTCAAGGACCTCCACAAGGAGGCCCTGGCGGAGATCGGCCGGCGCCACCGCATGACGTTCACGGTGCTGCGCAACGGGCTGGTGCGGCAGGTGGTGCTGGATTATCTGCGCGATTATCAGAAGGAGTGAGCGGGGAACGCCGCGCTGTTCGAGCCGCGACCGTAAGGTCGCGGGTACGTTCGAATGGCGATGCGATGCGAGCGCGCCCCATCGAACGTCCCCGCGTGCTTCCGCACGCGGCTCGAACGACTTTGGCGCTCGAATGTACCCCCGACCTTACGGTCGGGGCTCGGGCGCGGCGGGCTCGAACAGCGAGATTTCTCCGCTCGGCCTCGCGGTGCGAGGCCTCGGTCGAAATGACATGCTGGGATAGGCGCGGCTCGTCAATGCATGCGAAAGGGGGCAACGATGAATCGGGTGACGCGAAGGCTCGTGGTGCTGGCGCTGGCGTGCGCGCTGGGCGGATGCGCGGGCGGCACGGCCAACCGGACGGACGAGGCCGCCGCCGTGGCCGAGCAAGTGGCCCCGTCGCTCGTCCGCGTGCAGTACGCCGTCCGGTACGACAAGGGCGAGGCGCCGCAGGCGGGCGGGTGGATGACGCCGGCGTGCCCGGTCCGGCCGCGGGGCCCGCTCGCGCCGGACTCGGCCCTGAAGAACGAGCAGCCGATGGAGGTGCCGGGGTTCCTGGTCGGCCCCGCGCAGGTGGTCTCGACCGACCCGATGATCCAGGGGCGGTTCCTGGAAGGCATCACGGTCTCGAACGGGCGGGACGTGGTCAAGGCGACGCCGGCGGCGTACGGGCGGACGGAGAGCGTCGTGGTGCTGGACCTGGAGCGTCCGCTCGAGGGGGCCCGGCCGCTGGAGTTTGCCGACGACGCCGGGCCGCCCGCGTACAGTGTCTCCTACGGTCTGGCGGCCGGGAGGTGGACGACGAGCGTCCAGGGCTTCGGGGCGGCTTTCCAGTTGAGCGAGGACGGGCGGCGCGTCCTGAGGGCGCCGATGCAGGCGCTCGTCGTGGACCGCGACGGCCGGCCGGTGGGCCTGTCGATGAACGCCGAGTTGCCGGCCGACGGGTCGTGGAAGGCCTCGCCGGCGGCGTGGCCTGCGTACTCGGCCGACGAGGTCCGGGCCCTCTTGGGCGCCCTGAAGCGCCGGTGCGGCAGCGGCCTGGTGCGCGTGGGCCTGTACTTCCGCAGCCCGCGCCAGGAGTCGGGCATGTCGTACCGGATGCGCGACGACGAGGAGGCCACCGAGATGTACGCCAACGGCCTGCTCATCGCGCCCGACCGCCTGCTCGTGCTGGCGAACCTGAAGCCGAAGGTCACGGCCCGGCTGGAGCGGATGACGGTGTTCACGGAGGACGGCGGGTCGGCGGCGGCCGCGTTCGAGGCGTCGCTGGCCGATTACGGGTGCCTGGTGGCGCGGCTCGAGAAGCCGCTGGCCGGGCCGATCCGCCTGTCGGACCGGTCCATCGGCGGGCACCGCTTCGCGCTGCTGCCGACGGCCGACGTCCGCCTGGCGGGCGAGAACCGGACGGTCTACTACGAGCATCGCCGCATCGCCGACCTGGAGCAGGGGTGGCGCGGCCGGCTGTATCCGGAAGTCATCGGCCGCAGCGAGGGCCTGTTTCTGTTCGACCCGGACGGGGCGCTCGTGGCGCTGCCGGTGGCGCGCCGCGAAAAGGTCCAGACGGAGCGGTGGTCGTCGTCGAGCGGCGCGCGCCTGACCGCCGCTGCCGACCTGCGGGCCGTGCTGGCCGACCTCCAGGCCAACGTCGACGCCGGCAACGTGCCCCTGTCGGAAGCGGAGGAAAGCCGGCTGGCGTGGCTGGGCGTCATCCTCCAGCCGATGAACCGCGACCTGGCCCGGGCCAACAACGTGGCGAACCTGACGAAGGACGGCGAGACGGGCGCCATCGTCTCGTACGTGTACCCCGATTCGCCCGCCGCGAAGGCCGGCGTGGAGGCCGGCGACGTTCTCCTGCGCCTGGCCGCCGAGGGCCGGCCCGAGCCCATCGAGGTCCGCCTGAGCGATTACAGCGAGCGCGGCGCGTTCCCGTGGGACCGCCTGGACGAGGTGCCCGAGCAGTACTTCGACCGCCTCCCCGCGCCGTGGGCCCCGGTCGAGACGGTGCTGACGCGGGCGCTGACGGACCTGGGGTTCGGCACGAAGTTCGAGGCCCACTTCTTCAAGGACGGCCAGGTGGCGCCGAAGGCGTTCGAGGTGGTGGCCGGGCCGCCGCACTACGAGTCGGCGCCGCGGTACAAGTCCGAGGCGCTGGGCCTGACGGTCCGCGACCTGACGTACGAGGTCCGCCGGTACTTCCAGCGCGAACCGGGCGACCCGGGCGTGATCGTGTCGAAGATCGAGCCGGGGTCGAAGGCGTCGGTGGCCGGCATCAAGCCGTACGAGATCATCACGCACGTCAACGACCGGCCGATGACGAGCGTGAAGGAGTTCGAGGCGGCCGTGGCGAAGGCCGAGGGCGAACTGCGCCTCTCGGTCAAGCGGATGGCCCAGGGCCGGGTCGTCAAGATCCAGATGGTCGGCCCCGCACCCGCGACGCCCACGCCCGAGACGCCCGCGCCTGAATCGCCCAAGCCGGAGGAACCGTAACCGCCCCGCGGCGCGCGCCGACCACATTTAGCCGCCGGACTTGTCCGGCGCGTGTTTTGCTCGGGCCCCGGGCCTCACCCGCCCCGCGGCTGGTACACGCAGAACGGTTCCTCGGCCAGCGTGTCGCCCGTGAAGGCGAACGCCCGGGCCCGGCATCCGCCGCAGACGCGCCGGTACTCGCACACGCCGCACCGGCCGTGGTAGGCGTCCACGTCGCGCACGGCCTTCAGGAGCGGACTTTCGCGCCAGACGCGGGCAAAGTCCAGGTCCACCTGCCGCAGGTCGCCCGCCGGTTCATCCAGAAACCCGCATATCTGAACAATTCCGGTGTGCGAGATGAAGGCGAAGGTCTTGCCGCCCATGCACCCGCGCGAAAACGGGGCCGGCGCCTCGGCCGGGTCGTCCTTGTCCTGTACGGACCCGTATGGGCCGGCCCGCGCCGCCCGTTGGGCCTGCACGCGGGCGTAGTGCGGGGCGCACGTGACGCGGATGCGGATGGGCCCCGCGCGGTCCGCGTCGGCCAGCCACCCGAGCGTCCGCTCGTACTCGGCGGCCGAGAGTTCCTGGCCGGCCAGGTCGGCCCCGCGGCCGGTCGGCACCAGCAGGAACGGGTTGAAGACGGCGGCGCCCAGGCGGACGGCGAGGTCGCGGATGGCCGGCAGGGCGTCGCGGTTCGCGCGCGTGACGGTCGTGTTGATCTGAAACTCGAGCCCCCCGCGCCGTGCGGCCTGGGCGGCGCGGACGGCCATGTCGAACGCCCCCGGCACACCGCGGAACGCGTCGTGCGACGCGGCGTCGGCCCCGTCAATCGAGAGCGAGATGCAGTGGATGCCCGCCGACTTCATCCGCGCCACGGCCGCGTCGTCCACCATCTGCCCGCACGGGGCCAGGACGACGGGCAGCCCGAGGGCGTGGGCGTGCCCGGCCAGGTCGTAGATGTCGGCCCGCAGCATCGGCTCGCCGCCGGTCAGGATGATCGTGGGCCGGGCGAACGCGGCGATGTTGTCCAGCAGCCGGCGGCCCTCATCGGTCGAGAGTTCGCCCTCGTACGGCTCATTCCGCGCGGCGGCCCGGCAATGCCTGCACGCGAGCGGGCACGAGCGGGTGACCTCCCAGGCGATGAGGCGGGGCAGGAACGCGTCCCCGCCCGGAGCGGGCCTTTTCTCATTCGTCATTGCTGTTTCGTCATTCATTCGTCATTCGTCATTCGGATTTCGTCATTTCCGGATCTCGTCGTCCGTCAGATAGCACGCCGGGTCGGGCGCCCAGAGGTCGCCGGTGGCGGCCTCGGCCCGGACGCGGAAGTTGCCGCCGCACACGTCC
>JADHXV010000085.1 GCA_016782785.1 Planctomycetota bacterium | reverse complement strand
ACGGCGGCGATGTCGTTCGGCTCCATCTCGAAGGAGGCCCACGAGACGCTCGCCATCGCGATGAACCGCCTGGGCGGCAAGTCGAACTCCGGCGAGGGCGGCGAGGACCCCGACCGGTACACCCCGCTCCCGAACGGCGACAGCAGGCGCTCCGCCGTCAAGCAGGTGGCCAGCGGCCGCTTCGGCGTCACCACCGAGTACCTCATCCAGGCCGACGAACTCCAGATCAAGATGGCCCAAGGCGCCAAGCCCGGCGAGGGCGGCCAGTTGCCGGGACACAAGGTCAGCCCGGAGATTGCGCGGGTCCGGCACACCACGCCGGGCGTCACGCTCATCTCGCCACCACCGCATCACGATATCTACTCCATCGAGGATCTCGCCCAACTCATCTACGACCTCAAGAGCGCCAACCCGCGGGCCCGCATCTCCGTCAAACTGGTTGCCGAGGTCGGCGTCGGCACCGTGGCCGCCGGCGTCGCCAAGGGCAAGGCCGACATGGTCCTGGTCTCGGGCCACGACGGCGGCACGGGCGCCAGCCCCCTCACGAGCATCAAGCACGCCGGCCTGCCGTGGGAACTCGGCCTCGCGGAGACCCAGCAGACGCTCGTCGCGAACCGCCTGCGCGACCGCATCCGCGTGCAGACCGACGGCCAACTCAAGACCGGCCGCGACGTGGCCGTGGCGGCGCTGCTGGGGGCCGAGGAGTTCGGCTTCGGCACCACCGCTCTGGTGGCCCTCGGGTGCGTCATGGCCCGCAAGTGCCACATGAACACGTGCCCGGTGGGCGTGGCCACGCAGGACCCGCGGCTGCGGGCCCGGTTCGCCGGAAAACCCGAGCACGTGGAGCGGTTCATGCGGTTCGTCGCGCAGGAACTGCGCGAGATCATGGCCGAACTGGGCTTCCGCACCGTCGACGAAATGGTCGGCCGGGCCGACTGCCTCGACGTTCAGCCGGCCGTCGACCATTACAAGGCCCGCAGCCTGGACTTCAGCCGCATCCTCATGCCCGCCAAGGGCGACGCCCGCAGCGGCATCCGGTGCACCGGCAGCCAGGACCACGAACTCGGGCAGCGCTTCGACACGGCGCTAGTCGAGAAATGCCGGCCGGCGCTGGAGCACCGCCAGGCCGTGCACGTCGAGATGCCCATCCGCAACGTCCACCGGGCCGTGGGCGCGATGCTCTCGGGCGAGATCGTCCGCCGCTACGGCCCCGGGGGCCTGCCCGACGATACCGTCCGCCTCGATTTCCGCGGCAGCGCGGGCCAGAGCCTGGGGGCGTTCCTGGCGCCGGGCGTCACCATCACCATCGCCGGCGACGCCAATGATTACCTCGGCAAGGGGATGAGCGGCGGGCGGATCATCCTGAAGGCCCCGCCGGGCGCCCGCCTTCAGCCGCACGAGAACATCATCGTCGGCAACGTCGTCCTGTACGGCGCGACCGGCGGCGAGGTGTACGTGGGCGGCGTGGCGGGCGAACGCTTCGCCGTCCGCAACTCCGGCGCCATCGCCGTCGTCGAGGGCGTCGGCGACCACGGCTGCGAGTACATGACGGGGGGGGTGGTTGTCGTCCTGGGGCCCACGGGATACAATTTTGCGGCCGGCATGAGCGGCGGTGTCGCGTACGTCTACGACGAGGCCGAGCAGTTCGGCACGCGCTGCAATTTCGACATGGTCGACCTCGAAAGCGTCTGGACCGACGAGGACCAGGCGCGCCTGCGCGACCTTCTTGAGCGGCACGTGGAGTTCACGGGCAGTCCCTTCGGCCGGGCCGTCCTGGACGACTGGCAGGCCCGCCTTCCGCTGTTCGTCAAGGTCATGCCGATCGATTACCGGAAGGTCCTGGAACGCATGCGGATGCGGGCCGACCGCGACGCCGAGACCGTCTCGGCGACGGAAGAAGTTTACCCGGGGTAGGGGAGCGCACCGTGTTGTCATTCCGAGCGAGCGCAGCGAGTCGAGGAATCTCGCTGTTCGGACGACGAGATTCCTCCGCTCGGCCCTGAAGGGCCTCGGTCGGAATGACATGGCGTGGGGGCCGCGAGATTCCGAGGAGGTGTACGTTGGGTAAGCCGACCGGCTTCCTGGAATATATCCGTCAGGACCCGCCGAAGCGGCCGGTGGGTCAGCGCGTCAAGGACTGGCGCGAAGTGGAGGGCCGCCTGTCGCGCGACGAGGCCCGCCAGCAGGCGGCCCGATGCATGGACTGCGGCATCCCGTTCTGCCACGCCTACGGGTGCCCGCTGTCGAACCGCATCCCGGAGTTCAACGAGATGGTGTTCCGGGGCGACTGGCAGCGGGCCCTGGAGTTCCTGCACGAGACGAACAACTTCCCGGAGGTCACCGGCCGCATCTGCCCGGCCCCGTGCGAGGCCGCCTGCACGCTCTCCATCGGGGCCGAGCCGGTGACTATCCGGCACATCGAACTCCAGGTGGTGGAGCGCGGCTGGCGGGAAGGGTGGGTTCGTCCCGAGCCGGCCGCCGCGAAGACCGGCCGCCGCGTCGCCGTCGTCGGCTCGGGCCCCGCGGGCCTGGCGGCCGCCCAGCAACTGGCCCGCGCGGGGCACGACGTGGTCGTCTTCGAGAAACGCGACCGGCCGGGCGGCATCCTGCGGTACGGCATCCCGGACTTCAAACTCGAGAAGTGGGTCATCGACCGCCGCCTCGAGCAGATGCAGGCCGAGGGCGTGGCCTTCGAGACGGGCGTGGCCGTCGGCCGCGACGTCGCCATGCGGTACCTGGCGCGCAAGTTTGACGCCGTCCTGCTGGCCGTTGGCGCCGAGGCGCCCCGCGACCTGAAGGTGCCGGGGCGCGGGCTGGAAGGCATCCACTTTGCCATGGATTTCCTGATTCAGCAGAACCGCCGCGTGGCCGGCGAGCCCGTGCCCGACCGCGATGCCATCTGGGCCGGCGGCAAGCGGGTGGTGGTCATCGGCGGCGGCGACACGGGGGCCGACTGCGTCGGCACGGCCCGCCGGCAGGGGGCCGCCGACATCACGCAGATTGAACTTCTGCCCGAACCGCCCGAGTGCCGCCCGCCCGAGTGCCCCTGGCCGGCCTGGCCCACCATCAAGCGGACCGGCAGCAGCCACGAGGAAGGCTGCACGCGCCTCTGGAGCCTCCTGACGAAGGCGTTTATCGGCCGCGGCGGCATCCAGGTGCGCGGCCTGCAGGCCGTACGGCTGGCGTGGTCCGAGCCCGACGCCGCCGGCAACCGGACCTTCACCGAGGCGCCGGATTCGGAGTTCGAGATGGAGGCCGACCTCGTGCTCCTCGCCCTCGGCTTTGTTCACGTCGAGCACGGGCCGCTGGTCCAGGATGCGGGCCTGGCCACCGACGACCGCGGCAACCTGGTGGTGGACGGGCGCGGCCAGACGAGCACCGAGGGCGTCTTTGCCGCCAGCGACTGCGTGCACGGGGCGTCGCTGGTGGTCCGGGCCGTCACCGCCGGCCGCCAGGTGGCGGAGAACATCGATCGCTATCTTCGCGAGCGTACCGAGCCGCAAGCGTAGGGCGGCTCGAAGAAGGGAGGCGTTCTTTTCGCTTGATGAAACGTGGGGGTTGGCCGTAGAATGCATCGCGGGCCACTTCCCAGGCCTACCCCCTGAACCGGTTCGCCTGCGGGCGGACTCCACACGCAAGCGGGATGCTCCGAGAGACAGGATGCGCGCCGTGACCAGACGTGAACGCAGGCGGGCCGCGCCCGCCGACGACCGGCCGAGAGAATGCTGCGGCCTGTTCGGCATCTGGGGTCATCCCGACGCCGCCCGGCACACCTACTTCGGCCTGTACGCCCTCCAGCACCGCGGGCAGGAGGCGGCGGGCATCGCGGCGTCCGACGGCCAACTCGTCCGCCTCCACAAAGGGCCGGGTCTTGTATCGCAGGTCTTCGCGGACCGTACGACGCTCGACCGCCTGCCGGGCGCCGCCGCCATCGGCCACAACCGCTACTCCACCACCGGCACGTCCATCGCCCGCAACGCCCAGCCGATCCTCATCGAGTACAAGCGCGGGCAACTGGCCGCCGCCCATAACGGGAACCTTGTGAACTCGGCCGACCTGCGGCGGGCGATGGAGGACGAGGGCTCGATTTTCCAGACCACGAGCGACTCCGAGGTGGTCCTGCACCTGGTGGCCCGCAGCCGGGCCGCCGGCCTGCCCGAGGCCATCGCCGAATCGCTCGAGCGCGTCGTCGGCGCGTACTCGTTCCTGTTCCTGTCGCCTGAGATGCTGGTGGCGGCGCGGGACCCGTTCGGCTGGCGGCCGCTGTGCCTGGGCCGGCTCGAAGGGGCCACGGTTGTGGCGAGCGAATCGTGCGCCCTGGACATCATCGGGGCGGAGTACGTCCGCAGCCTCGACCCCGGCGAGGTGCTCATCGTGGACGCCGACGGCGAGCGGTCGGTCCATCTGCCGGCGGCGCCGCGGCAGGCGTCCTGCATCTTCGAGTTCATCTACTTTGCGCGGCCCGACAGCCGCATCTTCGGCGAGAAGGCCGACAAGATCCGCCGGGCGTTCGGCCGACGCCTGGCCGAGGAGGCCCCCGCCGACTCCGACATCGTCATCGCCGTGCCCGACTCGGCCAACACGGCCGCCCTCGGGTACGCCGAGGCGGCGGGTCTGCGGTTCGAGATCGGCCTCATCCGCAACCACTACGTCGGCCGGACGTTCATCAGCCCGTACCAGCACGAGCGCGACATCGACGTGCGCGTCAAGTTCAACCCGGTGGCGGGGGTGCTCAAGGGCCGGCGGGTGGTTGTGGTCGAGGATTCGATCGTCCGCGGGACGACCCTGCGGAAACTCATCGGCCTGGTCCGGTCGGCCGGCGCCGCCGAGGTGCACGTCCGCGTCTCCAGCCCGCCCATCCGGTGCCCGTGTTTCTACGGTATCGACATGAGCACGCGGGAGGAGTTGATCGCGTCCCGGTGCGAGGTGGAGGCGATTCGCGCCCACATCGGCGCCGACTCGCTCCGCTACCTCTCCGTCGAGGGCATGCTGAGCGTCGTGCCCGACCCGCGGGCCATGTGCACCGCGTGCTTCACGGGCGATTACCCGACGGCCGTGCCCGAGGATTTCCACAAGGGGCAGTTCGACCGGTCCCGGAGGACCGGCGCCGAATCGAAGTCGTGCTGAGGAACGCATGACGCACCGCACCGCACTGCTGGCCCTGGAGGACGGCACGGTCTTCGCCGGCCGGGCGTTCGGCGCCGAAGCCGAGGCCGCCGGCGAGATCGTCTTCAACACCTCCATGACGGGCTACCAGGAGGTGCTGACCGACCCGTCGTACCACGGCCAGATCGTAGCGATGACGTACCCGCTCATCGGCAACTACGGCACGAACGCCGAGGACGTGGAATCGCATCGCCCGTGGGTCGAGGGCTTCGTGGTGCGCGAGGTGTCGCGCCGCGCCTCGAACTGGCGCGCGGGCGGAGGCCTGGACGCCTACCTGCGCGAGGCCGACATCCCTGGCATCGAGGGGCTGGATACGCGGGCCCTGACGCGGCACATCCGCACCGCCGGCGCCATGAAGGCCGTCCTCTCGACCCTCGACGACGACCCGAAGCGCGTCGTCGAGAAGGCCCGGGCCTCGCCCGGCCTCGTCGGCCGCGACCTCGTCCGGGACGTCACCTGTGCCGAGCCGTGGGAATGGGAGCCCGCCTCGGCCCCGCCCGACGGCCCGCTGGTGGCCCTGCTGGACTACGGCGTGAAGACCAACATCCTGCGGTGCCTGCGCGAGGTCGGGTGCCGGGTGCTCGTGATGCCGGCCTCGTCGACCGCCGAGGCGATCGCCGACCGCCGGCCCGCCGGCCTGATGCTCTCGAACGGCCCCGGCGACCCGGCCGCCGTGCCGTACGCCGTCGAGGCGCTGCGGCGCCTCATCCACGAGCCGCCGGGCGGTCGGCCCGTGCCCATCTTCGGTATCTGCATGGGGCACCAGATGCTGGGGCAGGCGCTGGGCGGGACGACGTACAAACTGAAGTTCGGCCATCACGGGGCCAACCACCCCGCCAAGGACCTGGCGACCGGCCAGGTGGCCATCACCGTCCAGAACCACGGCTTCTGCGTCGACATCGAGAGCCTGCCGCCGAGCGAGGTGGAAGTGACGCATCTCAATCTGAACGACCAGACGCTGGAGGGCCTGCGGCACCGGCGGCTGCCGATGTTCAGCGTCCAGTTTCACCCGGAGGCCTCGCCCGGGCCGCACGACGCCCACTACCTGTTCCGGCGGTTCCGGGCTCTTGTGGAGCAGCACGCCCGTGCCTAGGCGGACCGACATCTCGAAGATCCTCGTCATCGGCTCCGGCCCGATCATCATCGGCCAGGCGTGCGAGTTCGACTACTCCGGCACCCAGGCCTGCAAGGCCCTGCTTGCCGAGGGGTACCACGTGGTGCTGGTGAACTCGAACCCGGCCACCATCATGACCGACCCGCAGTTCTCGGATCGGACGTATATCGAACCGATTACGCCCGAGGTGGTCGAGGCCATCATCCGGGCCGAGCGGCCCGACGCCCTCCTGCCGACCGTCGGCGGCCAGACGGCCCTGAACACGGCCAAGGTCTTGGCCGAGCGCGGCGTGCTCGCCAGGTACGGCGTCGAGATGATCGGCGCCAGCCCCGAGGCCATTCAGAAGGCCGAGTCGCGCGAGCATTTCAAGGCGTGCATGGAGAAGATCGGCCTGGCGGTGCCCGCCGGCCGGGTCGTCCGGACGGTCGACGAGGCCCTCGGCGCCGGCCGCGACCTCGGCCTGCCGGTCATCCTGCGCCCCAGTTTCACGCTGGGCGGGACGGGCGGCGGCACGGCGTACAACGTCCAGGAACTCAAGGTCATGGCCAAGGCCGCCCTCGAGGCCAGCCCCATCCATCAGACGCTTATCGAAGAGTCCATCATCGGCTGGAAGGAATTCGAACTGGAGGTCATGCGCGACCTCGCGGACAACGTCGTCATCATCTGCTCCATCGAGAATTTTGACCCGATGGGCGTCCACACGGGCGACTCGATTACGGTGGCCCCCGCCCAGACCCTCTCGGACCGCGAGTACCAGGCGATGCGCGACGCCGCCGTGGCCATCATCCGCGAGATCGGCGTCGAGACGGGCGGCTCGAACATCCAGTTCGCCGTCAATCCGGCCGACGGCGACATGCGAGTCATCGAGATGAATCCGCGCGTGTCGCGTTCCTCGGCCCTGGCCTCGAAGGCCACGGGCTTTCCCATCGCCAAGATCGCGGCGAAACTGGCCGTCGGCTACACACTGGACGAGATTCCCAACGACATCACGCGCCGGACGCCGGCCTCGTTCGAGCCCACCATCGATTACTGTGTCGTCAAGGTGCCGCGGTTCACCTTTGAGAAGTTCCCGCAGACCGAGCCGGTCCTGAACACCTCGATGCGCAGCGTGGGCGAGGCGATGGCCGTCGGCCGCTCGTTCAAGGAGGCGCTCCAGAAGGCCCTCCGGTCGCTGGAGATTGGGGTGGCAGGCCTGGACGACCCGAAGCGGGCGCTGGACGGAGAGGCCCTCAAGCACGCCCTCGTCACGCCCAGCCCCGAGCGCATCTTCCACCTCAAGGTCGCCTTCCGGCAGGGCATGAGTGTCGAGGAGGCGTACGCCCTGACGTGGATCGACCCGTGGTTCCTGGACAACATCCAGGAACTCGCGGAGACGGAGGAGGACCTGCGTCGCCGCGGCGCCGCCGCCGACCGGGTCGAGGACGCCCTCTCGGCCGGCGAGTTGCTGGAGGCCAAGCAACTGGGCTTCTCGGACCGGCAACTGGCCCGCCTCCTCGGGGCCGAGAGCGAGGAGCAGATCCGCCGCTGGCGGCTGGCCTGCGGCATCCGGCCCGTCTACAAACTCGTCGACACCTGTGCCGCCGAGTTCGAGGCCTTCACCCCGTACTACTATTCCACCTATGAGCAAGCGCCAATCTACATCAAGTGAGATGCTCGCGCCGCCCCGCGGCCGCGAACGCGTCGTCGTGCTCGACTTCGGGTCGCAGTACACGCAGCTGATCGCCCGGCGGGTGCGCGAGTGCGGCGTGTATTCCGAGATTCTGCCGCACACCGTCGCCCCGCGCGACCTGGCGGCCGACCGGCCCGCCGCCATCATCCTCTCGGGCGGGCCCGCCTCGGTCACCCGGGCCCGCAGCCCCGCCTGCGACCCGGGCCTGTTGCGCCTGGGCATCCCGGTCCTGGGCATCTGTTACGGCCTGCAACTGATGGCGAAACTGCTGGGCGGCACGGTGCAGGCGGCCGAGAGGCGCGAGTACGGCCGGGCCGACATCCGCGTGCTCCGCAAGCGCGGCCTCTTCGCCGGCCTGCCCGCGCGTTTGGCCGTCTGGATGAGCCACGGCGACCAGGTCATCCGGCCGCCCAGAGGCTTCGAGGTGCTGGCCCGGACGGCCACAGCCCCGGTGGCAGCCATGGCCGACGCCCGGCGGCGCCTGTACGGCCTCCAGTTCCATCCGGAGGTCGTCCACACGCCGCGCGGCGCCGACATCCTGAAGAACTTTCTCTACCGGGTGGCCGAGTGCCGCGGCGGATGGACCGCCGCCTCCTTCATCGAGGAGACCACGGCCGCCCTGCGCGATCGCATCGGGGAGGAGCGCGTCCTCTGCGGCGTCAGCGGCGGCGTCGACAGTTCCGTCCTGGCGGCCCTTCTGCACCGCGCCATCGGCGACCAACTTCACTGCGTGTTCATCAACAACGGCCTGCTGCGGCAGAACGAGGCGACAAGCGTCCGACGCAAGTTCCGCGACCTGGGCATCCGCCTGAGCGTCGTCAACGCCGCCGCCACGTTCCTCTCGCGGCTCCGCGGCGTGGCCAGCCCGGAGCGCAAGCGGCACATCATCGGCAACACGTTCATCCGCGTCTTCGAGCGGGAGGCCCGCCGCCTCGGCAAGCCCCGCTACCTGGCCCAGGGCACGCTGTACCCGGACGTGATCGAGAGCACCTCGGCCCACGGCGGCCCGTCGGCCACCATCAAGACGCACCACAACGTGGGCGGCCTGCCTTCCAACCTCCGCTTCGACCTCGTCGAACCGTTCCGCCACCTCTTCAAGGACGAGGTGCGGCGGGTGGGCGAGGAACTCGGCCTGCCCGAGAAGATGATCTGGCGGCACCCGTTCCCCGGCCCCGGGCTGGCGGTGCGGATCGTGGGGCCCGTCAACCGGCGGAAACTGCGGATCCTCCAGCAGGCCGACGCCATCTTCCTGGAGGAACTTCACGCCGCCGGCCTGTACCCCAAACTCTGGCAGGCGTTCGCGCTGCTCCTGCCCGTCAAGGCCGTCGGCGTGATGGGCGACGAGCGGACCTACGCCAACGTCATCGCCCTGCGGGCCGTCACAAGCCAGGACGGCATGACGGCCGACTGGGCCCGCCTGCCCGACGAAGCCCTCGGCCGCATCGCCACGCGCATCATCAACGAGGTCAAGGGCGTCAACCGCGTCGTCTACGACGTGTCCTCGAAGCCGCCCAGCACCATTGAATGGGAGTAGGGGGCAGGAAAGCCACAGTTAGCCGCCGGGCTTGCCCGGCGCGTGTTTCGCCCCCCTGCGGGCCGTGCTGGATCAACTACCTTTCCAGCAGCGCCCCCAGGTCCGCCACGTACACCCGCCGCGGGCCGTCCGGGCAGGCGTTGAAGGCCACGAACCGGAACGTCGGGTCCCACGCGGGGTGCGGGTCCATCCGGACGCCAAACGGCTGCCAGGTGGCCGTGTCCATGTCGTTGAAGTAAACGAGCGCATGGCCCGCCCGGCGCAAAAGGGAAGCCCGGACCGAAATCCGGGCTCGCGATCAATCGGCCTTCCACCCTTGTGCCGTAAGGAACGTTGGAATCAACCCGCATGTTAAAGGGGTGCCTCTGGAGGGCGTTGGCCTTCCCGTCTAAGCGGGCGTGACCGCGGCCATCCAATTCGGCTCCCAATGCAGGCTCATAGGTTGTTCCAAATGTTTCCTAACACGAACACGGCAGGAGACCGATCGATTTCGTCTCTTCATGCTACGCGCTTTTCATCGGCACGCCAAGCGAAAAAGTTGACTTAAACGGACCTGAGCGCGGCGCACGCGCCCCCGAGCCGCGTGCGGGAGCACGCGGGGACGTTCGGTCGGCAACACGGGCCTCACGCGCCGTTCAAGTGTCCCCGCGACCTTCCGGTCGCGGCTCGAATAGCGCCGCGCAGATGGTTCGAACAGCGGCGCGCCGCCGATGACGGCAGTTGACACGCCGGCCCAACGGTTTAGAATGGCGTCCGTCGCGGGCCGGGCAAGGAGACGCCATGGCGGTTGCGGTCAAAGTGATTCTTGTGATGGCGGCGGGCCTGTGGGTTGCGAGCGCGCCGGCGGCTGGCGCGCCATCGGCCCCGGCCCGGGATGCCGCTGCCGAGGCGCCCCGCGCGGCGCCGTCCGACGCACCCAAGACGTCCGACACGTCCGACGCGCCCGACGTCTACCGCCATCTCAAGCCGCTCCTGGTCGAGCCCGACGATCTCCGTCCCTTCACCGGCGCGAAACCGGCCCCCCAGCCGTCCGGCACGGCCCAGGCCGACCGTCCGCCGGCGATTGCGGTGGACGTTGCCGCCCGGACCGTCCGCATCCCCGTCCGGCCGACCCGGGCCAGGGGCGTGGTCGAATGGCTGCTGGCGGCCTCCGGCAAGCACAAGGCGCTGGCCGTCCTCGTGACCGATGGCTCGGCCCGCGACGTAGCCGACGCGTTCGCCAAGGCCGGCTTTGATGGAGGCGAGCACCCGGCCCCGGTGGGCGACGATGCGGCCCGCGGCCCGGCGGGCCCTGCGGTTCGGCTCGCGCTCGTGGCCCGCAGCGCCGACGGCCGGGAGGTCCGCATTCCGGCCGAGCGGCTGCTCGCAGCGACCTCCGACGGCAAGCCGCTCGCCGAAGGCCGATGGGTCTACGCGGGGCCGGCCACGCTGGACGACGGCAAGGTGTTCCTGAGCGGCCTCTCGGGCAGCGTTGCGACCACGAACCTGCGCGACACGAGCGCGATGATTTACTGGGTGCCCGCGCAGGCGGACGCC
Source organism: Planctomycetota bacterium (assembly GCA_016782785.1). Taxonomy (GTDB): domain Bacteria; phylum Planctomycetota; class Phycisphaerae; order FEN-1346; family FEN-1346; genus BS750m-G62. Next base: position 681 of record JADHXV010000085.1, on the reverse strand, counting down.
GACGGCATCCACTACGTCAAGGCGTTCTACGCGCGGCCGGGGGCCGTGCCCGCCGAGGCGTCCGAGTGGGTCCTGGAGATTCGTCCCGCCGAACCGTCCCCCGCCGCCAAACCCGGCGCGTAAGCGACCCCCCATTTCGAATCTCGGAATTCGGATTTCGGATTGAAACGGCGGCGCGCGATGCTCGCGCGCCAACGCCCGGCCATGAGCGCAGCGAATGGCCGGGACACCCGCGACTTCCCGGTCGCGGCTCGAACGGCGCCGCGCGCACATGTCACGTTCACAGTCGGGGTGATTGGGGGAAGCCGAAAAATCGCGGCAGCGACCGAGGGGTAGGAAGCCGCTGCCGCTTGGAAAGACGGCCTTACGGCCGTCCTCTTCTCCGGTTGTAAGAAGAAGCCTGAACGGCGCTGCCCGAAGGGTTCGTGCCGGCCTTGTCGCTAGAAGCAACCTCCTGCCGGCGTCTCGGTCGCCGCCCCTGGCAGGCACGCCGACCGAGGATGGAAATGCAGCCCACTCCCGCACCGTCTTGTATATGACACCCTTTCGGTTCCGTGTCAAGCGGAAAAACCAAAATCACGGGCCGCGGGACGGCGGGACTTCGGCCCGGCCTGCGGCGGACGGTGGGCGCGGGGCGTCTTCCTTCGGACGGGCCAGGTTCCACGGCTCGGCGGGGCCGAC